>CAIOJL010000206.1 GCA_903858595.1 uncultured Spartobacteria bacterium | reverse complement strand
GACCGTGTCGGCCCCCCACTTGGTCGCCCAACGCATTTTCTCGACCTCTTCCTCGATGGAGGAGGCTACGGCGCTATTGCCGATATTCGCATTAATCTTCACCAGGAAGTTGCGGCCGATGATCATCGGCTCAAGCTCGGGATGATTGATGTTTGCCGGGATGATAGCTCGTCCTGCAGCCACCTCGGAGCGGACGAACTCGGGCGTGATCTCAGCAGGAATACGCTGAGGGAAGCGGCTGAAGATGGAGGGGGTGTAGGGGCTCTCCGGAAGCTGGCCGGATCCGGAGTGCTGCTTGCCGAGTTCGTTGCGCACGATGTCGCCTGAGAGATCGGAGAGAGTTGTCTGTTGGGCACGGCCCATGTTTTCGCGAATGGCTATGAATTCCATCTCTGGGGTGATGATCCCTTGGCGGGCATACCAGAGTTGCGTAACCGGATGGCCTGTGGAAGCACGGAGTGGCTTGCGCTTGTTGCCGGTGAGACCGGGGAACTCAATCAGTCGGTTTCGCTCGGAGGAGCTGGCGTACTCGGCATGCTTGCCTGAGAGGTAGCCGTTATCCATTGGTTGCACTTCACGGCCCTCATAGGAGGCGACATCCCCACGCTTCTCGATCCATGAAGACCGGAGCGCCGGAAGTCCCTCCGAGGAGTCGCCCTCGAACTCGGGATCTCCCCAGGGGCCGCTGCAGTCGTAGACGCGGACGGGAGCGTTCGGCTCCAGTTCACCGGAGAAGTTCTTGGTCGGTGAGAGTGTGATCTCGCGCATCGGGACGCGCAACTCCGTGTGGATGGCTCCTTCCACATAGACGCGGCTACTGGCTGGGAGTGCGTCGGTGCTCGATAGATCTGCGTAGCTGGGTTCAAGGGATTCTTTTGGTGCGATCATTGGGAGAGAGGGTATTTGGACTATTGGACTATTAAGCTGTTGGGTCGGAAATGGGGAAAGGTGAGGATTAGGGCAATAAAAGAGCCACGCGTGGGGTGCACTGCGTGGCCTGAGTCTTCTCCCTGACCTGTGTCAGGTTCAAAGGGTCGTCCGTTCTGTCCCGTACCTCTCAGCCAGCTGGCTCCCCCGCATGTACAATCAACTCTTGGCCAAGGAATCAAGAAGGTCAATGCTAACCAGCCCGCTTTTCGCGAACTAGAAGCCAACAGAGAAATTTTTCGATCTGCCTATCCCAGTAGGCCCACTCATGGGAAGCGCCTTCATGCTCCTCGTAGGTGATGGGGAGGCCAATCTTTCCGGCATGGGCCACGAAACGGTGATTGCCCGCTAGGAGAAAATCCTCAGAACCGCAGCAGGCATAGAGCTGCGGGATTGGTCCTCGTGATGAGGTGGCTTTCGTGGCAAGGTTTATAAGGTCGTAGTCGCTTCCGCTGATCTTGGATGGGGCACCAAAAGCATCTCTGAGGATAGTATCAATTCCTTTAACCTCGCGGGTGAGGTTGGCAATGTCGAGTACACCCGAGAGACTGGCGGCCGCGGCAAAACGCTCCGGTTGGGATAGTGCCAGCAGGAAGGCTCCGTAGCCGCCCATGGAAAGCCCGGCCACGAAGTTATCCCTCCGATCGGGGGACAGAGGAAAAAAAGATTGGGCGATTTTAGGGAGCTCCTCTTTTAGAAAGGTGCCGTAGGCGGGACCGGTCGCCATGTTCTTATAGAAACTCTTCCCGGCATTCGGCATGATGACCGCAATCCCTGTCTCCGCCATATAACGCTCACTGGAGGTGCGGCGACCCCAGATGGTGTGATCGTCGCTCAGGCCGTGTAGGAGCCAGAGCACTGGATGTTTTTTGGCCTTAACAACACCCCTCATACCGATTTGGGAGACGGTTGGCTGCGGAAGGATGACCTTCATCGAGCAACTCAGCCCAAGGGACTCCGAAAAGAAATCGCAGGTGATCAGCGCCATAATCCTTAGAGATACATCATTGAGGAGGAATCAAAGCATCCGTTCCAGAAAAGAGGCGCGGTCAAAGAGGGCGAGATCTTCAGCTTGCTCCCCGGTGCCGATAAAGCGCGGAGTGATGCCTGTCTCCCGGGCGATGGCGACGGCGACGCCTCCCTTCCCCGAACCATCTAGCTTGGTCAGGATGAGTCCCGTGAGCGGCGTGGCGGCGTGGAATTCCCTAGCCTGCACGACAGCATTGCTTCCGGTCGTGGTGTCGGTCACGAGAAAGACCTCATGGGGTGAGGTCGGATCGATCTTGCCCAGAGAGCGCTTCATTTTCGCAAGCTCCTGCATGAGGTTCGACTTGGTATGAAGGCGGCCGGCGGTGTCACAGATCAGGAAGTCCGATTTCAGGCGTTTTGCCTTGGCAAGGGCATCGTGGCAGAGAGCCGCCGGATCGGCACCATACTCGCTGCTCACTACCTCGATGCCAAGGCGTTCACCCCACGACTTGAGTTGCTCGACAGCTGCAGCACGGAAGGTGTCGGCCGCACAGAGCAGGACCGAGTGCCCGCGGGACTTCAGCAGGGCCGCGAGTTTGGCGCTGCTGGTAGTCTTGCCGGTGCCGTTGACACCGACCATGAGAATGACGACGGGACCCTCCGAGCCGGCAGGCATGGGACTGAGATCTTCTCCTTTTTCCGGAAGATACTTTGCGGCCTCCTCACGGGCGGCTTCCAGGACGTTCTCAGAATGCAGGGTTAGGCCTTTGCTGCGGAGAGATTCGAGGATGACAGTAGCCGTGGGCGCGCCGAGATCGGACTGCCAGAGGGCAGCCTCGACCTCCTCCCAATCCACGGCCTGATGGGAGCCGGTGATACGGCCAAGGACGTTTTTAAGCCATCCAGCCATCAGTCTTCAGGGGGCTCTGATGACTCGATCGCCTCCCTCCCGTTCCTCGGAGAGGGGGTGCGGTCCGGGCGCTGGAGCGTTGACTTGATCTTGTCTAAGACCCCGTTCACAAAACGTCCCGATTCCTCAGTGCCATACTTCTTGGCAATGTTGATGGCCTCGTTAATCGAGACTACGGGTGGAATCTCGGCGCAAAAAAGCATCTCGTGAATCGCCAATCGGAGGATGTTGCGGTCAACGGCTGAGAGACGCTCCAGCTCGTAGTTCTGGGTGTGCTCGCGTAGTTTGATGTCGATCTCAGCGGAATGCTCTAGCAGGCCGCTCACCAGACCTTCGCAGAACCGGCGAGCCGAAGGACTAAGTCCCCGGAAGGCATAGAAATCCTCGAGGTCGGAAACACCCGCGCCCCCCCCCTGATCGCGCTGGTAGAGAAACTGGATTGCGGCCTCGCGGCCTTCGCTTCGTACGCCCATGATAGTTCAGGTTCCGGATGTCGTGAGGGCGGCAGAAGAGCGGATAACCTCGATGGCAGCGCGTGCAGCCTCGGTGCCGCGGTTGCTCTCGCTGCCCAGGCAGCGCTCTCGAGCCTGCTCTTCGTTCTGAAGCAGAAGCACGCTGTGAATGATCGGGATGCCGGACTCGACCGACATCCGGCAAAGCGCATCGCTCACGGAAGAAGCTATCAGGTTGGCATGAGCGGTCTCTCCCTGAAAAATGACCCCTAAACAAATGACGGCATCGGGTTTGTTTTTTTGAATGAGCTGGCCGGCCAGATAAGGGATCTCAAAGGATCCCGGCGCATGAACGACGTACGTCTTTGATTCCGGCTCAATCAGGGTGATTTCTTCGAGTGCCTTGGCCAGCATCGGTTCCACAAATTCCGCATTGTACCGGCTTGCTACGATCGAAATGCGGTTCGCAGCTTTGAACCCAAGTCGGGGTCTGGGTGGAAGTGGCTTAAGCATCTGGGAAAGAATGAAGGCTAAAGGATGAATTATGAAGGCTAAAGGGGATTTGGGGGATTGGTCATGGGAGATAAGTAATAGAGAGATTTGAGAGGATTGTTCTCCCGATAGCCTATTTCCAAGAACCTATCACCTAGATCATGTGGCCGAGCTTCTTCTTCTTCGTGGAGAGATAGCGCGCGTTGTGCCGGTTGGGCTCGGAGCGGATGGGGACACGTTCGATGATCTCCATGCCGTAACCTTCAAGCCCAACGACCTTTCTGGGGTTATTAGTAAGAAGACGGATCTTGGTGACTCCGAGGTCCGCTAGGATCTGGGCGCCCGTTCCGTAGTCACGGAGGTCGGCCGGGTAGCCGAGGCGCTCGTTTGCCTCGACGGTATCGAATCCTTCTTCCTGAAGCTTGTAGGCATGGATCTTTGCCGGCAGTCCGATCCCCCTTCCTTCCTGACGCATGTAGACAAGGACGCCGTGCCCGCTCTCGGCAATCTGAGCCAGTGCACGGTGCAACTGGCTTCCGCAATCACAACGGCGGGAACCGAAGACATCGCCGGTGAGGCATTCGCTATGGACGCGCACTAGGGCAGGTTTTTTCGGGTCGATCGGCCCCTTCACCATGGCCAGGTGATGATGGTTATCCACCTCGGCGCGATAGAGGAACATCTTGAAGTCACCGAAATCCGTCGGCATCTCGATCTCCTGTTCCCTGCGGACGAGCTTCTCGCTCTTGCGGCGATAGGCGATGAGATCCCTGATCGAGCAGATCTTGAGAGCATGCTTCTTCTTGAACTTCAAAAGATCGGACAGGCGCGCCATCGAGCCGTCCTCATTCAGGATCTCGCAGATGACCCCCGATGGGTCGAGTCCTGCGAGTCGTGCCAAGTCGACCCCCGCCTCGGTGTGACCAGCCCGTTTGAGCACTCCCCCCTCCGCGGCCTGAAGCGGGAAAATGTGTCCCGGTTGACGGAGATCCTTCGATCCAGCTGTGGGATTTGCCAAAACCTTGATCGTCGCCGCGCGGTCGCGGGTGCTGATGCCGGTGGTTGTGCCGTGGGAGGCATCCACCGAGACGGTGAAGTCGGTGGCGTGGAGTTCCCGATTATGGGCCACCATACGCTGGAGGCCAAGATGGGCAGCCCGGTCCTCGGTGATGGGAACACAGATGAGTCCCCTCCCGTGGGTCGCCATGAAATTCACTGCCTGGGGCGTGACCTTGGAGGCGGCCATGACGAGATCTCCTTCATTCTCACGATCCTCGTCATCGGTGACGATGACCATGCGCCCCCTGCGGATCTCCTCGATCACATCGGCAATGGAATCAAAGGCAGAAGATTTGATGCCTTTGTTAGAAGCTCTTTTTTGAGGAGCTTTTCTTGGCTTCACAGGCGGTTTTTTCATGCGGGGGAGGAAGCGGAGATATCTTGAAGCACGGCTGGATCAAGGGTGGTGCGTCGGGCGATCCATCCGCCACCGATGACGCGATCGCCGTCATAGAAGACGGCGGCTTGTCCCGGGGTGACGGCACGCAGGGGCTGGAGGGGCCGGATGACGGCGGTATCATTCTCTCCCGCGGTCACTTCGGCCAGGTCTCCCGAGTGACCATGACGGACTTTCACCGAAAGTCTCCGTGGGGTTGAGGGGGCCTTTCCATGCCAGTTAGTCCGATTGACAAGGAACTCCTCGCAAAGCAGGTCCTCCTCCCCCCCCAGGACGACACGGCCGCTTGCGGCGTCGATATCGATGACATAACGGGGAGTGCCCGCCCCTCCTGGAAGACCTTTGCGCTGACCGATCGTGAAGAGTTCGATGCCATCATGCGGCCCGATGTGATTGCCCTGCATGTCGTAAAAACCGCCCGGCTGAAAGGTCTCGCCGCGATCTGTGAAACGATCTTTGAGGAAGGCCTTGTAATCCTTACCCGGCACGAAGCATATCTCCTGACTATCCTCCTTATCGGCGACCTTGAGGCCCAGCTTGCGGGCGATGCTTCGGATCTCCTCTTTGGTGAGGGAACCGAGAGGGAAAAGAGCCCGTGCGAGCTGCTCCCGTCGCAGACTGAAGAGGAAGTAGGACTGATCCTTCTTGGGGTCGAGTCCTTTACGGAGGATCGGGGCCTTCTGCTTGTTATCTTTGTCTTTATCCTCGGGATGCTCGACGGAGGCATAGTGGCCCGTGGCTATGTAGACCGCGCCCAGGGCGGTCGCCTTGTCCCAGAGGTTACCAAACTTCAGCTTCTCGTTGCACATGACACAGGGGTTCGGTGTACGCCCGGCCTTGTACTCATCGGCAAAGTAATCGATTACCAACCGCTCGAAGGGCACAGCTTCATCGATTACGTAATGGGGCACTCCCAGCGCATGGGCCACGCCGCGAGCATCGGCTATAGCCTGAGGGCCGCAGCACTTATCCTCCGCTCGGGACATGCAGTCCTGGGGCCAGAGTTTCATGGTGACGCCGATGACCTCCCATCCCTGCTCCTTCAGCAGATAGGCAGCTACGCTGGAGTCCACTCCCCCGCTCATTCCCACGACAACGCGTCGGGCGGTAATATCGGAGGGCGTGGGCGTTGTCATGGGATCAGGCTGTCGGGAGGGGAAAACTTAGCCATTCTCTGAAGGGGCGTCAACGAGGCGGGTATGATTGGGGAAAGATCGAGAAAGGGGAGCATTCAATAAAAAAGGCCCCGGAGTTTCCTCCGGGGCCTTTTGAAGTGTTCTTATTCTAAGAGATTCTTAGAAGATGAAACGGAGACCGGCGCGGGTGAGGCTCTCGTTGAGACCGTTGTTACCGAAGAGGTAACGGGAATCAGCGAAGAGGCCGATGCCGCGGTTGATGCGGTACTCAAGACCGCCACCAACGTTGCCGTTGCCCTGGCTCTGTGTGCCCCAGGTTGCACCACCGCCAACGAGGGCGTAAGGAGCAAGGTGAAGGCTCTCGATCGGGAGACGGGCGATCAGGTTGCCCTGAGTGCTGTTGTAGACGTGGCCATTGCCATTGAGGCTGGTGAGGGTGTCGTCGATTCCGATACCAAAGTACTTCGTGAAGAAGTAGCTCAGGCCGAGACCGCCGCCGAATCCGTTGACGGATCCGCCCTTGTAGTTACCGGCAGCACCAGCTGCGAATACGTCGAGCTGGACTTCACCGGCACGGAAGAGATCTTCCTGAGGGGCGACGACAACTTTCTTGGAGGAGACTGCGGAACCGGCGACCGAGGTCGCGGCGGAAGCAATCACAACTGCGAGGAGTGTAAGTGTTTTGTTCATTTAGTTTTGGTTTATGGTTGTACTGACACGCTGAGTGGTAGGACTTGTACAGAAAGTTGTCAATAGATTAGTCGGGTATTTTTCCCTGCTTCCTATGTTGCCGGAGGCAAATAAGTGCATTGCTTAGTGGAGAGGAATCTCCGCCGCTTCATATTCTCCCTTGAAGAGATGCGTTGAATTGGTACGCTTCGCCCTCATCGCCAGTATAGCTCAGTGGTAGAGTAGGGGACTCATAAGCCCTTGGTCGCAGGTTCGAATCCTGCTACTGGCACCACTCGACTATCCACCGTACCCACTCAAGACACCCAACACCTTTCCTATGGCAACAACCAAAGTAGTAGTCAAAAAAAGCAACTCCGAACTCAAGCGCAAGCGTCAGACTATCAAGCGCGAGGCCCGCAACACGAGCGTCCTGAGCCGTCTCAAGACCGAAGAGAAAAAACTACGTGCCGCCCTCCACGCAGGTGTCGATGAGGTGACAGCCCTCTACCAGAACTTTTCCTCCGCGCTTGATAAGGCCGCCAAGAAAGGGGCCATCCACAAGAATGTCGCTTCCCGTAAGAAGAGCCGTCTGAACACCCGTATTGCCAAAGGAGCCAAGCAGGTCGAGGCCCCCAAGAAAAAGACCGCGGTCAAGAAGGTGGTTACCAAGACAAAGGCGAAACTGAAGCCGAAGAAGTAAACTTCTTTCCGTTCTTTACTCACTTTAAGCCCCTCTGCTTCGGCGGAGGGGCTTTTTCATGGAAACATGGCTACCTCGAGCCCCAACCGGCTTTGCGGATTAGCGTCCCCTGACGAATGAGGAGAGTTCCTCGGTGGTCTGGTAGGCCAGGAACGGCGTCATGAAGTAGACCCCGGGGAAGTGGTCCAGAACTGCACGGGTGACTTCTTTGGCTACGTTCACGCCTTCCTTGCGTCCCTCAGCACCTTCGAGACCCTCCATCCGGGCCATGACGGGTACGGGGATCGTGATGCCCGGCACCTCGTTATGGAGGAACTTTGCCTGGCGTCCGTTGAGCAGAGGCCAGACGCCGATAAAGACCGGCACTCCGAAGTGAGCTGTCCGTTTGGCGGTCTCCTCAACCAGAGCGGTTTCAAAGACCGGCTGAGTCATCACATAGCGCGCGCCGGCATTGATCTTGCGCTCGAGACGCTGGATCTGCGTGTCGAGACTCCGGGCGTTTGGATTGAAAGTACATCCCGCAATGAGATCGGGCCGCGCCTGCAGGTCGGTCCCGGCCAGCGTGTATCCCTCGTTCAGTCTGCGGATGATCTCGAGAAGGCCGACGGAGTTCACGTCATACACGGAAGTTGCGTCGGGATGGTCTCCTCCCTTGGCGGGATCTCCCGTCAGGGCAAGCACATGGCGCATTCCCATAGCGGCCATGCCAAGCAGTTCGCTCTGGAGTCCAATCACGTTCCGGTCGCGGCAACTGACGTGAAGGAGAGGGGTGATTCCCCGTTGCTTCAACATTGCGGCTACAGCGAAATTGCTGACCCTCAGGATAGCTAGTGAATTGTCTGCCAGGGTGATAGCGTCACTTCCCGCCCGGGTGAGTGCTTCGGCAGCAGTGAAGAATTTTTCCAAAGGGAGTGTCTTTGGAGGATCCAGTTCGGTGACGATCACGGTCTTTCCCCCGGCGATCAGGTCGAGAATGCTTTTCTCGGTGGGTTCTGGGGGAGGGGGAGGTTCTAGACTGGTGACGATTCCCGTTGTATGTCGTGTTGTCGGTTTGAGACCTTGCAGCGCTTTGCTGAGCGCCTTGATATGAAGAGGAGAGGTTCCGCAGCATCCACCGACCAAGGCGGCGCCAGCCTCGGCCATCCGGCGGCCTAGATCGGCGAAATATTCGGGTGTCGTGCCGTAAGCGATGCGGCCTTCCTGATAGGTAGGGCGTCCGGCATTTGGATAGACGGCGAGAGGGCGGGAGGGTGCGATTTTTTCGACAAGGCGGAGCATCGCCTGGGGACCGTTCACGCAGTTCAGACCGACCAGGTCCGCACCCTGTTCACCAAGGGATTGCAGGACATCTCCGATCCAGGCTCCGCCGGGCAAGCGCCCGCTCTCGGGAGAGGCGATCAGGGTGATGACCGGCTTGTTGCCGAGTGATTTGGCTACTTGCAGTGCTAGCGAAAGCTCTTCGGGATCCTGGAAGGTCTCCAGTAGGATTAGATCCGCACCTCCTTCGAGTAGGCCGCTGATCTGCTCTCGGAAAAGAACTTCTTGGTTCTGGTCGGCTTCCGCTTGGTGAGAACCAAGGGGGCCCACACTTCCGGCAACGAGGGCAGGCCTTCCAGAGGCATCCACAGCCTCCCGAGCCAAGCGGGCGGCCGCTCTGTTGATGTCGCCCACCCGTCCTTCGAGACCGAACGTGAGTAGCTTGCGTGCATTCGCTCCGAAGGAGTTGGTGGTGATGAGGCGGGCTCCGGCCTCCAGGTATTCGCGGTGAATGGAGGAGATTGTTTCCGGTTGGGAGAGACAGAGCTCCTCAAAGCAGTTTCCAGCAGGCACGCCCCTCTCGGCCAGGAGCGTGCCCATCGCTCCATCACCGCAGAGCACGGCTGACTTCAGTTCTTCAAGTAAGTCAGGCAGGTTCCCCATGGATAGGACGGTTTGACTCAGTTGCGCTTGGAGCGCTTGGCGACCAGGTTAACGCTGATCACAAACATCACGGCTGCAAAAAGCGCCGTGACGACGAGGCCTGTCAGATATCCGGCGGGCAGTGCCGTTCCGCTGGTCGCAGCAAAGGACGAACGGATTGCCGTGACCCCGTAGCTGACGGGGTTGAGCGCTCCGGCCCAGTAGAGCCAGCCGGTTCCCGCAGGCATGGGGAAGAGGGCTCCGGACATCATCCAGAGAGGCATCAGGAAGATGTTCATGATCGCGTGGAATCCCTGGGTTGAGTCCATAGGCCAGGCAACGAGGAAGCCCATCCCTGTCATTGCGAAGCCGACAAAAACGAGGGCGGGCAGGAGTAGGGCCGCCTGATGCCAACCGATCGGCAGGCCTGCCAGCGGGGCCAGCACGCAGAACAGCGCGGCCTGAAGCACCGCAAGGGTCGTTCCTCCCAGGAATTTTCCAAGTGGGATAGCGGCGGGGGATAGGGGCGCAACGAGTGCGCCCTGAAGGAATCCCTCGCGACGGTCCTCAATGACCGAGATCGTGGAAAAGATCGCGGTGAAGAGCATGATCAGCACCAGCGTGCCGGGAAAGAAATAGGCGAGGTAGCTGCCCGTGGCGGCAGCGGAAGTCAGGGCTCCGGGATTGCGGAAGGAAGGTCCGAAGCCTGAACCGACAAGCATCCAGAAGACAAGCGGAGTGGCAAGGGCCCCGATGATGCGGTTTCGCTGACGCAGGAAGCGGATGACATCGCGCCACCAGAAGGCGAGGGCGGGAGTCCAGAGAAGGTGTGTGGGTTTCATAAGGAACTGCTTAGGCAACTCAGTGCTTCTTTTTCTTAACAGGCGCATTCATATCCGGCTCCAGATCCTGATCGGCAAAGAGGCGCCCAGTCCTCGCGATAAAGACATCCTCTAAGGTAGGTCGAGCAATTCGGAGAGAGGTGATCTCTTTCGGGAATTCCCCGGCCAGCCGTGCTGCAAGCGCATAGGCCTCGACATGCTCGATGCGAACCTCTCCCTCCACGACTGTCGCTGGTATGCCGGTCTTGGAGGTGATGAGTTTGGCGAGTTGATCGGCTCCGGTTTCTTTGGAAACTCCGAGGCTGATCACATCGCCGCCGATGGCCGCAGTGAGTTCATCGGGAGTGCCAAGGGCGACAAGTTTTCCGGAACTGACTATGCCGACCCGGTCGGCTCGCGCCGCCTCCTCCATGAGATGCGTGGTGCAGAGAGAGGTGACGCCGTGCTCACTACGGAGTTTTTCCAGGGCAGCCCAGAGATCGAGGCGGGCTCCAGGGTCGAGTCCCGTGGAGGGCTCGTCGAGCAGAAGTACCTCCGGACGGATCAGGAGGCACTTGGCGATCTCAGCCCGGCGCTGAAGTCCGCCGGAGAGGGTCTCGACAATGTCATTAAGTCGGTCCCTCAGGTTCAGGGCCTTTGTGGCCTCAGCGATGCGGGATTCGAGTTCCGTTCCCGTAAGCCCGTAAAGGGCGCCGCCACAACGTAGGTTCTCTAGAATGGTCAGCTTGCCGTCGAGACTTGGTGACTGGAAGACAACGCCGAGTCGGGCCCTGACTTCTGCTGCGGCCGAAACGACATCATGACCCGCGATTTTAGCCGTACCCGAATCGGGCAGGGAGAGGGTCGCCAGGATTCGGAAGAGAGTGCTCTTTCCTCCCCCATTCGGACCCAGCAGGCAGAAGAGTTCGCCGCGGCGCACCTCGAGGGAGATTCCGTCAAGTGCACGGCGCTCGCCAAACGATTTCACGAGATCGTTGACAACGATGGCATGGGTCTTTGATTCGCTCATGAAAGTTAGAGATTCGGCATCGGAGGCGAGGATGGCAAGGCTTAGGAAGTCTGGGAAGATGACGAGAGTGACTCTAGGGATGACCCCGGAAGCGATAGGGCTCCGATCGCTTCCATGACACGATTTGAAAGATGCTGATAAAGCGCCCGGTCATCGCCGCCATGGGTCGCTGGATCCAGTTCCTCGGATGAGAAACGGATCGGGTTGCCTACCACTACGCTGATTGGAGTCAGGGAAATTTTTCCTGATCCTTTCGGAAAGGCCTCGTGGGAGCCGAAGATGCGCATCGGTTGCACGGGGGCTCGGGTCTTTGCAATGACCAGGCCGATCCCGGCCTTTGCCGGTTGGAGAGTGCCATCCACCGATCGCGTTCCCTCGGGGAAGAGGACGACGGCGTTGCCTGATTTGACCGTGCGGATCACGGTCTTGAGGGCCGACATGTCATTACCATCGCGGTCGACGAGGATGACATTGATATGGGGGAGAAGCTTTCCCAGCAAGGGGATCTGAAGAAGGGTTTTGCGGGCGAGATAATAGACGCCCCGTCTTGAGCAGATGCCGACCAGCGGGGGATCGAAATAGCTCTGGTGATTGGAGGCAAGAATGAGAGGTCCCTCTTCAATCATCCGCTCCGGATGAACCGCCCGGAAGCTGAAGAAGAAACGCGCCGCGATCTTTGAGAGCGTGTACCAGAAGTAGTAGGTGAAGCTCATCATCAGCCGGTGGTCAGCTCTGGAAGATGAAGATGGTCCAGTACCGTCTGGATTACTTGATCCAGGGTCAGGTGTGTCGTGTCGATGACAATGGCGCCCGGCGGAATCGTCAGCGGGGCGGTCGCGCGGGTTGAGTCGAGTCGGTCACGTTCATTCACTGTATCGATAGCTCCCTCATTGGCACGACGGCGGGCACGTACCTCGGGAGAGGCGTCGAGGTAGAATTTCCATGGGGTCTCCGGAAAGACAATGGAGCCGATATCGCGACCTTCCATGATCAGATCATGGTTTTCCGACAAGGCGCGGAGTCTGGCATTGATGAAATCACGCACGGCAGGCACTGCGGCGATTACGGAGACCGTGGCCGCCACCTGTGGATCCGAGAGGTGAGGCGTGGCATTCTCCCCATCCAGTAGCAGGGAGACGCCTTTTGTGGGGTCTTCGTCTTCAAGGAGTGTGAGTTTGCGCCTGGCTACCCAGCCGACCAAAGAATCTGATGAGTCGGAGGAGACCTTATCGCGCACGGTGCCCCACGCGATGGCCCGGTAAAAGTGTCCTGAGCTGACAAAGAACCAGCCCAGGGCAGCGGCAACTCCCCGGGAGATGCTGCTCTTCCCGGAGGCGGCGGGACCGTCGATGGCGATGACGCGTCCGGCCATGGGATTATTCAGGCGGCCAGTACCGACTCAAGCGTTGAGCCGAAGGTCGGATAGGAGGTGGCCACGCATTCCACATGATTGATGACTGTCTCCCCCTCGGCAAAGAGTCCTGCGATCGCAAAAGCCATTGCGATGCGGTGATCGTGAAAGCACTCGAGTTGGGCGCCTTTGAGCGGGTGCCCACCTTCGATCACTATGCCATCCTCTGTCTCGGTAACGGGTACGCCCATGGCACGAAGATTTCCGGCGACTGCGGCAATGCGGTCGGTCTCCTTAACTCGAAGCTCCTTGGCGTCACGGATGATGGTTGTGCCTTGGGCTAGTGCTCCGGCCACCGCAAGGATGGGAAGTTCATCGATGACATTTGGAATCTCGGCCCCCTCGATCACCGTGCCGTGGAGTTCGCTGCCAAGCACCCGGACGGCGCCAAGTGGTTCGGCTGCATCGGGGTCTACTGGCGCGGTCTCGATCGTTGCCCCCATGCGACGGAGTACGGCAATGACGCCGGTGCGAGTGGGGTTCAGTCCGACGCCAGGCATCGTGACATCGGATCCCGCTTTGGCTGAAGCGGCCACAAGCCAGAAGGCGGCGCTTGAGATGTCGCCCGGCACGGCAAAGTCTCGGGCCTTCAGTTGTTGGGGGCCCTTGAGGGCGATGCGGCGGCGGCCGTTAACGTCAGCTTTCCCGAGATCCAGTGAAATGCCAAACTCTTGAAGCATCCGTTCCGTGTGATCTCGGCAGGCAGCAGGTTCCACGACGCTGGTCTCCCCCTCGGCTGAGAGACCCGCGAGCAGGATGGCGCTCTTCACCTGGGCGCTGGCAACCGGCATCTCATAGTGGAGGGGTATGAGTTTTCCTCCCTCGACCACCAACGGCGGCTTCCCTTCTCCTCCTTCGGAGTTGAAGCGAGCCCCCATCTCGGTGAGCGGCTTGATGACCCGTCCCATCGGGCGCTTGGAGAGTGAGGCATCGCCGGTAAGTCGAGAGCTGAAAGGCTGGGCGGCCAGAATGCCGGAGAGAAGGCGCATGGTGGTGCCGGAGTTGCCACAATCGACATCAGTGGCCGGTGCGGTGAAGTGGCCTCCCTTGCCTTTCACGACAAAGGTGCCGGTGCCGGAGCGCTCGATGTGGGCTCCGAGCGCTCTCATCGCATTGACAGTGGAGAGGCAGTCCTCGCTCTCCAGGAAACCGGTGATCGTGCTCCGCCCCTCTGCAAGAGAGGCGAACATGGCGCTTCGATGCGACATGCTCTTGTCTCCCGGAATAGTGATGGTGGCACGGATCGGGCCGCAGTGATGGACAGTGAAAGTATGCATGAAAATTTCTAGGCTGCGCGTTCGGGGGCAGGGAGTGGAAGCGCATCGCGATGGTGTTTTGCCCTCTTCAAAAAATCGAGAAGCGAGTCGGGGTTTTCATCCCCAATCGCTGTGGCCATCGATTTCAAGAGTTTGGACATTTCCCGTAGGGCTGCGGCAACTTCCGGGCCGTTAGAGGTAAGGATTCCTGTCCAGAGCTCTGGGTTGCTTGCGGCAACGCGAGTGGCGTCACGGAAGCTGCCCCCGGCCAGTTGCTGGGATCCTTCCGGAAGCGTATCGATGACAAGATTCATCAGGGCGAAGGCTAAAGCGTGCGGCAGGTGGCTGAGTCGCGCAACCAGACGGTCGTGTTCGACAGGGCTCATTATCGTGATGGCACATCCAAGGTCCTGCCAGAATCCTCTTACCTTGCCGAGGGCGCTTTGAGCGCTTTCCCGGGAAGGAGTGACAAGGCAGGAAGCCCCCTCAAACAGGTCTTCGCGTGCGGCTCCGAGCCCAGCCAGCTCGCTGCCGGCCATCGGGTGGGCACCTACGTAATTTTCCCCCAGAATCGGGGTGAGTTGATCGACGACACAGGCTTTCACGCTTCCTGCGTCCGTGATGACTGTTGTGGGCGAAAGTCCCGGGGCCATGCTCCTTGCCAGCCCTTCCATGCTGCCGACCGGGGTGCAAAGCACGATAAGATCCGCTGCTTCAACGGCGGAGGCCGGGTCAGTGGAGACAGAATCGGCTAGACCTCTGCTGGTGAGTTCATTCAAGGCTTCTTCGTTGCGTGCCCAGGCCGAAATTTTAGTGCCTGGAGAGCGGCTTCGAAGAGCCATGGCTATCGAGCCGCCGATAAGCCCAGGACCGAAAATGGTGACGCGTGCGGCGGGAGCCGTATCGTTCTTGACTGCCGGAGTGCTCACGCGGAGCGGATCAGGGAACCAGAAAGACCTTTCCGGAATAGGGATCCTTGACCTCGGAGCCGGGAGGGAAACCGCGGACATCCACATAACCGGCGGTTGGTAAGTGGGGGCTGGTCACAAAACCGGGCTTTCCTGGGACGGGGGTTCCGTAAGGGAGATCGCGGGGAGCGGCCACGGGAACGGGAGTCGGAGTGGCAAAGGGATTGGCGGGGCTGGAGATCGCATTGGTCAACGCGCTGTTGGTGTCGGTTACACTCCCGTCAACTAGAGGAACTCCATTGGTCGAGGTTGAGGTGTTTATCTCTTGGGAATCGGTGACGGTGGTGGCGCCATGCTTCTTCCTTGGAGTGGGCGTCTCGGTGTCGGCGCATCCCGCCAAGATCAGGACTAGAAAAAGAGGGAGCAAGCGGAGTAATTGTTTCATCATGGTGAAGTCATTAGGTGATCACTCATTTGTCCCGTGACTTCAATGTTTTTCAACCGGAATCAGGATTTTGACCCATGGCACAGCTTATGACCCAAGTGTGACGAAAGCGTCACATTGATAAATTCTATTGCCAAAGTGACCCAGCATCACCATAGCTTGAAGTCGAAGTTCGATGATAGCGATTCAGGCAATGCAGGTTCCCCGCTGGTCGGGAGGACTGCTCCACGTATCCTCAGGTGAGGAACTGGTGCATTCCAAGAAGTAGCCGTCAGCGTAACAGGAACCAACAAAAACAAGCAGTATGAAGTTATATATCGGGAATCTTCCCTTCTCAGCAACCGACGCTGACCTCCGCGAGGTTTTCGGCGCTCACGGCACTGTCACAGACGCAATCGTCATGATAGACCGCACGACCGGCCGCTCACGCGGATTCGGATTCATCACCATGAGCACCGACGACGAAGGTCGCGCGGCGATCACGGGACTCAGCGGTGCCGACATGGGTGGACGCAATCTCACCGTCAATGAAGCCCGTCCGATGGAGGATCGTCCTCGCGGAGGCGGCGGTGGATACGGCGGAGGCGGCGGTGGTGGGGGCGGCGGTGGTGGTGGCTACCGTGGCGGCGGCGGTGGCGGCTACCGTGGTGGCGGCGGAGGTGGCTACCGTGGTGGTGGCGGCGGAGGCGACCGTGGTGGTGGCGGCGGAGGCGACCGTGGTGGCTACCGTGGTGGTGGCGATGACCGTGGCGGACGTCAGGACTACCGCTAAGGCTGCTAAATTTTCAACAGTCCCTGAATGGGGACTTTTTCAATCAAAGGCCCGGGAGGAAGCTTCTGGGCCTTTTTTATCTGCCGATGGCTGACCAGCCTTTGCTGCATTAAGAATACCGGCGGCCTTATGAAGGGTCTCCTCCCATTCTTTTTCGGGATCAGAGTCGGCTGTGATGCCCGCACCAACATGAAAGGAGGCCTCTCCGTCGCGGATCACAACCGTGCGGATCGCGATGCTGAATTGGCTCTCTCCGTTATAGCCAAAGTAGCCGATGGCTCCCGTGAAAAGACCGCGAGTTGTCGGCTCCAGTTCACTAATAATCTCTAGGGCTCTTTTTTTTGGAGCTCCTGAAATCGATCCTCCGGGGAAGCAGGCTGCCACAGCAGCAACCTGCGAGATGCCCTCCCGAAGCTTGCCCTCGACAGTCGAGGCGAGGTGGAAGACCTGCGCGTAGCGTTCCAGTTCGGCAATCCGGGATGTTGTCACACTACCGTATTCGCAGATGCTTCCCAGATCATTGCGCTCCAGGTCAGTAATCATGATCAGTTCCGCAAGTTCCTTGGGGGATGATTGAAGCTCCAAGGCCTCGCGTTCATCGGCTGGGATCGCATCACGTCGGGGTCTTGTTCCCTTGATCGGGCGGGTTGAGATTGTACGTCCGCTGATCTTGAGGAAGCATTCGGGGGAACTGGAGAGGACCACCTCGTCTCCGAGTCGGAGGTAGGCTGAATGAGGAGCCGGGGATGCCTCGCGCAGCGCCAGATAGAGAGGCCAGGGATCACCGCCAAACGGAGCTGAGAAACGATGCGCAAGGCAGACTTGGTAAATGTCTCCAGCTGCAATGTATTCACGGGCCCGGGATACCATCCTCAGATAAGGCTCTCTTCCCATCTCCGAATGGAAGTCCACGATCGGAAGTTGAGCGGGAGGGATCTGTATAGAGGTTGGCTCGCCAGAGTTTTCTCTCCTCACCGTTCCCTCGGATAGGATCTGTGGGGCATCGTAAAAACCGAAGCGAAAGGACCCGTCGAATCGGAAGTAACCGATGGCAGCTCCATCAGGTGCCCCGATTTTTCCGTGCGGCCGCTTTCTTGCCGCGAGCTCCCTTTCGATAAGGTTCCAGTCCGAGGCCTCTCCCACGAGAACCAAGTCTGGATCGGATGCCAGTAGGGACATGTCATGCGATCCCTCCAGCGAGCTCTGTTGAGAAGAATTCAGGGCGGAGTCCAGCCAGACAAAGCCGTTCCTAGTCCGGAGTTTCGTTGCAATCTCCGGAAGGCATGGTTTTTCATGCGATGTTGCGATTGAGAAAATGGGCTGCGTCACATTCATGCTCGGCACATCTTGCCATCACCTCGCATTTTTGGTTCTTTGACAAGAACTTGGCTCTCAAAGAGCATCTCCCTTAATTCTATCTTCTTATGAAACACCGATTCCTTATCTGCGTATTAATCACCCTGGGAGGCACTGCCGCCTCAGCGCAAGATCAGGCAACAACGAATGCTCCCTCCCTTGTTTCTCCAGCCCACGCTGCCATCCCGGCGTCCAATGCTCTCGCACCAGTCGATGCTGCCACCTCTGAAACAAATGCTCCTGTGCCCGCTGCCGTCGATCCGCTGGCCCCTGCGGCCAACTCCGGGGCCGGCTCCCCAGGGCAAAACCCTCCTCAGAGCGATCCCAATTCCCTGATCCCGCCTCCGATCGAGCCGTCACAACCCTCTCCGATTAATGCAGCCGGTAATGAGGAGAAACAGCGTCAGGATCAGAAGGCCAAGTATTATGCGGCCAAGGTGAAGGCCGACAAGGAGGAGACTCTTGCTTGCCTTCTCACCAAGAGCGATAAGGCAAAGAGCGACGAGACGAAGCGCGAAACCCTCCGCGAATACTACGACCTGCTCGCTAAGCGGATGAAGAAGATCGACCCTTCGATCTCCGATTGGATCGATATAATGCACGCAGCCTATCTTCGTCGCCTTCAGCAGATCCGCGTTGAGCCCAGTATTCCTACGGGTCTGCCGCCCTCGGTCAATGCAGCCTCCGGGGCATCTCCTTCGCCGTCACCCTCAGACGCGCCTGTTCAGCACAGAAAGAAGAAAAAAACGGACTCTAATAACAACTGACGACTAGGCTTGTCCTTTTAGCGGCCTCAGGCAAAACCATGCAGGGGCTGATCCATCTCCTGCCACAGTTGTTCATCTGGGGTCTTCTGCTCCCCTTGCTGACGCTCTGCTTCGCCCATTGCCTCATCAACATAAGGCTTCTGAGGAGGTTGAAGCCGACGCCCTCCGGGGAGATGGGAGAAATCAGGATCCAGGATGTCTCCGTACTGGTGCCGGCTCGCAACGAGGAGCGTAGGATCCGCGACTGTCTTGCTTCACTGATTGCACAAGAGCCCCCGGTCCGGGAGATAATCCTGCTCGACGACCGCTCTACGGATCAGACTGCCACGATTGCCCGGGAACTTGGATTTAGGGAAGAACGGGGAAGCCGACTCAGGTTGCTTCGTGGCGAGAAATTGCCCGAGGAGTGGGTTGGGAAAAACTGGGCCTGTCATCAGCTTTCGCAGGCCGCGTCCTTAGAGAGCAGGTATCTTCTTTTCACCGATGCGGACACCATCCATGGCCCTTCATGCGTTCGGACGGCGCTTGCCCGCGCGGTTTCCACAAGGGCCGATCTTCTTTCGCTCTGGCCGGATCAGATCACGGGCAGCTGGTCTGAGAAATTGGTGATCCCCCTGGGCTATCTTCTCTTCATGGCCTTTCACCCTTTTCCCATCCTGAGCTGGCTGCAGGCCAATCCAAATCGCGTCGCGCGATGGGGCTTCTCCAGGAAACGCCTCGCCTTCATGGGAGCGGCGAACGGCCAGTTCCTGCTGTTCCGGCGGGATTCTTACCTGCAACTCGGCGGCCATGAGGCGCTGAGGGATCATCTGGTGGAGGATATCGCCTTCGGCCGCAGGGTCGCGGCCCGCACCGGCGAGGGTATGCGCCTAGTTAATGCCGATGGTATCGATCTTCTCAGATGTAGGATGTACTCTGGCTTCTCGGAACTATGGGAAGGTTTTTCCAAGAATCTCCGTCCCGTTTTCGAGGAATCCCATATTGGGTTTGCGCTCTTCGGCGTGGTAATTTTCAGCCTCTTCCTGCTCCCATTCCTGCTGCTTCCCTTGGGCGAGTCTTTGCTCTCCGCAGCTTGGATAGCCGTGATCCTGATCATGGGAATGCGATTTATGATCACCATGCGATTTCAGACTTCATGGCTCGGCATCATTGCCCATCCCTTCGCCGTGATCCTCGCTCTGCTAATCGCACTGAATAGCTGGAGGCTCTGCCAGACCACAGGCGTGAGTTGGAAGGGGCGCAACTACTCCGGCAAAACACGGTCCTCGTTCAACTGATCGCCAAATTCTTCCGTCGAGCACATGAAAAAATCCGACCGCATGGAGTCCTTTGTGCAGAGATTGGAAGCAGGCCGCGCAGCTGGATCCTTCGATGCCTGCTATCTTGGGTATTTCGAGTGTTTTAATACCCAGCGCTACTACGAGGCTCATGATGTGCTGGAGCATCTCTGGTTGAAGGATGGCCGGCAGGCCCCTGATTACGCCTACTACAAGGGACTGATTCAACTCGCCGGGGGATTCGTTCATCTCCGCCTCCATCATCTGCATCCCGACCATCCGAAGCATGGTCGCCGGTTGCATCCTGCACGCCGACTCTTCCTCTTGGCTAAAGCGAACCTTGCTCCCTATGGCCCCTCGTATCTTGGATTGAATCTTGAGCAGGTGCTTTCTCTTTGCCGGCAAATGATCGGACGTTTGGAACAATCCGAGTTCGCCGAAAACCCCTGGACGCCGGAGACAGCCCCTAGCTTATCTTTGCCGAATCGCTGAGGATTTTCTTTGTTCTCTGCCGGTACGCTTCTAGAATTTATACCGGATATCCTCTATAAGCAGACAATAAAGACGACAGCGACATCATGAACACTCGCTCCATCCTCATCCTGATCGCCATCCTGCTTTTCGGAGCGGGAGTCACGACGGGAGTCCTGATCAAATCCACTCCCTCAACAGAGAACCCCAGCTCGAATGGAGCCGAGGTCAAGGCAAACGAGCTTGAAGGAAAGAGCATCACGTTCGCCCCGGATAGCCGAGGCAAGGGAGGGGTAGAGATGCCCGGATCGGCCACGAGTTTCAAGGCCATTATTGAGAAAGAGGAGAAGGTCAACAAACCGTGGAGTGTGAGGAAGAGTACCTTATGGGCTGCCGCCGCGGAGGGGCTTGATCCCTCACAGTTCAGCCAGGCTCTCTCTCAAGTGGAGGCCATGAAGGACCCTTGGGAGAGGACTGCAGTGCGCCTGAAGCTGCTGGCGCGATGGGGGGAGAGCGACCCGAAGGCGGCTTTCGACTACGCCCAGGGTCTGAAGAATATTCGAGAGAAGCAAGAGGCCCTAGAGACAGTGCTAGATAGCTTTGCAGACAAGGACCCTGAGGGGGCGATCAGATGCGTGACCCAACTTCCAGCAGGTTACGAGCGGAATGCAGCCATGAGGTCGCTAGTCGGTTCGCTGGCTCAGAGCGATCCGGACAAGGCGATCGCCCTGCTTGACCAGCTTTCCCCTAGTGATCTTCTCAACCAGTCTCAGGCGATCGGTCGTTTCTGGGCCGAGTCCGACCCGAAGGCGGCTCTCGCCTGGGCTAACCAGCAGACTGATCCCGAGCTCAAGGCGTCGATTCTTAACGGAGTGATTCCCTCCATGGTCCAGACCGATCCTCAGGGGGCGCTTGCTGCGGCCCTGTCACTTCCGCCCGGTGTTTTCCAAGATGATATGATCCGGCAAGCTTGCCTGCAGGCGGGAGTGAAATATCCCCAAGCAGGCATGAATGTCGCCTCGGGAATCGGCGACCCTAATTTGCGCACTCAAGCCCAGGAAACTGTAGCCATGGAGTGGCTCCATAGAGACCGCGCCGCCGCGACCCAGTGGATCACTAGTTCCGCCCTCCCGCAGGAAGTGAAGACCAGGCTGTTACAGCTAGAAGCTCAACAGCTAGAAGCTCAGCGGGGGAAATTGAAAGGCAACTGATCCAACTTGCTTCTTAGAGCATATACAGGGTTTCCCTTTTACACCGACGGCATCGACGACATCGACGACATCGACGACATCGACAACATTGACGACATTGACGACATGAGATTTATCTCCATCCTCATCCTGACCGCCATTCTGCTTTTCGGAGCAGGAGTCACGACGGGAGTCCTGATCAAATCGACTTCCAATATAGAGACCCCCTCCCCAACGCCGATGATGGCTCCCAACTCGAATAGAGCCGAGGTCCATGGAGCCGAGACCAATGGAACAGAGGCGAAGGCAAACGAGCTTGAAGGAAAGAGCATCACGCTCGCTCCGGCTAGCCAGGGCAAGGGAGGAGAAGAGATGCCCGGATCGGCCAAGAGTTTCATGACCCTCATTCAGAAAGCCGAGAAGGAGAAGGGAGAAACAAGGCGTGTGAAGAAGTATAACGTATGGGGTGCCGCCGTAGAGGGTCTTGATCTCTCACAGATCAGCCAGGCTCTAGCCCAAGTAGAGGCTTTGAAGGACGATGGGGAGAGGATTTCAGTGCGCCTGAAGCTGCTGGCGCGATGGGGGGAGAGCGACCCGAAGGCGGCTTTCGCCTACGCCCAGGGTCTGAAGGGAAACGAAGGGAAGCAAGAGGCCCTAGCCGCGGTGCTAGATAGCTTTGCAGACAAGGACCCTGAGGGGGCGATCAGATGCGTGACCCAACTTCCGGCAGGTGACGAGCGGAACGAAGCCATGAAGGCGCTAGTCGGTTCGCTGGCTCAGAGCGATCCGGCGAAGGCGATCGCTCTGCTTAGCCAGCTTCCCCCTCAAGATATTGACCGCCAGTCTCAGGCGATCGGTGGTGCATGGGCCCAGTTCGACCCTAAGGCGGCGCTCGCCTGGGCTAACCAGCAGAGCGATCCCAAGGTCAGGTCGTCGATTCTTGACGGAGTGATTCCCTCCATGGCCCGGACCGATCCTCAGGGGGCGCTAGGCTTAGCGATGACGTTGCCTGATAACGAGAGAAACTCAGCGATTGGAAACATAGGGCATGCATACTCGATTCAGGATCCTCAGGGCGCCTTGGCATGGGGCAATGCGCAGAGCGATCCTCAACTCAAGGCGCAGGTCGCTGAAAGTATCGTTTGTAATCTCTATGACAGTGACCCCCAGGGGGCAGTATCCTTAGCTCTCTCTCTTCCCGAGGGAGGGTATAAGCAGAGAGCGATCATCCAACTCGGCGCACAGATGTCGCTTAAAGATCCCGAGGAAGCTCTCGCCATGCTGCAGTCTCTTCCCGTTGGCCAGACTAAAGACTCATTTTCGGTGGCTGCCGTCAATAACTTGGCAAAAATTGACATCCAAGCAGCCATGAATGTCGCCTCGGGAATCGGCAACACCGAGCAGCGCAATGAAGCCCAGCAAAATGTTGCCATGACATGGCTCCCGAGAGACCGCGCCGCCGCGACCCAGTGGATCACTAGTTCCGCCCTCCCGCAGGAGGTGAAGACCAGGCTATTACAGCCGCATCCCCGCGAAAGGGGGACTGGGGGGACTGTTTGGGGCAAATGATCCAACTTGCTGGAGGGTTCAGTCATCTCAAACTCCAGCCCACAGGATGGGGATGGCCCTCCTTCTTGAGGCCTCCGGAGTGCTCGCGAAGTCCCTGGACGCCACGCTTATCCCGTGCTGCCGAATCCCGTTGGCAGAAAAGGCTCCGATTCAGCACAACTTACGGATAATTTCCTTAACGTGTTCCGTTCCTATCACGCCCGCATCAAGAATCCGCGTCTCGCCCTGGCCGCCGGGATCGCCTTGGCAGTGCTCCTCCAACTCTGCGGGGGATGGATCGATCCTTACACGACGCAGGTCATTCTCTTTGCCGCCATCAATGTCATCCTGGCTGTCTCGCTGAATCTCGTGATGGGGGAGACCGGGCAGTTCTCCCTCTGTCATGCCGCCTTCATGGCGGTTGGTGCCTATACCTCGGCACTGCTGACCGGCAAGGCGCTGCCGGCATTACTTCCCCATCTCGCGTGGACGGGCACTTCCTGGGCCTCGCAGTTGACCTTCCTTCCCGTGCTGATTATCGCAGGTCTAATTGCGGCCTTCGCGGGCCTGATCGTCGGCGGGCCATCGCTTCGTCTGAGGGGAGACTATCTGGCGATGGTCACGCTGGGCTTCGGCGAGATTATCCGGGTCCTACTCCAGAACACCAACGCCGTCGGGGGCGCTCGCGGCATGGAGGGGATTCTTCCGGCGACGAATCTCTTCTGGGCGATCGGTTTTGCCGCGGTAATCCTCTACTCGATGATCTCCTTGGTCCGATCGACCTACGGCAGGGGATTCCAGGCTGTGCGTGACGATGAAATCGCCGCTGCGGCCATGGGTATCAATACGACGCGCTTCAAGGTCACGGCCTTCGTGATCGGAGCCTTCTTCGCCGGGGTGGCCGGTGCTCTCTATGCCCATGCCGTCGAGTTCATCAGTCCCGAGGGGTTCAATTTTCTGCGCTCCTTCGAGATCATCGTCATGGTCATTCTGGGCGGGCTTGGCAGGCCGGCGGGGGTTGCCGTTGCGGCCATTCTGATCACGCTGCTCAACGAGTGGTTGCGCGATCTTTCCCAGTACCGGATGGTCGTCTACGCCCTGATCATCATACTTTTCATGATTTTTCGCCCGACGGAATCCCTGGGTCCCTTCTTTCGCAGGTTTTTGCCTAAGCTGCCTATGGGAAACATGGGAGCTAAGCCCGATAAAGCCTTATGAGTACGGGACATTCTCTGCTTGAGGTTCGAAACTGCTCCCTCCGCTTCGGCGGTATCGCGGCACTTACTGATGTCTCGATCAAGATTGAGGTAGGGGAGTTGCTTGGATTGATCGGCCCGAACGGAGCCGGCAAGACATCGCTATTCAATATCCTGACCGGTGTCTACAGGCCGACCGAGGGGGAGATTCTCTTCGAGGGGGGGCATGTCGCGGGATTGCCGTCGCACGAAATCAACACGCTCGGCATGGCGCGAACGTTCCAGAACATCCGTCTCTTCGGCTCACTCGATGTGGGAATGAATGTCCGGACCTCGTTTATCGCTCGGTTGCGCAACGGCCTTATCAATACAGTGCGACGCGGGAGATCATTCCGCAGTGAGGAAGAAGAGGTCCAAGAGGAGGGCCTCCGATTGCTTTCCTATTTCGGACTTGAGCACGCGGCGCTCCATCCCAGTCGTAGCCTTCCCTACGGGGACCAGCGTCGTCTGGAGATTGTGCGGGCGCTTGCGACCAAGCCTCGTCTACTGCTGCTGGATGAACCAGCTGCGGGAATGAATCCAACCGAGAAGGAGGAACTAAAACGTCTGATCGCCCGCGTGCGTGATGAATTCGGCACGGCAGTGCTGCTCGTGGAGCATGACATGAAGGTTGTGATGCGCATCTGCGAGCGCCTCTATGTGCTGGATCAGGGGAAAGTGCTCGCTTCGGGAACACCCGAGGAGATTCGCGCCAATCCCAAGGTAATTGCGGCCTATCTCGGGGAAGATCACAGGGAGGTTGTTGGATGAGCCCTAATTCTCTTCATCCGATGCTGGAACTCTCCGGGCTGGAGGTATCCTACGGCGGGATCCGTGCGCTGAATGGCCTCTCACTGAAAGTTCCCAAGGGAAGCATCGTCACCCTGATCGGAGCCAATGGCGCCGGTAAATCCACGACGCTTCGTACGATTTCGGGACTTGTTCCCTCCTCTGCGGGATCGATCAGATTCGATGGCAAGGAAATCGCTGGATGGCCTGCTCACCGGATTGTCGCCGACGGACTCGCTCATGTCCCTGAGGGGCGGTTGGTTTTTCCCGATCTGTCGGTGAAGGAAAACCTGATGATGGGGGCTTATCTCCGGCGGGATCGCAAGGAGATCGGTGCCGACCTGGAATGGGTCGGTGAATTTTTTCCACGGCTCAAGGAACGCATCACCCAGCGGGCAGGCACACTCAGCGGTGGGGAGCAGCAGATGCTCGCGATCGGACGCGCTCTCATGGGGAGGCCTCGCTGTCTCATGCTCGACGAGCCCTCTCTGGGGATAGCACCCCTGCTCGTGGAAACCATCTTCGAGCGCTTGGTCTCGCTGAACAAGGAGAGGGGTATGACGATGCTGCTGGTGGAGCAGAATGCCTCGCTCGCCTTGAAAATCAGCAACTATGCCTATGTCCTCGAGACGGGTCACATCCATCTGGAAGGTCCCTCCGCCGAGATCAAGAGCCGCCCCGAGATTCAGGCTGCCTATTTGGGGCACTGACAGCTCGCAGGGATCAAGAGGATCAAGAGGCTGTTTTTGTATTCCCTTCACCCTCTTCTTCCCCGTGAATCTCTCTTTTGAGTCCTTGCTCTTGAGGGCACTCCTAGGTTACCAAGAGCAGCTATGGTTTTTTCAGCAACAGCCCTTTTAATCCTTGATGCCGCCTCCACCGCTGGAGCTCCGGCCCCTAATCCCATCACCCAGTTCGCACCGCTGATCTTCATCGGTGTCATCTTCTACTTCCTTCTGATTCGTCCCCAGCAGAAGCAGCGTAAGGAGCAGCAGAAGCTTATCGCATCGATCAAGACGGGAGACAAGGTGGTAACCAGCTCGGGAATCCACGGTATGATCTCTAACGTGAAAGAGCGCACTGTCCTGCTGAAGGTCGCCGACAACGTGAAGATCGAGATCGACAAGGCTGCCGTTGCCACTGTTCTGGACCGCTCCTCCGAGGAAACCACGGAGACCCCGGCATCCTAATAATCTCTGCGATTTTACGCGATCTTCGCTGACAGTACACAAGACACCCTGAAGTCTCTACGCCCCGACGCCACCACTCCAAATGACGCCACTGCTCACCTTTTTCTTCGGACTGCTGATTCTAGGTCTCT
>CAIOJL010000205.1 GCA_903858595.1 uncultured Spartobacteria bacterium | reverse complement strand
GCCATCCTCAGACAACAGGCACAGCGCTCCTTCGAGGGACTGCTTCAGGCCACCTCTTTTGCCCTCGATCGCTTCTCTCCCAACGAATGCATCAACTTCTTCAATCACGCCAACTATGCGTCATATTATATAGACAATGCTCTAGGAAACGGGCGACTCCAAAAAATGAAGTTGCAAGGCATTGGAACATCACGCCTTTCTCACGTCTCACGCCCGAATCTCTGATGATGCTTCCCCTTCTTCTTCCTGCCTCGTTGATCACAACAAACGAGGTTCCCGGCATGGCCACCGTACACATTCCCATGCCATCGTTGATTCTACAGAATGTGCTGTTCCTTGGTAATAAGTGAAGATCTAAAACGTAACTAGGCGTATCTAACCTGCCCACCCTTCTAGCCCTACCCAATGAAAAGCCGAGAAAGAGTGAGGGAAACAAACGCCCTCTCTCTTCCTGATGCAACGGCCAGGCAAGCAATTCTTAAGTTCCAGATTAATCCTTCAAGGCGCGTAATGCGTACCTGACCGTCTCCGCACAGGCCTTGGAGGCGGAGTATTCTACGAACTTGGCGAAGTCGATGTGGGCTCTCCCGTCGGCAGAGTCGGAGATGACGCGCATCACGCCCAAGGGAAGGTCCGCCGCGCGGCAGACCTGAGCGACGGCAGCCGACTCCATGTCGACGCAACTTGCCCTTGGGAGGCTTCCCAGGACCCGATCACGTGCCTCATTGCTTGAGAGGAACTGATCGCCGCTCACGACGAGTCCCTCGAAGAGTGCAGCATTCTCGAGACCGAGTGGGCGCTTGGTGGCGAGCATCGCTCTGCCTGCATCTGCCAGGAGATACCTCAGATCCGGGTCCGCCTCGATCACTGAGAACCCTTCAAAGGGGATCTGGTGCTGGGGAAAGAGGGGGCGTGCATCCATATCGTGCTGGACGAACGAATCCCCGATCACGATATCACCGACATTCAGTCCCTCGGCAAGGGCTCCGGAGATTCCAGTCAGGAGTATGCGCGAGATTTTGGAGTGGCCCGCAAGAAGGGCTGCCGAGAGGGCGGCATTGACTTTGCCGCAGCCACAAAGGATGAGCGCCACAGGTTGGCCTTCCAGTCGGCCGTAGTGGATTTCACGACCAGCGATTGTCTCGGTACGCTCATGTTCGAGAGTTGATGAAAGGTCTCTCAGTTCGGATTCCATGGCGGCGATGATTCCAGTGCGATCAGTCATGCCAATACTTATGCCAACCTCGCTCGCCCGTTGCAAACGGGAAGGATGGATTGAAGTGCATAATGCCATGCTTGACGTCGCACCTCTCCTCTGTGATGAGAGAGGTACACATAAACCCACAAATCCAAGGAACACACACTATGCGCATCGGAATGGTCGGTCTCGGAAGAATGGGAGCCAATATGGTTCTCCGCCTCATCAAGGCAGGTCACGAAGTTGTCGTTTGGGATCGTAGCGATGCTGCTATCCAGGATCTCGCTTCCAAGGGCGCCATTGCGGCAAAGGATCCAGCCGATCTCGTCAGCAAGCTGACCGGTCCCAAGGCTGTCTGGATGATGATTCCCGCTGCTTATGTTGATGATACGATCGCCACGTTCGCTCCGTTGCTCGGTAAGGGGGATATCCTCATCGACGGTGGCAACTCCTACTACAAGGATGATATCCGCCGTTCCAAGGAACTTGCTGTAAAGGGTATTTCCTATGTCGATGTCGGCACCTCTGGCGGTGTCTGGGGCCTTGAGCGCGGCTATTGCGAGATGATCGGCGGTTCCAACGAGGCCGTCGGCTATCTCGACCCGATCCTCAAGGCGCTTGCTCCCGGCAAGGGAGATGCCCCTGTGACTCCGAGCCGAACCCGTAAGGGAACAGCCGAGGAGGGATACCTCCATTGCGGCCCCTCAGGCGCAGGACATTTCGTCAAGATGGTCCACAACGGCATCGAGTACGGCATCATGGCGGCATACGCTGAGGGTCTGAACATCCTCAAGAACGCAAATGCCGGCAAGGTCCAGCGCGAGATCGACGCAGAGACCACCCCTCTTCGCGATCCGGAGAACTACCAATACGACCTTGATCTCCCTGAGATCACCGAGGTCTGGCGTCGCGGCAGCGTGGTCGCAAGCTGGTTGCTTGATCTCACCGCCGATGCCATGGCTACCGATCCTGAGCTCGCCACGTTCAGTGGTCGTGTCAGCGACTCGGGCGAGGGTCGTTGGACCATTCTCGCCGCCATCGAGGAGGGAGTGCCTGCCCCCGTCCTGACCACTGCTCTATACGAGCGTTTCTCCAGCCGAAATCTCGCTCTCTTCGCTGACAAGGTTTGCTCCGCGATGCGCTTTGAGTTCGGCGGGCACCATGAGAAGCCGGCCGGTTCAAAATAACCCGAAGTAATCCAAAGTCATTCCCTTCGGAAGCAACACCATGTCCGCACTCAAAAGCGACGCGCTGGTTCTCTTCGGAGCGACCGGAGACCTAGCCCACAAGAAACTCTTCGACACCATCCAGGCGCTCTACCGCCGAGGAGTGATTGAGGGCCCTGTGATTGGGGTCGCCAAGAGCGGCATGACACGGGAGCAGGTCATCGACCGTGCCCGCGAGGGCATCACGACCTACGGGCGCGGCGTGGATGAGGAAATCTTCAAGAAGTTTGACGACCAGTTCCAGTACGTCGACGGTGACTACTCCGATCCTGCAACCTTTGATGCGCTGAAGAAGGCCCTGGGGAGTGCCCAACGGCCCATCCATTACCTAGCGATACCACCTGTTCTCTTCGGAAGGGTGACCAAGGGGCTCAAGGCAGCCGATTGCATCAATGACGACACCCGCGTCGTTGTCGAAAAGCCTTTTGGCCATGACTCCGCCTCCGCTAAGGCGCTCAACCTAACCCTCCACGAGGTCCTCGAGGAGCGTCAGGTCTTCCGCATTGACCATTATCTGGGCAAGGAGGCGACCCAGAATGTCCTCTACACCCGCTTCGCCAATGCTTTCTTCGAGCCGGTCTGGAACCGCAACCACATCAGCAATATCCAGATCACCATGGCCGAGTCCTTCGGCGTGGATGGACGCGGTGCCTTCTACGACGCCACTGGTTGCCTCCGTGATGTGATCGAGAACCACCTCATGCAGGTGGTCGGATTCCTCTGCATGGAACCTCCCTTCTGGCCCGACAAGGAGCGCGTCCGTGACGAGCAGGTGAAGCTCTTTCGCTCTATCCGCACAATATCCCCCAACGATTTCGTCCGTGGTCAGTTCGAGGGATATCAACAAGAACCTGGAGTCGCCCCGAACAGCACCACCGAGACCTATGCGGCCGTCCGTGTCTTTATCGATAACTGGCGCTGGCAGGGCGTCCCCATTTACATCCGTGCCGGCAAGAATCTACCCGTCTCTGCCACCGAGGTGAGGGTTCAGTTTCACCGTCCGCCGCTGGTCGTTTTCCCAGACCAGCAGGCCCCAATGCATAACTACGTCCGATTTCTCTTCTCGCCGCGCATCGAGATCGCTCTCGGCATGCAGGTCAAGGTGGATGGCGAGCGCATGGTAGGTGAGCCGATGGAACTCAAGGTCGTCGACCAGCAACCTGATGAGATGACTCCCTATGAGCGTCTTATCGGCGATGCGATTCAGGGAGATCAGGCTCTTTTTGCTCGCCAGGATGTCGTCGAGGAAGGCTGGAGAATCGTTCAGAATATCCTAGGCAACGCGGTTCCCGTGCATCCCTACAAGCCTGGCACTTGGGGGCCGGATGAGGTCAATGACGTCCTCCTGCCCTCGGGCGGATGGCATGGGCCTAGGGTCTAGGGAGAGACTGAAGACTGAAGGCTTAAGGTAAAATGCAGAAAGGAGTGAACCAACTGATCCTCCTGCTGGCATTGGCATTCATGATCCCTGTCTGCGGTTGCGGTAGGCAGGAGTCCTCCTCCGCGGACAAGCCGCTCGTGGTGGGAATGGATCTTTCTTATCCTCCGTTCGAAACCATCAACTCCCAGGGAGCCCCCACCGGTGTCAGTGTCGATCTAGCGAACGCGCTGGGTGAGCACCTGCATCGTCCTGTTCGGATCGAGAACATTCCGTTCACGGGGTTGATTCCGTCGCTACTGACGGGGAAAATCGACCTGATCATTTCCTCGATGACTGACACGCCCGAGCGCGAAAAGACGATTGCCTTTTCAGATCCTTATCTCTCGATCGGACTTGCAGTGCTTGCTGGTAAAAAGAGCGGCCTGACGGATGGGGCTATTGGGACAGGGGCTCTTGATCAACCCGGACGAATCCTTGCCGTACGGCAGGGTACCACAGCCCAGGCTTGGGCCCTAGATCATCTCAATCAGGCCAAGGTACTGGTCCTCGACAAGGAGTCTTCTGCGGTGATGGAGGTCACCCAAGGCAAGGCCGATGGATTCCTCTATGACCAGATGAGCGTCTGGAAGAATCATCAGGAGCACCCCTCCGATACCATAGCTCTGCTCCAACCGGTGCAGAAAGAGTCTTGGGCTCTCGGACTAAGGCCCGGAGAGGTGGCTCTCCGGGATCAGGTAAATGCCTTCCTAAAGTCCTTCCGCGCCTCCGGCGGCTTCGAGCACCTGGGCGATCTCTACCTTAAGGACCAGAAAGAGGCTTTCGCAAAAGCCTCGATCCCTTTTTACTTTTAGTAGTTACCAATTATTTGATGAAAACCGCACTTCTCTTTTCCGGACAAGGCGCCCAAGCCGTCGGCATGGGCAAGGATCTTGCCGCAAGCTTTCCCGTCGCCGCCGAGCTCTTTGCCAAGGCGGACTCGATTCTGGGGTATTCCCTTTCGCAGATCGCCTTTGAAGGGCCAGCGGAGGACCTGACTCGCACCTCGGTCTGCCAGCCGGCTCTTTATGTGCATGGTTTCTCCGTGCTGGCCGTTTTGAAGGAAAGGTGCCCACGCCTCACTTTTGATGCCGCCGCCGGACTATCCCTTGGTGAATTCACCGCGCATTCCGCCGCAGGTACCTTTGATTTCGAGACCGGTCTGAGACTTGTCGATCAGCGCTCCCGCTTCATGCAGGAGGCATGCGAGGCGACAGAGGGAGGCATGGCTGCGATCATCGGAGCGGAGGAGCAGGGGGTTCGTGATCTGGCAGCCGCCGCTGATGTCGATGTCGCCAACTTCAACAGCCCCGGTCAGATCGTCATCTCTGGTGAGAAGGCCAAGATCGCATTAGCCGTCGGCATGGCCAAGGAATACGGCGCCCGCAAGGCCGTCGAACTGACAGTTGCCGGAGCCTTTCATTCTCGTCTTATGGAGCCGGCCTACCAGCGCCTTAGCGCCGTGCTTGCGGAGACCCCGATTGTGATGCCGTCAGTTCCGGTGGTGTCGAATATCGACGCCCGTCCCGCTGGATCGCCCGATGCCATTCGTCAGTCCTTGGCCGACCAAGTAACCGGTTCGGTATGCTGGACGGCCAGCATCGAGTACATGATCGACCATCTTGGGATCACCCGCTTCCTTGAACTCGGTCCCGGCGGTGTTATTGCAGGACTTGTTGGTCGGATCCGCAAGGGAACCGAGGTCATCAGCATCTCAGATATGGCCTCTTTTGAAGCTGCTCTCGCGACGCTTTCAGTTTAAGGAACCGCTGAAGCATCTAAAAAATCATTTTTTGAGTTCCATGGTTCTAGGTTAGATTCCTCTATATGCTCTTCCTTGCCTTTGGAATGCCGGCGGCCCCCGAGTGGATCTTCATCGGGATCTTGGCGCTTGTGCTGTTTGGCCCCAAGAAACTCCCGGAACTGGCTCGCGGTATCGGTAAGGCTCTTGGAGAACTACAAAAAGCCAAGGAAGACTTCCATCGCGAGATCAGCGGAGTTCCCCAATTGCCTAAGATCGAATCGCCCTCGGGTATGGAGGCCTACAAATCCACAATCTTTCCAAAACCGGGAGCATGCGGCGGAAGCCTCCATCAGGAAACGGTTGTCTCAGGAACACATGCGGCGGAAGCCACCCAGCAGTCCGGTGTGACCAATCCCGTCACGATTTCCCCGGAGAAGGTGGCGTCGCCGGAAACTTCGTCCGCTCATTCCCCGACTCCAGGAGCTTACCCGGCTATCTAGAGTATATTAAGAAAAGATGTAGCCACAAAAGGCACAAAAAACGCAAAAGGGGAATATAGAGATGTCCTCCTGTGTCTCTTAAAGGAGCAGCTTGAGAGCAATCACAAGACCTGTGCATTCTGTGCATCTTGTGGCCATGATTCGGTTTAAACAGCTCTTAGAGAGTAGCCATATCAATCACGAAGCGGTACTTCACATCGCTCTTGAGGATGCGATCGTAGGCCACGTTGACTTCTGCCATAGGAATGATCTCGATATCACTGGCAATGCCATGCTCTGCGCAGTAATCGAGATCCAATTCCCTATCCCCTAAAACCTATCCGCCTAATTCCCTTCCCCGTGGGTCATGTCACGCGTCTCGAAGCGGGTGAACTCGCTCAGGAAGGTGAGGGGGACTTCGCCGGTGGGGCCGTTACGCTGTTTGGCGATGATCAGTTCCGCCTCGCCGCCCTTCTCGGATTTCTCCTCATCATCCTTGGCATAGTATGCGGAGCGGTAGAGCAGTCCTACCACGTCCGCATCCTGCTCGATGGAGCCGGATTCACGGAGATCCGAGATGCGCGGCTTACCGTCTCCCCGGTCCTCGGATTTACGATTGAGCTGGGCCAGGACAATGATCGGAATGCTCAGTTCCTTCGCAAGCGCCTTGATGCCTCCGGAGATCTCGGCGATCTCGATTTGCCTGTTCTCCTGTCCGCGCTTTGATGGGGATTTCAGGAGCTGTAGATAGTCGATAACAATCAGCCCCAAGCCATGCTTGTCCATAAGCCGCCGGGATTTTGCGCGCAATTCATTGATGCTGAGTCCCGCCGTATCATCGATCAGCATCTTGCTCTGGCCGAATTCTCCCGAGACCTTGAAGAGACTCTGATGGGCATTCTTCGGAAGAAGGCCTGTACGAATGCTCTGGAGGTTCACTCGGGCACGCGAGCAGAGCAGACGCTGGACAAGTTGTTGGGCGCTCATTTCCAGGCTGAAGACGGCAACCGGGATGTTTTTATCGACGGCGACATGCTCTGCGATGTTCATCGCGAGGGCGGTCTTTCCCATCGAGGGGCGCGCCGCGATAACGATCATCTCACTGGGGTGCATGCCGCTGGTCATGTTGTCGAGAACCTTGAATCCGGTGGGAACGCCGGTCACCTCACCCTTGTTTTGGTAGAGTTTTTCGATCGAGTCGATGGCGGCGTTGATGTGCTCCTTAATGTCGGGCAAGTCCCCACGGACGCGGTCTTCGGCAACGGTGAAGACCTCCTTCTCCACATCGTCGATGAGTGCCTTCACATCCCCCTGCTCGTCGTAACAGCGGGCGGCCGAGGCGGTGCAGACGGCGATCATGCGTCGCAGGAGATGCTTCTCCCGCATGATGTCGATGTAGTACTCGGCATTGGTTGCTGTTGGCAGAAAGGTCTGGAGACCCGCCAGAAAAGCCGGTCCTCCGACCTGCTCTAGAAGATTCCTATCCGCCAGGGTCTGCGTGACGGTAATCAGGTCGATCGGACTATTCTTCTTCCAGAGATCCTCCAGGACGGTATAGATCGTCCCATGGGCGGGATGGTGGAAGTGTTGATCATTGATCCCCTTCTCGATGGCCGTGGTGAGAGTATCCTTCGGGGAGAGTAGGATTGAAGAGAGGACACCCTTCTCTGCATCAAGACTGGCAGGTAGGGGACGGTGTGATTCCGGAAGGCGCTGACCTTGAGAGAATCCCCCGGAGTTCTGGGGATTGTGGGCACTCTGGTATCCTAGACCGTTCCCGCTGCGGCGCGGGGATCTGGAGGGGACACCCTCGGGTGTCGCGCTGACCTGGGCAGGGCCGTCCTGGGGACCTTCTGCACCTTCTACCATGTCAGGGAAAAGATTTTACGCCTCGGCGTTTGCCTTGGACTAGCGACGGGAGCGGCGGGTGCCGGCCTCTTCCTCAACAGCAGGTCGTTCCACCTTGGGGGCGGCCGCGATCTCAATACGGAGGGTAGCGATCACTTCGGAGTGGATCTTCACTAGGATCTGATACTCACCGCTCTCCTTGAGGGGGCGGTCCAGAACGATGGCGTGCTTGGGAAGAACGAGATCCTTGATCTCCTCCATCAGGCGCTCAAGAAGGTCAGCTGCCGTGATGGATCCGAAGGCCTTGCCGGTTTCTCCGGTGTCGAGCTTCAGATTGAGACGGAGCTTGTTGATCTTCGCAGCGACGGCCTCGGCCTCATTGATTTCGCGGGCCTCACGCTCGGCGCGCCTAGCCTTAAGATGATTGATCTTGCGCAGGGAGGCGGGAGTGACCTCAAGGGCTTTGCCACCGGGAATTAGGAAATTGCGTGCGTAGCCGGCACGTACCTTGACGATATCGGCTTCGGCTCCCAGAGAGGGAACTGCTTCGGTGAGGATGACTTCGGAAGTGGCCATAGAGAAAATCCCAGTTGGTTGTTGGTTTATGCAGCGGGAGGAATGAAGGTAACGGGAAACGGCGGGGTGTCAATTAAGAAGAGCAGGGGAACCGCTGATAAAATCCCATAATTGCCGCTGAAGAGTATTTGATTGTTTTCCCAGGCGTGAAGAGTAGTGGCGATACCTTTGCGGTCTTGCCAGCGAGCATCACAAAGAAACGGCCTCGATGCGATTTAATCAGCGCTGCCCTAGGTTCAGATTATCACTTAGACTTGTTCCAAAACTCCTGACTCTGGCGCTGGGCTTGCCTGACTTCATCCTCCGTCAGGCGCTTTGCCAAGGCATCCCTGGCTTCAGGAGCGTCGTCATTGCCAGAAGCCGCCGCGAGGTTGTACCAAAGGTAGGCCTTCGGCAGGTCGGTTCTGACCCCCTGAGCCAGCCTGTAGCAGCCTCCCAGTTCGTACTGGGCGCTTGCGTTCCCTTCCTGCGCGGCCCTGGAAAACCATTTAAAGGCAAGGGCCTCGTTCTTGGGAACGCCTAGGCCTCGAGCATAGCAGATACCCAAGTGGTATTCTCCCTCGGGATCGCCCTGCAGGGCAGCTTTCCGGTACCACTCTGCAGCCGTTTCATCGTTTTTTGGAATCTTCCACGTGCCGAAAAAATAGGTTTCCCCCATCTTGATCTGGCCTGCCGAATCCGTGGGGTCCTTCTTTTCCTGTGAGGCACAACCGCAGAGAAACAGAGCGGTCGTCAGCGCAAAGGGTACGAGGACTGTTAGGGTTCCAAAGGAAGAGAGTTTTAGGAGCGATCCATTCATGAGACCATTTAGCTTCGGGGAGTTCGAAATGTATACTTGAAAAACTCAACATGACCCTCCCCTCGAGGGGAGATTATTATGAAAATGGTGGAGGCGAGGGGAGTCGAACCCCTGTCCCCGGAACTTATCAGGCACCCGTCCACATGCTTGACCGCACTTTGAATTTAAGGGGTCGGCCACGGTGCGGCGCGCTGCTTTCCCCCGATCGACCACGAAATCGATTCACCCCCCGGCGCGGTCTTTCCGCCTGAGGGCCAGCCTACTGGCGTCGCCTTCACACTTAGTAGGCGTCAGTGTGTCAGCGTCACAGCCTTAGGCTGCGAGAGCTAGATTTTCGTAATCTGCGTTTAGTTTTTTTGACTCGATTTTTTACGAGGCCAACGAATCATCCTCGGCATGCAGAATGCGTAATGAGCTTCGAGTCGAAACCAGTACGCCCCCTATGAAGTTTTAATTTGGCGCAGGGGAGGCTCATTCGCAAGAGACATTTCAGCCGAAGGCTGAAATGGGGTATGGGTAATAGGGCATTGGTAATCGGGGCAGGACACCCACCATTACCTACTCCCAATATGCTATTCCCTATCTTAGGAAGCTGATCGTGTAGGGATAGCGATAGCTCTCGCCGTTGCTGGTCTTCACTGCGGCGATGATGATGCAGGCTAGCCAGACAATGAGTACGATTGGCAGGATTAGGAAGCCGATTAGCACGAAGCAGAGAGCTCCCGCGATCAGGCTGTAGATCGTGTAGGAGATCTGAAAATTGAGCACCTCCTTGCCGGTCGAATCGATCTCCGGGCTGTCGGCCCGTTTAACTAGCCAGATCACCAGCGGTACCACGATATGGGCCAGGGCGAAGCTCAGGATCAGTCCCGAGAGGCCCGAGAGATGGAGACCTATGCACCAGGAGCGGGCGGATTCCGAGGGAGAGGCGGGGTCCATCTGGATGGTCGGTGGAGAGTTATCCGGGCGGTTCAGTGGAGGGGGCGTGTCCATGGATCAAAGAGACATCCGATACGCCCTTTTCGCAAGGCACAAGTTGATCCACGCCGGATGGGGGATCCCCTTTCATCCCTCATAATTCATCCCTCATCCTTTTTCCATGGTTGCCAAGGGTGTCTCACTTAGGTTGACTTTCTCAACGCCTTTTTTGGCGAATCTTTTCTATGAGCGAACGCAGAGTTGTCATCACCGGTATCGGAGTTATCAGTCCAGTGGGGTCGGACCTCGATATCTTCTGGAAGAACCTCATTGAAGGCCG
>CAIOJL010000204.1 GCA_903858595.1 uncultured Spartobacteria bacterium | reverse complement strand
GGCCCGACGGTGACAACCCCAGGCACTGGTGGGCGTGCTGGTGCGCGGGAGGCGCACTCGACGGCAACTTGGTGGCCGTTGAGTGATAGAACAGCCGAGTCATCTTCATTGAGGATGGCGGTGATCTCTTCATCGGAGAGGGTGATGCCTCGCACAGCTGCAGAGAAGAGGGAGCCCTCGTCGCCGGGGGTCTCCTGCTCGTTGAAGAGGGCGTCGATGTGGTGGCCGATCTCCTCAAGGAGAACGGATTCCTTGAGATCCGCGGGGCAATCTGAAGAAATGTAGATGCTACCCGTCTCACGGGAATAGGCTCCATCGGCTGATCCCATGCTGACTGCTGGAAGAATCTGAACCTCAGGCACCCACGAGAAATCCCCGTTTCTGATCGACTGAAGCAGGGTCTGATATCGGTCGCTATCTCCCCCGAAAATATTCTGCAGATCAGTGGAAGCGTCCGGTCGGAAGCCCCATTGAGTGAGTAGGGAAAAAATCTCAGGCGCGGGTATTTGTTTCATGGGGGAAAACTTGAGGGAAAGCTACGTCTAATTTATGCAAGAGAGGGTCACTGTCAACTGACTATCTGTCTAAAATGTAAGATAGTTGATGGAGGTATGACTCAAGAGGTAACGTTCCGTTCAAAACAATTGAGGGAAAATCATAAAATGCCACCGAGCCACTTTCAACATCTACGGATGAGTAAGTGTAAGTGCCCCGAACTTATTTGGGTGCCAGTCCGAGTTGCTTGGCCGCCGCATTCAGTTTGGCATCTGCGGTATGGAGGGGGATCTTATGCCGGTCGGCCAGTTCCAGATAAGCGGCATCATACGACGAGAGATCGAATTGGAGGGCCAAATGGAGGATGCGTTTCCTGGCCGGTCCCTCGGGGAGATCCTCGATGGTGAGGGGGACTTGATTCAGTGTTTCAAGGGCTTCCCGGGCATCTTCCTCGCTCAGCCTCCTGCGCTTGTGAGCCGAGCGGAGGAGATTGTTCATCTCGTAGTGCCAGAGCGATGGCACTACAAGTGCGACCGATCCCTGGAGGATCAGGGAAAGAAGATGTTCAGCTTTGTCGGAGAATTTGTCCGAAAGGACCCAGGCCCCACAGAACGAGGCATCCGCAACGGCTTGCCTCAACGTCGCCCCTCCTCGACGAGGGATTTCAGTGAGGCTTTTTCTGCTTTGGAGCGGGTACGTATCGCGCGGAAAGCGGTGACAGGATCGCTGCCGTCCTTTACTCCCACCGCATTACCGGAGGAGAGCAGGGCAACACGCTTGCCCCGCTTGGTGATCCAGATCCGGCTTCCCTTGGAGGCCAGATCGACAAGAGAGGATAGCTTGTTCTTCGCCTCGAAGGTCCCGAGAGAAAGAGTTGCCGAAGGTTGCATAATGGCAACCTAGCTAGATAGCTAGCTGTTGTCAAATACACTTCAAGGAAGCCTGTGACTGAATCATACCACCAACGGGAATGTCGGCGAACTTACCCCAGAAAACTGGGCGAAATCTTAGAAAGGGTACTCTCGGCTTTCGCTGCCTAACCTGTCATCCTTGTCGTAAGCGGTGCTTACAACATATACGCCTTCTCTATCAGATCCCTGTCAAGACAGTGCTTGGTGTGACGCTTACTTCCAAAAGGTAGCCATCTGTCTTCCTCTTTGCCTTTCACCAAAATCTCTGCCCATAAAGTCCACCTATCTCTGAGAGATGGTATGATATTCTGAGGCTTCGAGGTTATCATGGGGGAGGGGAATGAAACTACAGTTTCATCGACTGCCGAAATCCACCCCGTAGGGAGACTTTTAGCGCTTCCCTAGGCTCACTTCACACGATCTCTCTCCGTGGATCCGGGTGGAAAAAGATCCGGGAAAAAGAAAGAGCAGGCCTCGGTGGGGAATCCAATAGAGAGCTTACCTTTCGGGGAAGTGCTCTTGAGGTAGCCGAACTCTAGCAACTTCCCGATCAGTGCCTGCGCAGTCCTTGGTGAGGCATCGACCAAGCGAGCCACATCTCCGCGCGGAATCTCCCCCTTGAGGATGATCTCTGGAAGCAAGAGTGCCGTCCTTTTCGGAAGATCGCCCGAGCGTTCCTGGATCTCGCAGTAACCGCGAATACGATTGTTCAGCCCAGGTAGGGAAAGCATCCCCTTCATGAAAGAAATCTGATCCTCTGCCATCTCCAGGACGAAGGCACAGAATTGATCCAGAGACGACTGTGACAAAAACCCCCTCCCGTCGAAGTCATTGCGGCGCTTTGCGTCGGCGGCATCCATGAGGGTCTTGTACTTCTCGATCCTCCGGGCCAAGCCGCGCGACAGCGTCCAGAGGCCATTGCCTCCGGCTCCGGCCCGTATAAACCAAAGATGGGTGAATAGTCTGGAAACACGCCCATTCCCGTCCGAAAACGGATGGATCCAAGCAAGCCGGTGATGGGCGGCGGCCGCCGCCATGAGCGACTCCGGCTTGTCCTCGACTAGTGGTTCGTAAACCTCCTCAAACCGCTTGAGGAATTGATCCAGCTTGTCGTGAGTGGGAGCAATGTGGCGACCGACTGCCACATTGGTGGCACGCAATTCGCCCGGGATTGTCTCAAAGAGACTCCCATCGGCATCTCTCGTTATCAGTAGTTCCTTGGGAAGCCTGCTGCAGAATCCGTGGTGAAGTCTGCAGAGGTACTCCTTGGAGCAAATCCGAGTGGTAGCGGTGAGCTCCTTTTCCGCCTCTTCTAGGGTTTCCAGATGGGCTAGGTGAAGCATCTGACGGTTCCGCTCATCACTATCCAGTGAGAATCTTTTTTTAAGAGCGGCCTCGATCTCGATCGGACGGGTCGTGTGTCCCTCGATGAGATTCGAGTAGTAGCCATTCATGGAACGCATCACCCCGACAATCTCCCTCAGGGTCTTCTCAGGGAAGGCACCCTTCAGCTCCGCGGAGGATCTCCAGATTTCCGCAGCCTTATCTTTCAATCCAGCCGGCGAGGGCAGCATGGGTTCCATATCGCTCGTCGAATCAACTAAAACTGCCGATCTTTCTGCTGACATAGTTATGTATCAAAAACTATTACGAAAGGACTTTACGTCAAGATAAAGCTTTTTTAATAGGGCGATATTGCCGATCTTTCTGCCGATCCTTATACGGGGGGGCCTTACCCGCCAGTCGCTCCCGACTTCAGGGACATGACTCCACATTGAAAGGAAGGATTCCCAAGGAAGCAGATCTGACTTAGGCACAACTCAAAGAGCGTATCCGGGAACAGTTGGAGATCTCTTTGGGTACTACGGCGCTCTGGCATCGCTTGGAGCGCCTGGGCCTGAGCTATAAAAAAACCCCTAAACGCCGCCGAG
>CAIOJL010000203.1 GCA_903858595.1 uncultured Spartobacteria bacterium | reverse complement strand
TCGTTGAGAACGCCTTCCTTCACCTCAAACGCTGGCGTGGCGTCGCTACCCGGCACGCAAAGAATGCCTCTTCTTTCCTTGCTGCCATCCAAATCCACTGTATTGCCCTCTGGGCCAACAGATCGTGACTACACTATCTAGGGAGATTTTTGATGCCCTTTTTCTTTGCACGAACGCATTCTCACGCATAAAAATACGCCATTTCTTTGCGCGTTTCTCGGAATGTGTTAAGATTCTGGCGCTTTCTTTCTATGTCCTCACTATCGCCTCTGCCCATTCCGGACCTCTCGCCACTTGAATGTCGTGTGTGTGGATGGCTATTGACGAGTCGGAGCGCCACATTGCCGAGCTCAAAGGGCTCTGCGAAACCCTTCCCAATCAGGCGATTCTGATCAGTACCCTCTCGCTCCAAGAGGCGTAGGACAGCTCGGAGATTGAGAATATCATCACGACCCATGATGAGATCTTCGCTGACCGTGAGGAGGAATCGTCGAACGGTTCCGTGAAGGAGGTGCGCCACTACGTCGAGGCGCTGCAGGTGGGTTTCGAGGAGGTGCGTAAGAGCGGGTCGATCCTACTGAAAACGCTGCTGGATGTCCAGACACGGATCGAGCCGAAGAAGGCGGGGCTAAGAAAACTGCCGGGTACCGTTCTGAAGAACCCTGCATCGGGGAGGATCGTCTATGAGCCGCCTCAAAGTGCGGCGGAGGTGGAATCTCTGATGAACAACCTGATCGACTTTCTTCATGCGGAGGATTATCTGAATCCGATCCTTCGTATGGCGATCGCGCATCACCAGTTCGAGAGCATTCATCCGTTCTATGACGGAAACGGCAGGACCGGCCGCATCCTGAATTTGTTGATCCTCCAGAAGGAGAGTCTCCTTGATCTGCCGGTACTTTACCTGAGTCGATATATCACCACCACGAAGGGTGAATACTACAGGCTGCTGCAGGAGACGCATGCGAAGGGACTCTGGAAGGATTGGTGCCTCTACATGATCCGAGGCGTCTCGATGACGGCTCGTAGCGAAATCATGCTGGTGAAGTCATTGCGCGCGCTCATGCAGGGATCTGCTCAACAATCTCTTCCGCCATCCCTACACGAAGATCGAGTTCGTGGAGAAGGAGCTCGGCATATCGCGCGTCACCGCTTCGAAATATCTGGAGCTGTTGGTCGCCGAGGGAATCCGCCGCAAGGAAAAGAGGGGGAAAACCAACTTCTTCATCAATGAGCCGCTGTTCCAACTGCTGAGTAATGTCTCCCTCCGATGAACGGAGCCGAGATATGAGGCCTTTCGGCCCGCCTTTTGCTCTCTGTTGACTTGAACGAAACCACCAACCTTTTATTCTGAACCGATGTCCGCCGATCCAACCGCTCTCTATTCCCGTAAGAATCCCTTTCCCGCGAAGCTCAAGACGAACCGCAGCCTCACTGGCCCGGGCTCGGCCAAGGACACCCGCCACTTCGAGATCGATCTCGCTGATTCGGGACTCGCCTACGAGGTCGGCGATTCGCTCGGTGTGTTCCCGACGAACAATCCCGTACTTGTCGAGGAGATCCTCGGCGCTCTCGGTTTCACTGGTGAGGAAGAAGTGACGGATCCGAATGGGAACACAATCACGATCCGCGAGGCCCTGACCCGCAGCTATGTGATCACCGAGAAGGACAAGAAACTCCTAGCTGCCATTGCGGAGAAGGATCCTACGGCAGCCCACTTTATCCCGATGACGACCCCGGAGGGACGGGCTGAACTCGAAGGCTATGTCGCGGGTCGCGAAGTGATCGATCCTCTACTGGCTCATCACGCCGCCAAGTTTACGCCTGAGGAATTCGTGAAGTGCCTGCGCAAGCTGCAGCCACGTCTCTACTCGATCGCCTCGTCGCAGAAGGCCAATCCCTCGGAGGTTCATCTCACGGTGGCTGCGGTTCGCTACGAGACCCATGGCCGCAAGCGAGAGGGTGTCTGCTCGACCTTCCTGTCCGACCGTGCGGACAACGTACCAGTTCCCGTCTTTGTCCATACGGCCAAGCACTTCCGCGTTCCCGAGGATCCTTCGACCCATGCGATCATGGTCGGCCCTGGCACGGGAATCGCCCCGTTCATGGCATTCCTTCAGGAAAGGAAAGCCACCGGCGCCGCGGGCAAGAATTGGCTCTTCTTCGGCGATCAGAAATCCGCTACTGACTTCCTCTACCGCGAGGAGCTGGAGACCTGGCAGAAGGAGGGCGTCCTCCACAAACTCTCCACCGCATTCTCACGCGATCAAGCCGAGAAGGTCTATGTCCAGCACCGCATGCTGGAGGAGGCTGAAGAACTCTTCGCCTGGCTTGAGCAGGGGGGCTATTTCTATATCTGTGGCGATGCATCCCGCATGGCGAAGGGTGTCGACACAGCCCTTCATCAGGTGGTCGAGAAGGCTGGGGGCAAGTCCCCTGAGGAGGCCGCCGCCTATGTCGAGGAACTGAAGAAGTCGAAGCGTTACAGGAAGGACGTTTACTAGGGGAAACGCATCACCAACAGTCCCTCAGGCGTCTTTTAGCCACCCCCTTTATCTCTTCTATCCCTTCTTCCTGTGAGTAAATCCCCGGCCCGCCGCATCCATTTCCTCGGCATCTGCGGCACCGCCATGGGTGCTGTGGCCGCAGGGATGAAAGAGCAGGGATGGGTCGTCACGGGATCTGACAATCAGGCCTACCCGCCGATGAGCGATTTCCTCGCTTCCCGTGGGATTGAGGTCTTCTCAAGGTTCTGTCCCGAGAACCTTCCCAAGGAGGAGGCCCTGATCGTGGTGGGTAACGCCATCTCACGCGGTAATCCCGAGGTCGAGGCGGTCCTAAACAGGAAGCTAAACTACGCCTCGCTCCCCGAGGTGCTCCGCGCTCACTTTCTCCGAAGCCGACACAACATCGTCATCACCGGGACCCACGGAAAAACCACCACAACCTCCATGGCGGCGTGGATTCTGGAGTATGCGGGACTGCATCCCTCCTACCTGATCGGAGGCATCCCGGCGAATCTCGGCCAAGGGGCCTGCCTGCGCAAGGAGGCAGAGTCACGGCACTTCGTGATCGAGGGAGATGAATACGACACGGCCTTCTTTGACAAGCGCTCCAAATTTCTCCACTACCTTCCCGAACTCGTCGTGGTGAACAATATCGAGTTCGACCACGCGGACATCTTCGACAATCTGGAGGCGATCAAGCTGAGCTTCCGCAGGCTTCTGAACGTGGTCCCTTCGGAGGGGATGGTGCTCATCAATGCCGATGATCAGAACTGCATCGATGTGGCGCAGAACTGCCAGGCCCCAATCGTCGAGGTTGGCTTTTCAGAAAACGCCGGGAACCGCATCTTGCATCCGTGGCAAAAGGATGGCCGCAGCGGCTTCGAGCTTTTCGGCGATAAGTTCGAGATCCCGATGTCAGGGGAGTTCAATATCCGCAACGCCGCCATGGCTGTCTCCTCAGCCCATTTCTATGGTGTTGCGACTCCCGTGATCCGCGAGGCGCTTCTGCAGTTCCGCGGGATCAAGCGCCGCCAGGAAGTACGTGGCGTGGTTGGCGGCATTACCATCATTGATGACTTCGGTCATCATCCGACAGCCATTCGACTCACGCTGGAGGGACTAGCCGAACAGTACACAGGATCACGCATCTGGGCCCTCTTCGAGCCCCGCTCGAACACGACTCGCCGCGCCATCTTCCAACAGGAATTTCCCAAGGCCTTTGCCGCTGCCCATGGCGTCGTCATCGGGGAAGTGAACCGCGCGGCCGATCTGAAACCCGAGGAGCGCCTCGATGCAGATTGTCTTGTTGCCGATCTGCAAAGAGCCGGAAAGCCTGCCTTTCACGAGCCCTCCGCCGATCGGATCATCAAAAAGCTGCGGCCACAGTTGCAGGAGGGCGATGTCCTTGTCGTTCTCAGCAACGGTGCCTTCGATGGTCTCCATGACAAGCTACTGTCAGCCTTGGCTTGAGCGATCCCGCAGGATATTCACATTCAAAAAATCAGTCTTCATATACCCTGCCGACGCTGGAGCCCCATTTCATGGGATGTTATGGAATCGCCATCTGAAAAGTGCAGTTTAGACGTGCATCAGAGGGTGTTCCACGATTTTTAGCCTCTTTATACCCATAAGAAAGGGAGATTTAGATGTTGGGATATCTTTTGTTCCACATCCCATGTCTGAGACTTCATGGGCTTTTTACACAACTTATTCACGTGCGATAACCGGGCTGAGGCGATTACCTCCGCCCCAATTGCCATGCCTAGAAGCCCTTTGGGCCCTTGCGTTCGTTCAGGCTTTCGCAGACGGGGCAGCGGAGGAGGTCGTTGGTCGATCCATCAGTGTATCGCGAACCGCAGATTCTGCAAAAAACGTGGTTTCGGGAGATGGTATTGGCATGGCGTTTGCGAAGAATTTCGTAACCGATCCAGAGGATCAAAACAGCCGCCAGAAAAAGGGCCAAATAAACACAGACAAACCACGAAAGCGTGATGGGGATCATGGCTTGGCTGAGGGTTGACTAGGGTGTGTGGATGCCGCGGGCATGGCCGAGATGGCGTTTGCACCCCAGAGCACAAGGACACGCCCCCACGAGATGGCCTCTACAGACTGGGATTGCGGCTGAGGCTGAGGCTGAAAGCGCCGCGCCATGATCCAGACCCGCGCGGCCTCGTCGCTGGCCGGGTCGCCGGATGATTCCATCAACACGCAGTGCAAGGACATCCCCTCGGAGCTGACACCCACTTCGTAGAGGGCTGGCTGGATGATCCTCGCCCTAGCGACTGGAACAGAGGATGGACCGGTATCCTCCACTAGGCGCCGTGCCGAAAGTTCATCTTCCCATCGGACGACTGTGGAGGAGCGTACGCCGGTCATGTCATCTGCCGATGCTGCTGTGGTCTTGGTCTCATCGGTCATTCGTTGGGAAACTCGTTGGAGTGGCGTCGTTAGCGGAGGCAGGGGGGGCTGGATAGTGCTGTCGGGCTCACTGCGTAGAGGCAGCAGTGATGGCGGCGGCTCTTCGTAACTCGGCCTGTATTTCAGAGGAGGCAGCGAAGGTAAGGCTGTTCGAGCGGCACGGAGGGGAGAGAAGACTGCGGGATCATTGGCTTCCAGCCAAGGTGCCATCTGATGTGCGGCCTCACTATCAGGCGGCAGAAAGTAAAACAGCGGCGCCTCCGGTATTTTCTCGGAGGGTATCCGGTAGCTGATCGAGAAGAGTAACACCATCAGGCTCTGCAGGATTCCCGCTCCCAGAATGCAAAGCGGAAGCATCAGTCGTGGTGCCTGACGGATTGGCCATTCGAAGGCGAGTTGGGCTAAATGGGCCAACTCTCCCAACTCCCGGGAAGCAAGGGGGCCCTTCGGAAGCAGGGGAATCCGCCGCGTCATGACGGACCCGAGCCAGTGGCCAGAACAACGGTGAAACCGCAACGCGCACCGATCGTCATGATCTGAAGAAGGAGATCATAGGGGGCAAGTCGGTCAGCCTTGATGATGAGACTGCCGGTTCTGGGAACCTTGCGAAGCGATGTCTCAAGCTCCGCCGCGGTGACTGCCTGGCGGTCATAATAAATCTGCGGGAGAGGCACCCCCGTCACGCTGACCACCTGGGGATCATGCTGAGGGAGCAGAAGAAACGGTGAGTCGGGAACCATCAGGGCGATTCCCGGCTGGAGCATGAAATAACCGCCCAGCAACAGGAAAAAGACGAGGCTCAACAGCGTGCCGAGCGCAGGGGCCATCAGCAGTAGCGCATCTCCCGCTCCCTTGCTGCGGGGAAGCCTCATCCGTTGGCGAGGTCATCCCGCCGGTCGGCGGCATCTACAAGCAGGTTCACAATCTCGATGCCCGCCCGCTCCATGTCATGGATGATGTCATTCACCCTCGCCGTCAGATAACTGTGTCCGATGTAGGCTGGGATCGCCACACCGAGCCCGGCCGCTGCATCGAGCATGCTCTCGTAGACACCGTGGGCCAGTTCCGCCGCCGTTGCATAGCCGCCGTGTGACGAAAGAATCAGGAAAGCATCCAGTAGTCCGAGGATCGTACCGAGCAGACCGAGTAGCGGCGTAACATAGGCAAGTGTTGCGAGAATCGGCAAATTCCGCTCAAGCTTCGGGATCTCCAAGATAGCGGCGTCGGTGGTCAACGACTGCAGGACGCTCCGCTCGGCGCGAGGCCTCAGCAGCGCGGCCTGCAGGACGCGAGCCGCCGGCCCATGGCTCGCGGAGGATTCGGCGAGCGCCTCATCGACACGACCATTGTGAATCAGCAGTGCAAGGCCGCCGAGCAGTTCTCCGACCCGGATGGAGGCTTTGTGGAGAAAGATCAAGCGTTCGAAGAAGACCCCCAGCGCCACCACGCTACAGAGCAGGATGATCCACATAAGGGGTCCGCCTTTTTGCAAGAGTTCAAGCATGGGAAAATACTAGTTGCAGGTTGAAAGCATTCAAAAGGTTAAAGGTATATAGGATGGATCTTACCGCCCATCAGATCGGTAGGCTCGCCTGTGCGGAGGAACCGCTTGGCAGTGCCTCGGCATTAGAGAGATGTCCCAGCATTTCCTGAAGCCGCTCGCGCACCCCCGGGAGGAATCCACGGTCTGCATGGAGGACTAGCAGGCAGAGCTCGTTGTTGTGAAGGAAACTCAGGGCACCCTGTTCTGCATGGAGTGTCACCCCGGGCACATTCCCGAGACCCATCTTGGAAGAGGACTCCCGGATCTGGGCCAGCATCGTCATTGCCTGACCGCTCAGGGTCTGAAGATCGATTCCGGGAGGGGTGTTCGAGGCGCAGACCACCTGATCCCCGTGTGCCAGGATACACGCCCGCAGGCCCGGAAGCTGTCCCGCCATAGCGATGACACGATCCATGGTAAGCTTCTCTTCGGTCATGAAGAGGGCCTGGAGGGCTGCGGGTTCGGCAAGCTGATCGAGGGGATCGAGCTTCCAGAGCGGCTCAAGGGCAAGAGTTTTGGAATCCTCCGTCGCCACGTGGATAGTCTGGATGGGTTCCTTCAAGCCTGATAGCCCAACTCCGCTTGGCGACCCAATCACTCTCTCCAAATCGGTCGCTGTCTTAACAAAAACATTCCTGCGAAAGATCGGCAACGAGGCGAAGAATCCCCGCTTGGCGGTGACTGCTGGCACCAACTCCTGAGCCTCTTTTTCCTCATGGAACTTTGCCCCGTGCGTTTCCAAGGTTGAGAGCGCTTCGGGCTGATTGGTCGCAATCACCTCGGCCTCGATCACTGGGATAGGAGATTTTTCGGTGGAGTCATCCGCGGAGGGAAGGGTCACTGGGGATGCTTCTCCCCTCGGGCGTTCCCTGTGTTCCGTCGGAACCTCTTCAAACCTTGTTACCAAGCGGTAATAAAGGGCCACCCATCCGGCGGGTAGATTCAGTCGCTCCGAACGGTCTCCACCTTCGGGCACAACTACCAGATTGGGGAGAAGATCGTTCAACTGGCCGAGCGAGAGTCGCGGCGTATTCCCCGCGAGCAAATCCCGGCAAGGCAGATCGACCGTTCGGCCGCTCAGTTCTTCAGCAGTTGTTTCCTTGCAGAACTGAGCCGGAAGCCTAGCCATTAACTCCGACAGGGGCACGGAGATCATATCCGGCGCTTCCTCAAAGAAACGATGGCGGGGCGCCGTGCGCGTGCTGGATGCGATGGTCACGCTCTGATCCTCCTGAAAGTGAGGCCACTCCGCAATCGAGAACCTACGATAGAGAATCTTCTTGCCCCGGAAGCGCGGTCTCTCCGAAATGAGAAGATGGACTTGAATCTCAAATTCGATGGCCGCGGCCTGATTCCCGCGATTGTACAGGAGAGCACCGAAGCCGGTGGCCGCGTGCTCATGATGGCCTGGATGAACGAGGATTCTCTCAAGCATTCCGTGGAGTCGGGTTACATGCACTACTGGAGCCGCTCGCGGAAGAAACTCTGGAAGAAAGGCGAATCAAGCGGCCACACGCAGCGGATCCTACGCTGGTTCGTCGATTGTGATCGCGACACCCTCCTCTTCGAGGTCGAGCAGCACGGTGGCGCCTGCCACACCGGCTTTGCGAGCTGCTTCTATGTCGAGCTCGACCAGCAAGGGAACGATCTCCCGCCGAAGGAAGAGCCTCTCTTCAATCCCGACAGCGTTTACAAAGCGTAGGAGATCACCCGTCCCATCCCGATGATCCAATACCACCGCCTTCTCAACCTCGTCCTCGACCACGGGGCGCGGAAAGAAGACCGCACCGGTACTGGTACCCTCTCGGTCTTTGGTGCGCAGGAGCGCTTTGACCTCACTCAAAGCTTTCCCCTGCTCACCACCAAGAAGCTCCATCTCCGCTCCATCATCCACGAGCTGCTCTGGTTCCTCAAAGGGGATACCAACATCGGTTACCTAAAGGAACACGGCGTCACCATCTGGGACGAGTGGGCCGATGCAAACGGTGATCTCGGCCCGGTCTACGGCGCCCAGTGGCGCCGGTGGCGCACGCCCGAGGGTGGAACCATCGATCAGATCGCACGTCTCATCGAGGACTTAAAAAAGAATCCCGACAGCCGACGCCATATCATCAGCGCCTGGAATCCCGGCGAGATCGACAAGATGGCCCTCGCCCCCTGCCATGCTCTCGTCCAGTTCTATGTTGCCAACGGCGAACTCAGCTGCCAGCTCTACCAGCGCAGTGCCGATCTCTTCCTAGGCGTCCCCTTCAACATCGCCTCCTACGCACTGCTCACGATGATGATCGCTCAGGTCTGCGGGCTGAAGGCGAAGGAGTTCATCCACACCTTTGGCGACCTTCACCTCTATGTGAACCACCTCGAGCAGGCCCGCCTCCAGCTCACCCGGGAGCCGCGTGCATTGCCACGCATGCTCCTCAACCCCGCAGTTAAAAATCTCGAAGACTTCCGCTACGAGGACTTCACGCTAGAGGGGTACGACCCTCACCCCGTGATCAAAGCCCCAATCGCTGTATAGGCAGAAGGCCTCTCGCTACTGCCTAGCGAAACGCTTGACTTGTTCTCTTTTAAGAGAACACTGGTACTGTGATCCTGAGCTTCGCCGATGAGACCACTAAAAAAATCTTTCAAGGGGATTCCCTCAGCAGAAAGGAAGAGCGGGCTCTCGGAGATCTCAAGATCAAGAAAGCCTACGAACGCCTTCTCTTACTGAACGCAGCCACGGAAAAAGACCTGCTCCTCTATCCAGCTCTGCACTACCACTCCCTCAAAGGAACAAACCGCTACTCCATTGACGCCGACTCCCGCAACTCCAAGTGGCGCATCACCTTTGCCTGGGCCGATCAGGCATTAACCGATGTCTCCTTGGTAACCATTGAGGACACACACTAATGAATACCTACATGACGAATCCAGCTTCCGGACTCATCGAGGATACCCTCGATTATCTCGGCATTTCACACGCTCAAGCAGCCCGCGATATGGGGATTCCCCGCTCCCGCCTCAGTGACATGTTTGCCGGGCGCAAAGGCGTCTCCGTCGATACGGCGCTCCGTTTCGAGCGGTACACCAAATCGCCTGCTGATCTTCTCATTAGAGCCCAAGCTGAATATGATCTGCGCAAGGCACAGAAAGAAAAACTCCCGGAGATCAAACGCACCGTCCGTCCGGCGTCCATAACGCTCAAAGCCGCCTGAGCAGGATCGACTGAAGACTCCAGTGATTAATATGGAACTCAGGAAATCAGGAAAAGGCGCGCGGGAACGCGGCTTAGTCATTCGAGGCACTGGCCGAGAAGTCCGAGGATCAGCAGATACGAGGATGCCTGGTCGGGGACGACCGGCAGACAAAATGGAAAGAGTCTCGCCCCTGCATTTGCTTGCCCAGCCGTTGCTATGCATCCGTTACGGCTACGGGAAAAATTCTTTTGCCCGATGATCAAGGCGATTGTGGCTATGGCTGAGAACCGGGTCATTGGGAATGCCGGCACGATCCCGTGGCATCTCCCCGAGGATTTCAAATTCTTCAAGGCGACCACCATGGGCCACGCGATCCTCATGGGCCGGAAGACTTACGAGTCCATCGGCAAACCGCTCCCCGGCCGTGAAAATATCGTCCTCTCCCGCACGATGCAGGAAGAGGCCATCCCACCGGGCGTCACGATCGTGCGCTCCGTGGAGGAGGTTCAAGAGCCGATCGATGGACGGGACCTCTTCGTGATCGGCGGTGAAGAAATCTACCGACTCCTCCTCCCCAGAGTTCAGGAACTCTACGTCACCAAAGTCCCCAGAACCATCGACGGCGACACCCGCTTCCCCGAGTTCGAATCACAATTCGATGCGGGAACCAAGGTTCTGGCGACCAACGACTTTACTGTGTGGAGGTATCGGCTAATCCAAGGCTGTTAGGATAGTTATTTTGTTTATATGAAATGACTTGGGAATAGTGTGGGTCAGTCAGACACCTTATTCTTCCAACCTGTAAAATCCTCCAGCGGGGCCCCTTTTAGGATCACGAAAAGCAATTGCATCCGTCGTAAGCTGCAATGTGCTCATTATAGCATTTTCTCTATAATATGACGCATAGTTGGCGTGATTGAAGAAGTTGATGCATTCGTTGGGAGAGAAGCGATCGAGGGCAAAAGAGGTGGCCTGAAGCAATCCCTCGAAGGAGCGCTGTGCCTGTTGTCTGAGGATGGCCTTGAGTGTGGAGAAGGCCATTTCGATGGGATTGAGATCAGGGCTGTA
>CAIOJL010000202.1 GCA_903858595.1 uncultured Spartobacteria bacterium | reverse complement strand
TCGTTGAGAACGCCTTCCTTCACCTCAAACGCTGGCGTGGCGTCGCTACCCGGCACGCAAAGAATGCCTCTTCTTTCCTTGCTGCCATCCAAATCCACTGTATTGCCCTCTGGGCCAACAGATCGTGACTACACTATCTAGTGCCTTTCAGTGACTCTTCGAGCCGCTTTCATCCCTCGTGCATACTCTTGAATGCTTTGGACTCCGCTCCTACCCTGGCTTGATGTTTTCCCTACCTCGTCTGGTCACGCTCCTGATCGCCGGGAGCGTTTTGATAGTGTTCTCTTCCACAACCGCAAGTGCCTCCCCCGATGAAGTACCCAAAGAGCAGGGGATGCTGGACCGCATGATGCATCCAGACCGTAGCAGGCAAAGCACCTTTCAGGGGAAGGTGTTCAATTCGAAGGGAACCCCTTACAACAAGGATTTCACGACCAAGGACTACTCCGGTGCACGGGAGTATGGCTCCCGCTCATACGAGACCAAGGGATTCGTCTCCGGAATGAAGAGCTGGCTCGGCGATTATCTTTTTCCCGAAAAGAAGCTTTCGGGAAATCTCGAGAAGGCTAATCCCGATGCCGCAAAGAAATTCGACTCCAAGGATTTCAAAACAAAAAAATTCACGGATCTTGATAAAACAAGCCCTTACTCCTCCAAGGGTGATTTCCCGACACAAAATATCTCCCTCAAGGGAAAGACGCAGGGAGCACTCGACAACAATCCCCATCTTGAAGATGCCATCCGCAAGGGACTCTCCATCGACGACGTCAGGAAACTGCTCAACAAGGTGCCGTGATTCTGTTTTGCTCTTCTTTCCATGAGCAGTCCCTTAACCAGTCCGTTTTCCGATCAACTCGCCGCCCTTACGGCCGGATGTGCCCAGGTCCTGAGCGAGAAGGAGTTGGCCTCCAAACTGGCCCTTTGTCGCCCTCTCAAAGTGAAGCTTGGGGTCGATCCCACCTCTCCCGACATCCACCTAGGACATACGGTCGGACTTTCCAAGCTCCGCCAGTTCCAGGATCTCGGGCACGAGGCGATCCTTATCATCGGAGACTTTACTGCCATGATCGGTGACCCAAGCGGTCGCTCTGCGACGCGTCCACATCTCTCGCATGATCAGGTGATGGAGCATGCCAAGTCCTATCAGGATCAGGCCTTCAAGATTCTGGATCCGGAGAAAACCTCTGTCCGCTTCAACGGCGAGTGGTTCGGCAAGATGAACTTCCAGGATGTGATGAGGCTCAACAGCCGCGTCACTCTGCAGCAGATGCTACAGCGCGAGGATTTCCGGGAGCGAATCGACAAGGGGCACCCCGTGCGCGCCCATGAGATCCAGTACCCGATCATGCAGGGGTGGGATTCGGTGGTGATTCAGGCCGATGTGGAACTCGGAGGCACCGACCAGCTCTTTAATATCCTTGTCGGCCGCGATCTCCAGCACGAGGAGGGTCAGCACCAGCAGGTGGCCATGATGCTCCCTATCCTGACGGGTCTCGACGGCATCCAGAAGATGAGCAAGAGCCTGGGCAACACTGTCGGCATCACCGAGGCACCGAGGGAAATGTTCGGAAAGCTGATGAGTATCTCCGACGAACAGATGGTGGAATATCACAGGCTGTTGCTTCATGAGGAGTTTTCTCGGGAAATCCATCCGATGGAGGCCAAGAAGTCCCTGGCCGAGCGGCTCACCGCCCGCTTCCATTCCGTTGCCGAGGCGCTCCGTGCACGGGAAGAGTTCGAACTCCGTTTCTCGAAGAAGGATCTGGAGTCTGCCGATCTGCCTTCCTATGAACCGCCGGTCGACCTACCCCGTGACATCATCTCGCTTGGGGTGGATGCCTTTGACCGCGTTTTTTCCATCCAGAAATCACGCGGTGACGTGCGCCGTCTTGTCGAGGGTGGGAGTGTCTCCTGGAAAGGGGAGAAGGTCACCGATCCCAAGGCCGCTCTCTTCTTGGATGGCGGGGGAGTCCTGAAGCTCGACCGTCGGAGTGCCGTTCGGATCGGATAGGTTATTGGCTTGGGGAGATATCCCCGTGTGACGATTTCTCAACCTTGGGAGTTGGGGCTTGCCGGTTCACTGTTAGGAATGTCAAAGATGCTGGCTGCCATGACTAAGAATCTCTTTGGGAAAATCACCCCGGCCAGCCTCTCCAAGGCCAAGAAGGAAGCCTCCGAGTCAGTGACCGATCACGAGAAGCGTCTGCTGGATGTCTGCTGTCTGCAACATGACGCCGCCCTCCTCGCCATGAAGAGCCGCGAGGAAGGTCTTTCAGAGACTGAAGTCGAGACTCTCCGTGACATGTGGGGGCCGAACGACCTGGGTCATAAGAAGAAGATAGGCTTTATCATGGAGATCCTGACCCGGTGCAAAAATCCGCTGGTGATCCAGTTGCTGGTGATCGCCGCCATTTCTCTGGCCACCGGCGATCTAGCCTCCGCAATGATTGTGGGTCTGATGGTCGTGATTTCGGTCGGCCTCTCCTATTATCAGGAACATAAGTCGGGCAAGGCGGTGGAGGCGCTCAACGCGATGGTCCAGACCAACTGCCATGTCATCCGCGGCGGCTGTGAAGTGGAGATTTCCATGTCGGAGATCGTCCCGGGAGACATCGTGGTCCTGCAGGCAGGATCCATCATCCCTTCGGATCTCCGGTTGATCACGGCCAAGGACTTCTTTGTCAGTCAATCCTCGCTGACCGGTGAGTCCATGCCGATCGAGAAGCATGCCGAGACCCCGTCCGAACCGTCCAAGGCGGTCATCGAGATGACGAATGCCGTCTTCCAGGGCAGCAACGTGGTCAGCGGCACAGCCAAGGCTGTGGTGGTGAATACCGGCATCCGTACCCACTTCGGTTCCATCTCCGAGAAGCTGGGCAGCGCTCCCGTGCTGACCAGCTTCGATCGAGGCATCGCCGGGTTCACCTGGCTCATGATCCGCTTCATGCTGGTGATGGTCAGCGTGGTTTTCCTGATCATCGGACTCACTAAGCATGATTGGTCCGGCGCCCTGATGTTCGGCCTGGCCGTGTCGCTCGGCATGACCCCCGAGATGCTGCCCATGATGGTGGCGGTGAACCTTGCCAAGGGTGCTCTCGCCATGTCCAAGAAGAAGGTGATCGTGAAGAAGCTACACGCGATCCAGAACTTCGGGGCGATCGACATCCTCTGCACGGACAAGACCGGTACTCTCACTCAGGACCGCGTCATCCTAGAGAAGTACGTCGATGTCACGGGTCGCCAGAGCGAGGACGTCCTCCGCTACGCTTACATGAACAGCTACTACCAGACGGGCCTGCGCAACCTGCTGGACAACTCCGTTCTCTCCCACACCGACCTGGATGTGGATCGCGGGTGCAAGAAGGTCGATGAGATCCCCTTTGACTTCCAGCGCAAGCGGATGTCCGTGGTGGTCGATTACGAGGGAGACCACGTCCTTATCTGCAAGGGGGCCGTGGAGGATATATTCAAGTCCTGCACCCACTATCAGGTTGACGAAGAGGTCTACATGATGATCGACCTGATCAAGAACGACCTGCTGGAGGAATTCGAGTCACTCAGCCGCGACGGCTACCGAGTGCTCGGCATTGCCTACCGCGAGTTCCCCCGGGACAAGGGGACCTTCTCTATCGCCGACGAAAGCGACCTGGTCCTGCTCGGTTACATCGCCTTCCTGGATCCTCCGAAGGAGTCCGCCTCAAAGGCCATCGCCTCGCTGGCAGGCCACGGAGTCGTTACCAAGATCCTCACCGGTGACAATGCCCTGGTCACCCGCAAGATCTGCAAGGACGTACATCTCGACGCCGGGAAGATCATCACCGGCGACATGATCGTCGGTATGGACGAGGACCAGCTAGGGGATCTTGCCGAGAAGACCAGCGTCTTCGCCCGCCTCTCCCCTGCCCAGAAGGAGAGCATCATCGTTGCCCTTCAGAAAAAGGGGCATGTCGTCGGCTACATGGGGGACGGCATCAATGATGCCCTCTCCATGCGCGTTGCCGATGTCGGTATCTCAGTCGACACTGCCGTCGATGTCGCCAAGGAATCGGCCGACATCATCCTGCTCGAGCGCAGCCTCATGGTCCTCGAGGATGGCATCCTGGAGGGGCGCAAGGTCTTCGCGAACATCATCAAGTACATCCGCATGGGAGCCAGTTCCAACTTCGGTAACATGTTCAGCATGGTCGGCAGCAGCTACTTCCTCAGTTTCCTGCCGATGCTCCCCGTCCAGGTGCTGGTGAATAACCTGCTCTACGACTTCTCCCAGATCGGCATTCCCTATGACAACGTGGATGCTGAGTTCCTTCAGAAGCCGAGGAAATGGAACATTGGGAATATCCAGAAGTTCATGATGTATGTCGGGCCGACCAGTTCGCTCTTCGACTACACGACGTTCGCCGTGATGCTCTGGTTCTTCAAGTGCAGCAATCTCAATCTTGCCGCTCCTGCCGACTTGCTTCACCGGTTCACCGGCGGGCCCGGGGTCGCCAACGACGACACTTATGCCGCCTCGCTATTCCACACCGGATGGTTCGTGGAGTCGATTATCACCCAGACCCTGATCGTCCATGTCATCCGCACCCGGAAGATTCCCTTCATCCAGAGTATTGCTAGCCCGGCCCTCATCCTTACCACAGTGCTCATCATGTTGATCGGCTCGTCCATCCCGTACATCCCGTTCGTGGCGACCTACCTTCACATGGTGCCACTTCCTGCGATCTACTGGGCCTTCATTGCCGCTACGATTCTCTGCTACGTGACACTCACCCACACGGTGAACGCATGGTTTGCCAGAAAGTTCGGTATTGATTAAGACTGCACCTCTCCAGTCCCATGAAAGCTTTACTCAACGCACTCCAGGAAGGCCGTCTTGTCGAACTTCCCGACAATATCAAGAACGACGCCCTGGAGTTTCTCGGCACCTTGCTCGAGGCCATTCCTGAGATCGCCGACGAGGGGGGGATCACTGAGAAGGCCTTTTCCCGTGAGAAGCAGCACAACACCGGCATCGGCAGGGGATGGGCCTGTCCCCACGCCACTTCCGACCACGACGGAGAGTTGCTCTGTGCCGTAGGCTGGAGCCCTCAGGGCATCGATTACGGATCTCCCGACGGAGTCCGCGTACATCTCGTGGTCATGTATTATGTGCCCGATGCCCAGAGGAATTCTTATCTCAAGGAAATCTCCCAGCTAGCCAAGGCGATCCATCAGAACGAGGACTTGCAGAAGCTCCAGGAGCTTGAGGAGCTTTCCGAGGTCCGCCATGCCCTTCTCGATGCCATCACGCATGCCATCGAGTCCGTGACTCCCGAGGCCCGCGCCAGAATGATCCAGCTCGAGGTTCGCCATGCAGAGGCCGCGGCTGTAGCCGAGGAGACGGCCGACATCCTCACGCTCGACCCGATCGCTCGTTCGATCCGTCCGCTGGCCATTCTTATCGTTCCTGGCTCCAAGCCCCTCGTGCTTTCTCAGGACAAGTCACTGGTCGAGTCACTCGAGAATTCAGCAACCCTTGCAGACGAACTCGCCAAGGGGGCTCATGCCGTCGTCTGCGATATCAATGTGGTGTTGAGGTCGAGTGAGCATTTTGCGGGGGAGCGGGTGCTCCATGAATGCGTCGCTTTCAGGGGTTCCGCTAAGAACTCTTAGTGGAAGACTCGCGATCTTGGCGGATAGCGTTGTTGGACTGCGGTCGGCGTAGGACTAATACGCCTTCCCTTTGCCGCCTTGCTCTCCATCCGATCATCCGAGTCTATTTCAGAAGTATCGGGTTCGAGTGCCTGCGCGCTAGAGCATATTAAACAAATCTATAGCCACAAGAGGCGAAGTAATTGATTGCGTCCTGTGGAGTGATCCTCTCCAAGGCGGAGGCGATGGCAGCAATGAGATCCTCATGAGTTCTTGCCTCAGCACTGCGAAGTAGGGACTT
>CAIOJL010000201.1 GCA_903858595.1 uncultured Spartobacteria bacterium | reverse complement strand
CTGGATTGTTTATTTTACAATAGTAGAAGTGAAGTATGGCTTCATCTAAACGCCTTGGGATAATCAAAAGCGTGATTGCTACCTTTTCGAAGGAGAGGCCACTCAGTTCCCTGGAACTTCGACGTGCCGGAGTCTCCAGGGAGTTGGCTTATTACTACGTTAAGTCAGGGTGGTTGAAGCGGTTGGAGAGAGGGGCATTTGCTTTAGAGGGGGGGGAGTTAAGCCAAGATGGTTGTCTGGAGTTTTTGAATACTCGTTTTCCTGGTCTCCATATCGGCGGGAAAACAGCCCTTTCGTGGCGAGGGTTGATTCACAATGTTCCATTTCAGGAGACACTCTGCCTGTGGGGACCCAAGGGGGGCAGGATACCTGTGTGGTTTCGAGACAGGTTTCCATGCCGTTATACAAGTCGTCAGCTTTTTGAGCAGCCGATTATGCAAACGACTGCCATAAGCAGCCTACCAGACAAGCATGGAAAAGTTACCGTGTCAGAACCGGAAAGGGCCTTGCTGGAGTTGCTCAGCGAGGTAGGGACTCATCAGGAAGTGGGAGAGGCTCGCAATATCATGGAGTTGCTCGGTTCTATTCGACCGGAATCCCTCATTCCGTTGCTGATCCATTGCCGCCAAACTAAAGCATCGCGACTCTGCGTCCAATGGGCTGAGGAATTGGGTCTTCCTTGGGCTACACAAGCCGCTGAAGCAATCAAGGGGGTAACCGGAGGAGCCCGGTGGGTCAGGAAGCTTGCCAGCGGTCATACACTGATTCTCAAAGGATCATGAATAGTCGCTATCTCGATACCGTCAGGCTGCTGTTGGAAGTGGCGCCCGAGGTCTTTTCCCAAAGCGAGTTTGCGATGAAGGGAGGAACTGCCATTAGTTTCTTCTGTGGCAACATGCCCCGGCTCTCGGTGGACATGGATGTGGTTTTCACCGATCACACACTCTCTCGGGATGCAGCCCTTACTGCCATTTCATCCAAACTCAAAGCAATCCAGGAACGTCTTGAGAAGAGGGCGATCATCGCAGAGTTCCGTCCTCTTCCGTCAGGGGAGGAGATCAAATTATTTCTGAGAAGGGGTGATATGATGGTGAAGGTTGAAGTGAATCAAGTGTTCCGAGGGACGGTGCTTCCGGTTGTCCTGTCAAGATTGGCAGAGGAGGCCAGGTCCCTTTTCACCCTCGATCTTCAGCTTCCGACGTTGGATCGCTCGGAGCTATTTGGAAGTAAGTTGGTTGCCGCAATGGACCGGCAGCACCCTAGGGATTTGTTTGATGTGGCGAAGCTGTACGAGCAGGGAGGACTGACCCCTGAAATCATCGAGTGCTTTGTCTGCTACTTGGCGGGCCACAATCGAACATTTCACGAGGTTCTCTCACCCAATAATCAGGATCTCCTCCGTCCTTATGAGAATGAATTCGTTGGAATGACACGGGAGCAGGTTTCACTCCAGCACCTGGAGGCTATCCGCGAGAAGCTGAAGAAGGATTTGTTGGAGGAGTTGGAGCCTCGTCACCGGGAGTTTCTTCTAGGATTAGTCTAATGCAATCCCGATTGGAGTCTGATGAGGTGCGGGCATCTCGCACAACTTCCCGCTATCCGTTGGAAACTCCAGAATCTTGAGAAGCTACGTGACAAAAACAGGAAAAGATTCGACCTGCAGTATCGGGAGTTGGCTTCTTTAGTAGCCAGTAAATGACCATCGAAGTGTGATACTGACCCTTGTACTCCAAATCATGTAGGTAAACATAACGGCCTGGTCGACGGGCTTCCTGATCAGGGGAAAGATTTATATCCAGCGGATTTCCCTAGTCTCCAAATCATAGATGACGGCTCGAAAGATCCCGTAATCAGCCCCGACATTTAGTGAAGGGATGCCATGGAGTCGCTGTTCTTTGACTCGGTAATGGGTGTGGCCACACATCAGAAACTCCACGTAGGCAGAGCGTTTCTCGATTTCCTTTCCCACCAGAGAATTGCCGGAGTAACCAGTGAAAAGATCTCTATACGAACCTGACTGGGGATGACCGTTGAGTTGAGGCCATGGGCAGGTGTGGAGAGCCATCATAATACGCTTCTTTGCATCAATGGCCTGATCGAGTCGCTCTGCAATTCCATCGGCCTGAGCGCGTGCATTGACCTCCAAAAATTCAGCACATCCAGGAATGAACCTGAAATCATTCCACCCCTTTCCGGCCAGATAGTCCTCCCATGTGACCGGTTTTCCGTCAAGTTGTAGGTTTGGCCAGGCCAGGCCTAGGTCGAAATGACCATAACCTCCAACAATGGTTGTTTCACCCCAGTCGGCGTTTTCAAGATCCAAGAGAGTGATCCCGTTTTCCCTGCACGGGGTTTCCCAGAATGCCGAGATGGTGTTTTCGAGAAGATGAAAATCTTTCCCCGAAATGTTGCCCGTCCAGAAATCATGGTTTCCGAGGGCCACCGCTAAGGGACGATCACCGACTGCCTTGCGGATCAGTGCAATATGGTCCGAGGCTTTTGACGGGGTAGAAAGATCCCCTGCCACTACGACCGCATCAGGATTGTCACGTTTTACAGCCTCAGCGAACAGTTCAAGGATGCGCCGACCATCAATCGATCGTGCATCGATGTTCAAATGCAGGTCTGCTGTAAAGAGGATCTTCGATACGTTCATGGTGTCATAATGAGGGGGGGCTATTATCCAGTGACGAGTCCTCCCATGATACAGGTGATTCAATCGGATGAATGGTAGATCACTTCCTGTTGGTCTCGCTCTTGAAGTGCAGAACTAGCTCCCCCAAGTCGTTCCCAGTGTAATTCAAAAAGTTGGCAAGGTCAGCCAGGCTTTCCTCATTGATCAGGTCGGCACGGAAGCAGTGGGTGACCACGGCGGCACGGAGGCCCTTCTCGGAAGGCTCGTCCGCTTCGGCGACCCACTCGAAGGTTCTGCCTGGGACTTGGCAGATTCTCTCGATGCTATCGTCCCCTCCCTCCGGGAGGGGTTCGATGTGGTCGACGGGGTGCTGCGTGTCCGCGTTTCGGATGTCGTTTTCGGGTGTTGGGGGTGTGTTCATCCCGCGCACCTTGAACGAAAAAAGACCCCTGGTGCTCCCGATTGGGAGCAACTTTTCGGTGGGTTACTTTTGCGATACTAGGCAACAAACTTTGCCTCAAAAGAGAGGGGGTTGGATTTGCAGGACAAACAGGACAAATTAACCGCAACAACTGCAAAGATCCGCAAAAACGAATTGCGAGGGCTGAT
>CAIOJL010000200.1 GCA_903858595.1 uncultured Spartobacteria bacterium | reverse complement strand
TGAACCAAGTCCGTGGGAACGGGCGCGGTAGAGCCCGCAAAGCGGGGCCCGGAGGGCGGCATGGCTTTTCGGGAGGCAAGGGCCGTCAAACTTGAGTCAGAAAAGGGCCGAGCGACGAGTTCGCAGGCGAAGTAAAAAGTGTGAAAGTTTGAAAGTGGGAACCAAGCCTCATGGGGGGAGGCGCGGTAGACTACCGAAGGTAGCCCCGTGAGGGGCGCCACGGCTTCCGGGAGGAAGTGGCGTCAATGTGGAAAAATGGGTGCCGGTTCTAACTTCGCTACTTTTAACCTTCATACCTTTTACTCCCTTAATCCGTTCAATCAGTGTCATTTGCTTGCCCGGCCGCTGCTTAGCAGCAGTTAAGGGTAGTCAAATCTCATAAGAGAGGGTTGACTTTTCCTGAAAATGCATGCATGGTCTATGCATGGCCACTAAAACAATTTCAATCGATCTTTCAGCCTACGAGAGGCTGACGACTGCTCGAGCCCATGAGAAGGAGTCGTTCTCCAAGGTAATCAAGCGTGCTTTGTGGCCAGCATCCAGAATTACGGGAAAGGGGCTTCTCAAAGCTTTGGAGTCCATGCCCCGAGCTTCTAGTGATGTTATCAATGTTCTGGATGCCAATCAGTCGCTCGATCTACCGCCCTCAGACAAATGGGCCTGATTGCGGCTGACACGACCTTCCTAATAGATCTGCAAAGGGATTCTTTGACAGTTCGGGAGTCAATCCGTGGGTTTTTGGAGAAACATTGCGAGGATGAGTTTTGCGTTTCCGTCACGGCCTTGGGGGAGTTTGCCGCTGGGTTCCCTGACCTGAGTGATGGGGCTTATCTGTCCATCAGGCGACGGCTTGATGTGTCTGATCATGATGAGGAGGTTGCGGTGGCTTACTCGAAGATTTTTCGGGAGCTCAAGAAAGGTGGAAAGCTGATTGGTACAAATGATCTCTGGATTGCCGCTTCCGCCATCCGCCATGGCGCGGCTCTGGTAACACGTAACAGGGATGAATTTCAAAGGGTTCCTGGCCTCAAGGTATTGGGGTACTAGGGAGCCGCAGGCAGTATGAGTCTGTGATGGATCGTGGAAACATGAACATCTCCTGATTCAGGAGGCTTATTTATCGTCCTCTTTCATCATCTTCTTGAGCCCTTTGAATCCCAAAAATATCTCTCTCCATAGGTTTCTCCTGATCGGATCCTGTCTGTCGGAGAATCTTCTCCTCCGGATCAGGGAATGGCTCGAGAAGGCAGGATCGGATTCGGGCTCGCTGTATCAAATCCTCAGGCATTTCACCTCTTGCACGTTCGTTGGTGATTATCCGCCCTCAGCGATTCAATTCCAATTATGATTGGAAAATAGACCCTTCATGTCTATTTTGCAAGGATGATATCAAGATATACTATTCACTCCTCTATAATGCGAGGACTTGAGCACTCTCCTGGGGTTGCTCTGCTAGGACCCCGTCAGTGTGGGAAGACGACGCTGGCGCGTCAGATCGCCCTGGAAAAAGGGGCTAAGGTCTTCGATCTCGAGAATCCTGATGATGCCGCCGCACTGGAGAATCCGATGCTGGCACTCGAGTCCTTGAGGGGACTGGTGGTTCTGGATGAAGTTCAGCGGCGTCCGGAATTGTTTCCGATTCTTAGGGTGTTGATGGATCGGCCGGGGGCACCGGCGAAGTTCCTGCTACTCGGGAGCGCCGCTCCGTTTTTGGTCCATGGCGTGACGGAGTCGCTGGCCGGGAGGGTCACGTTTATTGATCTTCAGGGGTTCTCGCTGGATGAGGTCGGTGATGGGGAGCAGTCGAAGCTCTGGGTCCGCGGTGGATTTCCCAGGTCGTTTCTGGCGGAGGATGAGGTTCTGAGTCATGGTTGGAGACGTGATTTCATCAGGACCTTTGTGGAGAAGGATTTTGGGACGTTGGGGCTTGGAGCGACTCCTTCAAGTCTCGGGAGGCTTTGGCAAATGACGGCTCATTATCACGGGCAATCACTCAATGCTTCTGAGATCGGTCGCTCCCTGGGAGAGTCCTACAAAACGATCCAACGGCATCTGGAACTTCTGGAGGGGGCCTTCATGATTAGGCTCTTGCGACCTTGGTTTGAGAATCTGGGAAAGCGTCTGGTCAGGAGTCCCAAGCTTTATGTGAGGGACACTGGATTGCTCCACTCTCTATTGGGCATCGGGAGCGATGACGCCCTCATGGGGCATCCTAAAATCGGGGCGAGTTGGGAGGGGTTTGCCCTGGAGCAGATACTCACGAAATTGCCGAGAACGGATGCTTGGTTTTGGGGTACGCAAGGGGGGGCTGAGCTCGATTTGCTTGTGCAGCCGGGGGGGAGGAGGATTGGTTTTGAATTCAAGGTTTCCGATGCTCCGAGAATGACGAAATCCCTCTTCATTGCTCAACATGATCTGAAGCTCGAGGAGTTGATTGTGGTGAAGCCAAGAGGGGCTGGATACCATCTGGAAGAGAGCATCAGGGTGATGTCACTCAAGGAGTCCCTCATCTATTGCGATCAGCTCGTTCCTTCCACGAAATGATGAGGCGTAATTTTCATAACATCTCTCATCCCAGGGTCCTCCTGATCGGCTCTTGTCTCTCGGAGAATCTTCTCCTCCGGATCCGGGCGTGGTTCAAGAAAGCAGGACAGGATCAGGTCTGTCTGCATCATCTCCTGGTTAACCATCTTTCGGCACTCCCCGAGGAGCCGGAGGCGCCGATTGGCTCCTATGACTTCCAGATCATCCAGCCTCCTTTGCGTGGAGTATTCCATGAATCCCACTATCTCGGAGTCGACTTCAATAATCCGGATGCACTCAAATCACTGGAGGATGGAGCATCAACCCATCTATCGCTCTTCCTGGATAACTATCTGGGCTATCATACCAAGTACGGGCTGACGGCCTTCGTGACGGGATTTATCATTCCGCAGCAGAATCCGCTTGGCCGAATGATGCCCCGGCACTCCCTCTCGAATCTCCAGCATCTGGTCCGCAGGCTGAATGAGCAGATCGAAGAGATCTGTCTCTCTCGTACCAATGTCCACTATGTCGATCTCGATGAGATAGCCTCTCTGATTGGGAAGCGACATATCCTCGATGATGCGCTCCATGCCCTGAGCCACGGATCGATCGCAGGTGATTTCGACTTCGAGCATGATCGCAGGCGCATTCAGCCTCCCCGCAAACCCTACAGCAAAATCCGGGAGCTCAAGACTGGGGAGTTTCTCGATGCGGTTTGGGAAGACATCCTATCCCGTTATCAAATCCTAACGCGTCACGATCCGGTCAAGATCGTGATCGTCGATCTGGATGATACACTTTGGCGCGGGGTGCTGGCTGAGGATGGGATCCATCCGCACGGATTGGAGGGATGGCCTCTCGGGGTGGTCGAGGCACTCCAGTTTCTCAAGAAACGCGGCATCCTCCTCGCCATCGCCAGCAAGAACGATGAGTCCCTGATCCGCGAGAAATGGGAGGAGATCTTCCAGGGGAGACTCATGTTAGAGGACTTCGCCTCCGTGCGGATCAACTGGAATCCGAAGACGGAGAGTATCCGCGAGATTCTGGAGGAAACGAATCTACTGCCCGGCAATGCACTCTTCATCGATGACAATCCAGTGGAGCGCGATGCCGTGAGGAGAGAATTCCCTGAGATCCGAATCCTCGGAGAGGATCTCTACGGGATCCGTGAGTATCTGCTGACCGCGCCAGAACTCGATGTCCCATCGATCACCGAGGAGTCTGCCAAGCGCACGGAGATGATCCAGGCGCAGACGCAGAGGGAGGGGGCTAGGCAGTCAATGAGCCGTGTGGAGTTCCTTCAGTCCCTGAATCTGAAGGTCGTGGGTCACATCATCAAAATCCCCTCGGATCAGAGCTTCGAGAGGGCCTGCGAACTTCTCAACAAAACGAATCAGTTCAACACAACCGGCCGTCGCTGGACACCGGAGGAGATC
>CAIOJL010000199.1 GCA_903858595.1 uncultured Spartobacteria bacterium | reverse complement strand
CCTTCTACCACTATTCCCAAACGACAGATATATTAGAACATTCTCTAGAGCCGCTCCTCGCCGGCGGGTATGACTCAGTGCGCCTTCAGCGCGTTGACGCTGGAGAGAATGCCCGAGATCATCGAGTAGGCCACTACGCCCACAAAGAGAGCCACGATCAGGATCACCGCCGGTTGGATCAGCGTGGTCAGGTGTTGGATTCGCGAGGTGAGCTCTCGGTCGTACCGCTTAGCGGCACGAGCCAGAGACCCCGCCAGATCACCGGTCTGCTCGCCAACTGCCAGGATATCGAGTAGGACCGGAGGGAAAAATCCCGTACGCCGCATCGCCGAGGCAAGCGAACTTCCCTCGCGGACCATGTCGCCAACTTGCTCGAGTAGCTCCTTGAGGTAGACATTTCCTGTCGCCGCCCGCATCAAATCCATGGCCGAGAGCATGGTGACACCATTCGAGACCAGGGTGGAGAGGTTCTGCATCACTTCGGCATAGAAGCGGGCCTTCAGCACCGGCCCTACCACAGGCACATCGAGTTGGGCACGGTGCCACCACGCCCGTCCGGTGGGTGTGGCGACCGCCATGCGCAGTCCCGTGATGATCGCCCCAATGAAGGCCGCGATTGCCCACCACCAATGAGCACAGAAGAGACTGACCGTGATGAGCGCCTGGGTAATCACGGGAAGTTTCTGTCCAGATTTACCAAGCAGAACCGAGAGCTGAGGCACCAGGAAGGTCAGGAAGATAAACATCAGCAGGATCGCCGAGGAGAAGACGATCGCAGGATAGACAAGGGCCGAGGTCACCTTCTTACCGAGCTCCCCGACCATCTCCAGATGGGCGCACTGGCGTTTGAGAATCTGGGGAAGCACGCCACCCGCTTCACCCGCGGCGACCAGGTTGCAGTAGAGGGGATCGAAGGACTTCCCGCAGCTGCGCAATGCATTTGAGAAACCAACACCTTCCCTTACTAGTTGGCGCAGATGGGCGGCCACAACCTTGACTGGCGACTTTTCCTGACGTTGTTCAATGACCCGGAGAGCCCCCTCGAGCTGCAGTCCCGCCTCTAGTAACTCGGCAAGTTCCTCCGTGAAGAAGAGGAGCTGGGGTGTGGTCAGTTTCGGCAGGCTCCCGGCGGAAGGCACCTCTCCAGTCGTGGCTTTCACAGCACTGGAAGACGAGGATCCGAAGAACGACTTCTTTTCCGAAGAGGGTTTAGCCCCCTCCTCTACGACCTTGATCGGCTGCAGACCGAGTTCGCGGAGCTTCCGATAGGCATCCGAGCCGGAGAGCGCCTCGATGCGACCGTTCTCGGATCGGCCTACGGCATCTTGGGCTTTGAAGGAAAAGAATGGCATGGGATCAGCCCTCGAAAGGGCTATGGAATACCATCGATCCCCAGCCCCGCGACGGTGTCAATCGAATTTAGGCATCGGAGAGGAACCCGGCTTCATGCCCCCCTGCATGGAATCATGAAGGAAACTGGAGAGCCGCCCCACCCCCTCGGCGGCCAACGCGCTTTTAGGATAGCTGCGCTGCAGGCTTAGATAGAGCTGCAAGGCCTTGACGGGAGCTGTTTTTTCGAGTGCTTGGGCGGTCATGAGACCCTCCGCAAGCGGCTCGATCCCGGGTAGAAACGCTTTTTCAAACTCGATGAGTTCTGTCTGTTCGGGATACTGTCGGCAGAGCGACTCGACGAGTTCCCAGGAAGCGACTAGAGAGCCGCAATCCCGGAGTTGCCGCGCCCTTCCCATTCCCTCCCGGATTTGTTCGGCCTCGTCGAGCGCCTTGATCAATTGGCCGTGTTTGACGGGGATGGTGTCAATCGCAGGCTCAAACCTGTACCGTTGACGCTCGATCTCCTGGATCTCATGCCGCGCAAAAAGTTGGTCGAACTCCTCGACGCTGGCTCTCCTCATTTCGACGTTGTCGTCAAACTCCTTGAACAACTGGGGCAATTCAGGGTTTTTCGGCCAGATCGTCTCGCACTGCTTCAGTTCCTGTATTATGGTGTTAGTCCGTCCCTCACGACCGGCTTTCCTTGCTTCGGCAAGATGAACGGAGGCAAGTGATTTCTCAGCCTCTATGGAAGCGCGGATCGCGGTACCGTTAAAATCAGTCGCGCTCTCACCGATTTCATCCAATCCGGCAAGGGCTCCGGCATAATCTTTTTTGGCGACAAGCTGTTCCACACTTTCTTCCAACTCCAATTGATGCAGGACTTTTTTTTTCAATCTATCCGGATAGGAAAGAACCTCCAACGTTCTGGATCCTTGCGCAAAAGCTTTCAGCAGACGTTCCGATGCCTGCACGGTAGAGCCTCCTTCGACAAACGTCGAACAGTTTGCAAGTTCATCCGAAACGCTCCGGAGAGTCAGCGTGGAAATGGTCTCGATGGCACCGAGTGTCGGATTACTCCCCGGAGGGGCAACCTGAAGCTTCGCATCTTCCCCTAGGCGGAGGGCGGGGATTGCCTCATCGAACAAACCACGATAAAAACGAACGGCGAGAATGGCTTCCCCATAGTCTCCCCGTGTCATGAACCGAAGAGCCAGATCCTGAAGTTCCAGTCCAGCCTGAAGTTTCCCCACCTCTCTATCTAACCCTATTTGAGCGAGGTCCTGGTCGGTCTCGGCAAGCTGTCTGACAAGTGCGCTCGGTGGAGAAGGGGAATATTTTGGCTCTTTGCTCGCAGGGCCGGCATCCGATTGCATTTCCTCGTTCTGCTTCCTCTCGATCTGCATATTCCAAGAGAGGATTTCCCGTTTTCTGCGAAGCGCCACTTCCGTGTCGTCGGGTTTCTTCTGCATGGAAAGGAGCAAAGAGACTTTCATCACCGATCGGAGAAGTTCCCGGCAACGGTTTCCGTCGAGGGGATCTGCTGCCAACTGCTGCAAAGTAAGGCAGGTCTTTCCGAGATCCTGCGGAGAGGGAATCGAACCTCCGAGTTGCCTAGAAGCCTGAAGGAGAAGTGACCTTCTTTCCTCGGCTGCGGCCATCGGGACTGAAGGGCTGGCAAGATACTCCCTGAAACCGGCCCTCAGACTTTCGAGATCAACAATCTCGGAGTATCCTTCCTTCCAAATGAGCTTTAT
>CAIOJL010000198.1 GCA_903858595.1 uncultured Spartobacteria bacterium | reverse complement strand
GGATCAAGCTGGCTGCGTAGCTCCGGTAGTAAAAAAGTTCCCTTGTTGGCTTGGTTGAAATCTGGATTTCATCGCGCTCGATTTACGGGGTTTGGTAGGCCTCACGGCCCTTTATTCGCAATCCAATCAAGCAAATACTATGCCTATTATCCTCACCATAGATACCTTAAGACATCTTTAAGGATCGACTATTTATTTTTCAGTGCCTCTGTGTGATTAAAGAAAAAGGCCGCACCCTTCCGAGTGCGGCCTTCTTGTTGAGTTATTAAAAAACCTCAGAGGTTCATCTTGATGCCCTGGGACAGCCCTTGAGCCATGGCGGCGTGTTCCGCATCGGAACATGCGGCATTCAGCGGCACGTCGGTCTTCACCTCGTTTGCTGATACAAGGCCCTTCTCGAGAAGGTAGGACTCGACTTCTTCTCCGCTGATGTCGGGTAGCATGACTCCGTTGATCTCCACGCAGGGAGAGAGGGATTGACCGCTGCGCTGCTCCATCTCGAACCGGAAGGCCGGATTCTGGATGATGTCCTTCTCGGTGTAGGTCAGGGAGTACTTGTCCATGATGGCGCGCACTCCTTTGCTCCAACCGCAGGAGGTCTTGAGGTAGGCAGTGATTTCTGGCTGTGACATGGTGATGTTGGGCTGAGATCGGGTTGACTACTGCTTGCCCTGTCCTGGACGATACTCTTCCTCGGCTGCCATGAGGGCGGCACCGAAGCTGACCATGTCTTCTCCGCTCTTGACGGAATCGAGGGCCTCGCTCTCCTTGCGGAGTGCTTCCTCGCTGTAGCCAGTGGCCTTGATGGAAAGGCCGAGACGACGCTCGGTCTTATCGATCTTGATGACGCGGGCCTCGACTTCCTGGCCGACCTTGAGGACATCCTTGACCTTCTCGACACGATCCTCGGTGATCTGAGAGATGTGAACGAGTCCGTCGATGGCTCCTGGGAGCTCAATGAATGCGCCGAAGTTGGCGATCTTGGAGACGGTTCCCTTGACGACGTCGCCAACCTTGAACTTACCCTCGATCTCCTTCCAGGGATCGGTCTCGAGCTGCTTGACACCAAGGCTGATCCGCTGGTTGGCCTTGTCGATGTCGATGACGACTGCATCCACCTCGTCGCCCTTCTTGAGGACTTCGCTCGGGTGGTTGATCTTCTTGTTCCAGCTGAGATCGGAGACATGCACCATGCCGTCGATACCTTCCTCAAGCTCCACAAATGCACCGTAGGCGGTCATGTTGCGGACCTGGCCGCGAACCTGCTTGCCGATGACATAACGCTGCTCGATCTCGTCCCAAGGATTCGGCTCGAGTTGACGGACGCCAAGGGAGATCTTCTGATCCTCCTTGTTGACACCCAGAACCACGGCCTCTATGTCCTGACCCAGGGTGAGGACGTCGGAAGGACGGGTTATGCGCTTGGTCCAGGAGAGCTCCGAGACGTGGATGAGTCCTTCGATCCCTTCTTCGATCTGAATGAAGGCGCCGTAAGGCATGAGATTGGTGACCTTGCCCTTGATCTTCTGTCCGATCGGGAAGCGCTCTTCGAGACGGTCCCAGGGATTGGACTGAAGCTGCTTGAGGCCAAGAGAGATGCGTTCCTTGTCCTTGTTGATCTCGAGGACTACAACCGTGAGGCGGTCGCCGGGCTTGACTGCCTCGCTCGGGTGAGTGAGGCGGGCCCAGGACATGTCGGTGATGTGGAGAAGTCCGTCGATGCCATCGAGATCGAGGAAGGCCCCGAAGTCGGTGATATTCTTGACGGTACCCTCTACCTTGTCGCCGGCGCTCATGGTGCCGAGGAACTGCTGGCGTCGCTCACTGCGCTCGGCCTCGATCAACTCGCGGCGGCTGAGGACGACGTTCTTGCGGTCCTCGTTGAGCTTGACGATCTTGAAGTCGTAGGTGTTGCCGACAAACTGGGTGAGATCCTTGGGAGGATTGATGTCCACCTGGGAAGCGGGGAGGAAAGCCTCGACGCCGACATTGACGATGAGACCGCCCTTGACGACTGATTTGACTCGGCCCTTGATGATTCCCTCGGCCTCAAACAGTTTGACGATCTTCGACCAGTTCTGACGCTGGGAAGCCTTCAGTCGGGAGAGGATGACCATGCCGAGGTCGTTTTCGAGACGCTCGAGTAGTACCTCGACCTCGTCACCGACCTGGATCTCCTCGGGATTGTCAAATTCCGATGCGGAAACCACACCCTCGGACTTGTAGCCGATGTCGATGAGGAATTCCTTGGGACGCTTCTCGAGGATGTGGCCCTTGACGATGCTGCCTTCGCGGTAGTTCTTAACCGAGGCTGCGATGAGTTGCTGAAGTTCAGCGATTGTTGTTGTCATGATGTATTGAATAACTTCTACGGAGAGATTGTTGCCAATCTATCCTACCGCGACTCCTTTTAAGTGACGGCAGAAGAGCAGAAAATAGTAGCAATCCCTGCTTGCAGGGCAATGAATTTCTCTCACACATTAGCTCCGCCGCTTTCGATAATACCCTATCATGCCCGAACCTGTTGCTCCCATTCCGCTCCATGCCCTCACTCTGGAGGATCTGGAGGAGAGCCTAATCGCGCTGGATCAGCCCTCCTACCGTGCCAAGCAGATCATGGAATGGGCGTATGAGCGCGGAAAGCGCGTCGAGTCATGGGAGTCTATGAAGAATCTCCCTGCCGTCTTGCGCTCGGCACTTGCCGAAAAACATCCCATCCGCATTCCCGAGGTGGTGACCGTGAGTGGTTCGGAAGATACGACGCGCAAGCTCCTTCTGCGCCTCCACGACGGAGAATTGATCGAAACAGTGCTGATCCCTGCTTCGCCAGCACTCTATGGAGAGGAATCCGACCGCCGCACCCTCTGTGTCTCATCCCAGGTCGGATGCGCCTATGCTTGCAAGTTCTGCGCCAGTGGCTTGGACGGCTGGAAGCGTCACTTGAGCGCAGACGAGATCGTCTCCCAAGTTTTACTCGCGGAGAAGATATCCGGAGAGCGCATCAATAATCTGGTCTTCATGGGAATGGGGGAACCGATGGCCAATTACAAAAATTGGCTCAAGGCTGTCTCAATCCTTAACGCTCCCTGGGGGGGGGGTCTAGGTGCACGCAAGATGACCGTCTCCACCAGCGGTCTTGTTCCCCGTATCCGAGAGCTCGCGGATCAGCCCCTCCAGATCAGACTGGCCATCTCACTGCATGGAGCTAGCGATTCTGTCCGTAGCGAAATCATGCCGGTGAATCATAAATACCCGGTCGCCGAGTTGATGGAGGCCTGTTCTTACTATAGTGAGCGCAAGAAGCAGATGATCACCTTCGAGTACATCCTGATCGAGGGAGTTAATGATGCTCCCTCTGAGGCTAAGCTTCTTGCCGAGAGGGCAAGGGGTCTCCGGGCCAAGATCAATCTCATTCCCTACAACACCGTCGAGGGGCTTCCTTGGAAACGCCCCTCAGAGGCGGTTCAGGAAGAGTTCCTTTCTATTCTGCGCAACCGCGGAATTGCCGCCACTATCCGCCGCGAGAAGGGGCACGATATCGATGCCGCCTGCGGACAGCTCCGCCGGCGAGTCTCGGCGGAAGTCATAACCACTCCCTCTGCATAGTGATTAGTGTAGATGAAAACTTCGTCCCCATTAGCATCATTCATCAGGCGTGATAAGGGAATAGCAATGGATCATTGCTGGCTCCCCGTTGACTTTCAGGGGTGGGGGATATCACCAAGCATCCGCAGAACCGAATCCATTCCTCCCCTGCGCCGTGTCGCTGTGTCTAAAACTTTTGACAAACGATGAAAACATATCCCTGCATCCTGTTCCTCCTTCTGCTAGGAACACCCGTGCTTGAAGCTTCTGATAACGAGTTGTCCCGAAAAGAGGTGGCGCTGAAGGCCGCACTTACCCAGACTGACATGAATCTGAGGTCCGGCGAAATTGCTGAATACTTGGATCGGAAGCTCCTCAGACTGGAGGAACGGATCAAGAAAGACCTGGATAATGACGCTCTCGCCTTGTTCGTTGAGGCGTCGTTGAAGTGGCGAGCGTATCGCAATGCCCAGATCCATTCGGAAGGGGATGTCTATAGAGGAGGGAGTATGCTTCGCTTGATCCAGAGTCAGGCTTTCATTCGTCTTACTAACGAGAGACTTGCCGCCCTTCAAAACTTCTGCATACAAGGAAAGTACTGATTAGAAAAGGAGCGGCTGATATGAGTCGCGACATAATAGAGCTAAGGCAGCTGGACTTAGGACGCGCCCGAGATCTGGCGTGAATTCGAGGTACACTACGAAGAGTCATAGGAGCCGTACCGCATCTTGTCTCGGTACAGATTTTTGCTCAGCAATACAAACTTCGTCACCTCGATAGGGGCGACCTAAAAATCCCGCCTATCTGACCGAACTGCTAGAGGCCGACCGAGACATCCAGTCGCTGCCCGCGTCGGTCATGGCCAAGCTTGAGTCGCTGCAGGTGAAGCGGTTTAAGGTGAAGGACTTTTATGTTGCTCCTGAAGTGAAAGCATGAACGAGCCCAAACAGCTTCCCGGTTCTAGCTCAAAAGTTTAACCTTCTGTCTCTGCACGTTGACTTTAAAAGCAGCTGCCGGTATCACCCTTCATGTTTCCAGGATGAATCGTTCCTTTTTAATTTCACCAGGCATCCCCTCCGGTAGTGATAAGAGAACTATCATTATCGGCGACGTTCACGGATGCGCTTCTGAGTTGGAGAAACTGGTCAAGGCTGCTGAGATCTCCAAAGAGGATGATCTCATCGCTGTAGGCGATTTGATATGCAAGGGACCGGACAGCCGTTCGGTCATGCAGTGGGCGATGAGCATGCCGAACCTGCGCTGTGTCCTTGGAAATCACGAAGCACGGTTACTGGGCCGATGGATTGCCGGAGAGGTGCCTAAACCGAGCTCTTCCGATGAGAAGACCATCCAGCAGATCGGAGACTGCTTTGAAAAGTCGATGAGTTTTATCGAGTCATGGCCGCTCTATTTGAAGGGAGATGGATTGTGCGTAGTTCATGCCGGAATCGACCCTCGGATTCCCAAACTGGCAGAGCAGTCGAGGCAAGATCTTCTGACCATACGGATTCCTGAGGGGATGGATATTCCCTGGTACGAGGCCTACACGAAGGAGCGGCTCATCGTCTTTGGCCACTGGGCCAAGCGTGATCCAATCATTCGTCCGAATGTGATCGGCCTCGATACAGGATGTGTCTACGGGGGAGCCCTCACGGCGCTTATCCTGCCGGAGAGACGACTGATCAGCATTCCGGCAGCGCAGGAATATCAAAAACACGCAGTATGGAAGTAATCGAATCAGCCCACCACACTGCTCATCCACCCATCCGTTTGGGTGGCTTTCTCACGGGGGCTTTCCTCACGCAGGTCGTCGACAGTACATTGCATCTGGCTCAGCCTCTACTGCTCGCGAAGCTTTCCGGTTCTCTCGGCGGGGCGGCATTCTTCTCTGCCTTCGACACGGGAATCCACATGTTCGGCACATATATCGGCGGGTGGCCAACCGAACGCTTCGGGGCACGGCGCGTGCTAGTTATTGCAACTTTTCTTCGCGCTGTGGCGCTAGCAGGTCTGCCGATCGCCATGGCCGGAGGTTTCTTGACCGTGATTTGGGCCATGAGCTGTTACACGCTTGAGGCGCTGATCCGGGGATTTGTCGATTCCTCAGTCCACACGGTTCCGCTTGAGCTTGCACGGCATCGTGCCGACCAACTTGATCGGATCAATTCGCGGTATGAATTCACCTTCGAGTTCGGTGGTGTTGCTGGTCCATTGATGCTGGGAGGAATGATGATCTGGTCTGATAAAATCATACCTCATATCATTATCCCGATAGGTTTTGTGCTTTCCTCCGCGGCTTATCTTTTCGTGCCCGAAAGGACGGGTGCTGCCGTCAAGAGCCAGGGGGTGAGCCAGAGCAGCCACGGAAAATCCCATGGAGGCACGTGGACTGGCATCAAATATATCCTCACCAAGCATCCGCTGCTGATCATCTGCATCGGCCTGATGTCGTTCAATATCTACCCGCTGCGCAAGCTCCTGAGCGCCTTTTTTGCCAAGGGTTTGCTGCACAAATCGGCCTCAGTCGGTCAGATCGGAGCTGCGTTTGCGCTTGGTGGAGTCGTGGGAGCTCTGATCTACGCCCGTACCAAGCATCACGACTCGGGTTACAAATGGGTGGCGCTTGGAGCGATCGGTACCTTTATTCTGGCGGTTGGTTGGTTGCCGGCGAATCTCTGGGTGATGACGGCCGTGGTTTTTGTATTCGCCGTAACCAATGCCTGTGCACGACTGACTCTCACGCGCAAACGTCAGGAACTCACTCCGATGGATCATGCGGGAGGGGTGACAGCAGCATCGCAGTTCGCCGTTAATGGAGTCTCTGTGGGAATCAAGGCCTTGGTGGGCACGGCCTTCTCCGCTGGTCTTGGAGCCTTCGGGGCCTTTGCCGTGGTCGGTGGTATCCTGGCGCTCATGGGTGCCGGGCAGTTGGTGCTGGCGAGATACATGCCCAAACTCCGCGAGGCTTCTCACGCTCATTCCTGATCAGGTCGCCGGGGATTTGCCAGCCGTTCTTTAGAGCATCATCTAGTCAATCTGTCGCTTGAGGGGAGACTGCATGATCAATGTGGAACTCAGGAAACCAGGAGGGAATTCAGAATGAAATGGTCAGCAGGATGGAAAGTAAGCCAAGGAGGGTGGCGAGCTTTTGTGAGAGAGACATGGTTCTTTCATCGTCGGCACCACATCTCTCCAGTCTCTTACGGCGGTAAGTACTAGTGTCGGCGACGGATCAGAGAGCGATCGACTGATCCTCGTAGATCCCGGCCGGCAAGGTCATTCTTGTGACACTTGGATTTTTAATCCTCACGTCGCCTCGGAGAATGACACCTAATTCAAAATGAAGGGGACCTTCGATCATCAGCGATCGGCACTCAATCAGGCTAGGCATTCCAAGGTTTTCGATCCCATCCACCATTTTGCAACCCTCCGAGAGTGTGATCACCGGAGGGATTCCCTTCCGTGAAGGCGCCAGGCGGACCTGACCATTTTCCAGGATTTCGTAGGCGTCCGAGCGCAGGGCGAAAAGATCGGCCGTGGTCTTCACCGGAGCAAATCGACTGCGCGGAACTTCGATGGCTTGTGCCCCCTGAAAGCACTCGATCGCCGCACCCATCGCCGTTTCCAACTGAACAACTTTTGGCGAAGTTTTATCCCGAGGGTCAACCGTCTTGGTATTTCGGATCATGGGCAAGGGGAGAACCCCGTGATCGGCCAAAAGCTGTTCCTTGAGCAGATCGAGACGTATCCAGAGATTATTCGTATTGAAATAACAGTGACGCTCGATGTCCTGAAAGGAATCTAGATCCTGATCGGGACATTGGGCCACTTCCCGGAGCAGCAAGCGTCCACCCTCCTTGCGAACAGCGAGATGCCCCCCCTTGCGATCTGCCGCAGTCCGTCGCGTGACTTCCATTAGGAAAGGGGCTCCCAAGTGGGCGAAATAACGAAGGATCGAAGGATCGAGCATTGCACCGAGATTGTCGGAATTAGAGAGAAAGGCATACCTAACGCCTTCTTCCAAAAGGCGATCAAGCCATCCGCTACCGACGAGTGCCGGGTAGATGTCACCGTGACCGGGTGGACACCATTCGAGTTCGGGATGAGCGGGCCACGTCGCTGGAGCCAGTGTCAGGGCATCGATCTTCGGAATCCTGTTCTGCATCAACTCCACTTCGGTTGCTTCGGAAAGCCCCTCGGAGCGGTAGTGATCCAGATGAGCCAGTGTCTCATGGCTTGTGCTGAAACTATTCATAAGTAGCAGTCGGGTTTGGCTGCCGCTGGTCTTTCTCAGATCGAGTATCTGACGCACCATAAGATCCAGAAAGTTCACGTCTTGACGGACTGAGAGCAGGCTCTTTGGCCCCTGAAGACCCATTCCTGTGCCAAGACCTCCGTTAAGTTTTATCATCACTGCCTGGGACAAAGGGGCCGCATTCTTGATTTCTGCGGCGGAAATCTTTTCAAGGGAGGGAAGCCCCTCAACCGGCGCAATGGAGTCCTCGGGAATCATGCCGGTTTCGTGCCGCAGCAGGGCCTCGTAATTGCGTTTAAAAGCCCGGATCACGGCATCGCCCATCCCGGCGACGATCATCTTAGATTCAAAGGCTGCGAAATTTCCCATAGACAGTAAGTTAATCTATAAAATGCCTTCTTTTGCATGGTTCGGTCACGACGAAATTTCTCTCGCTGAGCCCAGCTTTGGGGAGAAAGCGTTGCTCCGTGACTCTGCCTCGGCTATGCAAGATGATCACAATCGAACACTTTTATAACTTTTTTACCATTTTATGAGCGCTACTATACACCCACTGCAGGATCAAGTTGCCATTGTCACCGGAGCCGGTCGTGGCATCGGCGAATCCATTGCCCGTCATTTTGTGGAGTCTGGCGCCAGAGTTGCCGTCGTGAGTCGCAGTGAGGAAAACTCGTCCAAGGTCGCAGCTGCCCTTGAAGCAATCCGTCCCGGTTCCGCCCGTGCCTATGCCGTCGATGTAGCTGATTTCGATGCTGTCCAGAAGGTCGGCGAGCAGATTGCGGCCGACTTTGGGCGCGCTGACATTCTGATCAACAATGCTGGAATCACCCGGGATAATCTCCTGATGCGCATGTCCTCTGAGGAATGGGATGCCGTTCTCGACACCAATCTCAAGGGAGCCTTCAACTTCGTCCGCTCCGTTCTGCGTATCATGATCAAGCAGCGTTCCGGACGCATCATCAATATCAGCTCCGTCAGTGGCCTCATGGGACTCGCTGGTCAGACCAACTACGCCGCCAGCAAAGCCGGCATGATCGGTCTTACCAAGGCTCTCGCGAAGGAAGTCGCAAGTCGTGGTATCACGGTCAATGTGGTGGCCCCTGGATTTATCGAGACCGATATGACCGCAGTTTTGAATGATGAGATCCGCAAGGGAGCCCTCGCGCAGATCCCGCTTTTCCGTTTCGGACAGCCTGAGGATATTGCTTCCACGGTCGCTTTCCTTTGCAGTCCTGCAGCCGGATACATAACCGGTCAGGTCCTGGCAGTCGATGGAGGCATGTCGATGTAGGGCTGGAACAGCCTATTTTTGAATTCGTAACTTTGCCATCATATGAATTCATTCATGATTTCCGGGACTCCACTTACGCTTTCCAAGTTGGCTTACGGCTGCATGAGGATTCTTCTGCACGCGTTAGCCATTCTGCTGCTGCTCTTATCGTTCCAGAGTCTTGAGGCCGCAGGCGGATGGAAGGTATCGACTCTCCGGCTACCCTCGGCGACTCCCTCAACAGATACGATCAATCAGCCTCTCTCTTCTTCATCGCTCAAGATCTCCCAGAAGGCTCTCTTCATGCGTGTGATCCAGGCGCGACTCTTTCATAACGGCAACTGGACGCTTGGCGATTCCTCGCAGACTCCGGTAACTGTGGCCCGGACTATTGCTTCACTTCACCCCAGCTTCGTGACCGGCCTCCTTCGGATCGTCGATCATGGAGCGCTGAGTCAAAGAGAGGAAGAAGCCTTCTACACAATCCGCTCCGCTGTGCAAGCGTCCTCAAAGGGATGCCGCTTCGATGTCGTGCTGAACGCGAGTGAGGAGCGCTCGGGTGAGCTGATCATCAGGCATATGAAGGAGATCACGACCCGTATTCACCCGGATGCTTGGACATTGTATGTTACTCCTGATGACACCATGGTGAATCCGGAGGTCTTCGAGGAGGGGATCGCCGCTGCTCATGCCGCAGGTCAGATGGTCGGATACGATGGTCCTCTCTCTCTTGTTCCGGAAGGGATAGATTATCTTGTTGTTCGGGCTTGGGATCTCAAGGTCTCCAGGCATCAGATCGATCTTCTCAAGGCCTCCAAGCGGATTCCGCTGATCGTGGAACTTCCGACGACCTTCGGCGTCCAGCCCTCTTCAGAGGTCACCTCTTATGTAAATGAACTGAGCTCTGAAGATCGCGCTACTTTACTGACCTCACTGGCCGTGAACCAGGGTGCCTGGGGTTATCGTTTTGCTTATCCCGTCTTCTATCCGCTTTGCCCGGCAAAGCGTGCTTTTGATGCTACTAAGGATCCCATTCTGATGGTGACGATACGTTCCCTCATGGCTCGGTTGAATTAAGCAAGCGCTCTTGCTTAAGAAGTGATCCGGCTTGCCTGAGCCTCCCGGAGCTGTCATTTTATAATTATTAGCCAACCCGTTGGGATGCCTAGACCCCGTAGTTCAACGGAAAGAATAGGAGTTTCCTAAACTCTAGATGGTGGTTCGATTCCACCCGGGGTCACCAGCTGTAGAAGCCCATAAATAGAGGCTCTAGGGGTGATCGGGAAGTATTTCGTCGGATTGGCGCTTTGCTGTTTTACCCTCTTTCTTAGGGTTTTCTTTGGTAGGAAATGGTAGGAAAAAATCAAAAGCAGCGGAGGGTGGTTCACAGTCAGGAAAGGCAATCAACCCCTTGCAGATTGCCGGCACTTGGGTTTTCAAGGTCAGGGGAGGATTCTTGCCTCTCCTGTGGTCTGCTCATTTTTGGGTGCCTCGGTAGTTTACGATGCTGCAGTGGGGTCAAAAAGTTAATCAAGCTAAAGCGGGCTAGTTGACATGTGGACAAATGTTACCCGGCAATACCGCAGGGCAACCCCAAAAAAAACATCATGTCTCCACTCAGCACATCAGAAAGCAGTATCTTGATGACCGTCAATCAGACGGCTCAATTACTCCAATACCGCCCCCCCGGGATCTATGACCTTATCGCTCGAGGTCATCTGCCGGCTGTTCGCATCGGAAATCGCTATCGAATCCGTCGTGCTGACCTAGAAGCCATGTTAAACGCCAATCGCACCTTTAGCCGCAAGGAAGCACTGGCCTAGATTAGATGGAGTTCCCGCGATCAGTTCGAGCAGTGGCGACGTTTTTTTTTGAGCGTTAAAAGTTGATGGCGGATGGTCGGCTGAACTGCCACAAGGCAGGGCCGGAAGAAGGCAACAACCAACCATCCACCATGAAGACGAACAAAAAATCAAAAAGGGGAAATATTACAAGGAATCAAGCATGGGCTGGGCACTGAGGAAGTGTTTTGCGCCTACATGCGAGAGTCGATCAGAGGAGAGCGCTATGGGAGCTGATGCAGGAGGAAGTGGAAGCGCATTGCGGGTTGAGGCATCGGCCTGATCGGGCGGGGCGATACCGGATGGCAGGGAGTGACGACGGGGTCTTTTACTTTGCTGGGCGGAAGGAGGCGGTGAAGAAGCCCAGGATGAGGGAAAGGCTCACTGGAGGAAGGCAGCGGGAAGCGGTGTTGGAGAGTTATCTGGCGGCGCGCTCCAAGAAGAACATCCTCTCAGAGGTCCTGGCGATGGTGGATGAGGGCGTGAGTGCCCGAGGGAGTCAGCGCTTGACGGGAAGGGCACTGAGTTCGAGCGAGGTGTCGAGGCAATGGGTGAAGCACAGTGCCCGGCGCATAGAAGAGCTTCGGGGAAGAGATCTCTCCAAAGATGAATACTTTGGCCTGATGATGGACGGGGTGTTTTTGAAGGAAACGGTGGTCCTTGTGGCCCTTGGGATCAAAAAGGATGGAAGCAAGGAGGTGCTGGATTTTAGCGTCGGGAGTTCAGAGAGCTACGAGGTGGCCCGTTCCCTCTGCTCACGCCTACAGGAGCGTCGGTTCAACGTCAGGGGCCGACTGCTGGCAGTGCTCGACGGAGCCCGCGCCCTCCACAAGGCGGTTGGAGAGTTTTGGCCCGATGCAGTGGTCCAGGATTGCATCATTCACAAGGAGCGAAACCTCCACGGCTATCTGCGCAAGAGTGACCACGCGGAGTGCTCGCGCCTCGTAAAACGCCTGCGGTTGGCCCAGGGAGCCCGAAGCGGGAGTTGAGGCACTCGCGGCGTTAAGGAAGTTCCTGAAGGAGCGAAACGCCGCGGCGCTGGCGAGTCTGGAGGAGTCGGGAGAACGCCTCATCGCCCTCCATCTCCTGGGATGTACCCGCGACATTGAACGTCTCGCTGCTCTCGACCAATCTGATCGAAAACGCCCTCCACAACTACCGGCGGCAGACCCGGAGGGTGACCCGATGGGATCCAAAGAGCAATCAGGTGGAGCGATGGAGCGCTTCGGCTCTGCTCTCGGTGGCACGGGGCTTCCGCAAGATCAAGGGGTATGAGGATTTACCCTATCTGCTATCGGCCCTTGCGCAACCTGCATCCCCTTGGGCGCACGCTGCCAGTTGCGTTGCGGCCTCACCGCTAGGCGGTGCTCCTGCTTCGCAGGAGACGGGCTCCACTCCTCTGGCAGCGTAAGGAGTTCTCACCCCAACCTTGACTCCAACCAACCAAGTACCTAACAAATCTACAACCATCCGTCACTTTTAACGCTCTCTGGGACATCCCCTCATTTTGGAGAGGATCGGTTCGACGCTCGGATCGGCTGCGATCATCGCGTCATGCATCGACTTTTCGGCTTCCTCCGTTGCGAGATGGGCGGGCTTCATTGCTTCCTCCATTGCGAGATGGGCTGCCTTCATTGCTTCCATCATTGCGCGATGGGCGGTCACCATTTTTTCATCCAGTGAAGGATCATGCTGAATTGCCTTATCATGAGCAGCTTTGACTTGAGCCCGTTCCTCGTCGCTCAATTTAGCCATCGGAGCATGTTCGCCTCGTGGAATTGGAGGCTGCGGGGGCGCTCCTTGTGCAGGAGCATTCGTATTCTGCGCCTTGAGGGAAAGGGGTGAAAAGCCAAGTAGCAGCGCTATGAGAAATGGTTGTGTTTTCATACGTGATAAAATAACACCGTGATTCGGTTGCGTAAATATTTTTCTGTAAAATGGGTTAAGGAAGTAATGGTTCGAGAGGGTTCATGTGGCGCTTCGGAT
>CAIOJL010000197.1 GCA_903858595.1 uncultured Spartobacteria bacterium | reverse complement strand
TGAAAACCAGCATTGACCTTCCTCCCCAGATTCTTCAAAGGGCCAAGATTCTCGCCGCCCGCAGGAGATCAACTCTCAAGGATCTTGTCATTTCCGGATTGGATCATGTACTAAGTCTGGAAACAGAACAAACCGGAAGCGAAGCCGCATTGACTCGGTTACGGCAGGGATTCCACTTGGGCAATAAACCATTCAGCAGGGAAGATGCGCATGAACGCCGCTAGATTCCTCGATACGAATATCCTTCTCTACGCCTACGATCTGGACGCTCCCGCCAAACGGGAAAAAGCATTGCGAATTGTTGAAGAGGGATGGATCTCCCCTGGAAGCTCCTCGATCAGTGTGCAGATCCTACAAGAACTGCATGTAAACCTCGAGAAAAAGGGCATTTCCAAAAGGGAGATCCGTGCGCTCATCAGCGACTACTCCCGATGGCCAGTAGTGGAATCAACCCTCTCTCTTCTTCATACCGGGATGGCAGAGCAATCCCGCTGGAAACTTTCTTTCTGGGACTCAATGATCCTCGCGGCAGCACGCTCCTCGGGGGCTTCCGAATTGATCACGGAGGATCTCAATCATCTTCAGGATTACGACGGACTCCGGGTTGTTAACCCCTTTCTTTAAAGGATTGCCCAGAATGATTCACCGCTACACCGATCTGGCCGCTAACGAGCGAACCTACCTAGCCTGGATGCGGACGGCGATGGCCCTCATTGCCTTTGGCTTCTTGCTTGAACGCTTCGATCTCCTTGTAAGGACTTTTTTTCGAACCATGGAACAAGGAAAAACACCTGATCTCACCATTGCTTCCCTTGGTCGTGAGGCAGGAGTCGTTCTCGTGGCATTTGGACTTATTCTGATGCTCCTATCCACGTGTCGCTTCATCACAACCACCAAACTCATCCAGAGTGAAAGCGAGGAGGTTTATGGAATCCGAAGCGTCCTTGTTACGGGTGGCGTCTTCATCCTGTTGGCGATTTTTGTGGTTCTCTACGTCAGCAAGCTAATTTCCTAGTTGCGAAATCCTCCTAAAGGGAAGCCTGTCTTTACGGATGGGTCATATTTGCCGCCACCACCCACTCGTCGAATTGCTTCGGGCTCAAATAGCCGAGTTCAATGGCTGCCTCCTTGAGGCTGGAATGATCCTTGTGAGCCTTCTTAGCAATCTCAGCCGACTTGTCGTACCCGATATGAGGATTCAGGGCAGTGACTAGCATCAGTGATTTCTGGACATATCCGGCAATCACCTCGCGATTTGCCTCAATCCCCGTAATGCAGTGCTCCGCGAAGGATCGGCAGGCATCGGAAAGGAGTCGGACGGAGTGGAGGAAATTGTGAATGATAACCGGCTTGAAGACATTCAACTCGAAGTTCCCCTGGGAAGCGGCGATGCCGATTGCCGTATCGTTCCCCATGACTTGGACGGCCACCATGGTGACGGCCTCACACTGCGTAGGGTTGACCTTGCCGGGCATGATAGAGGAGCCAGGTTCGTTTTCAGGCAGGGAAATCTCCCCGAGACCGCAACGTGGCCCCGAGGCAAGCCAGCGGAGATCATTGGCAATCTTCATCAGGGAGGAGGCGAGTGATTTGAGCGCTCCACTGGCAAAGACGAACTCGCCGTGCGAAGAGAGAGCCATGAATTTGTTCTCAGCAGAGACAAAGGGATAGCCGGTGATCTGAGCGATGTGGGAAGCAGCTGTTTCACCGAACTTCGGATGGGAATTCAGACCAGTACCGACAGCCGTGCCGCCAATGGCCAGAGACTCAAGACCGGGAAGGCTCTCGGCAAGACGAGCCAGATCGGCATCGAGCATCGCAACATAACCCGAGAATTCCTGGCCCAATGCAATCGGAGTAGCATCTTGGAGATGGGTACGCCCGATTTTAATGATTTCAGCAAACTCCAAAGCCTTGGCATGAAGGGCTCCTCTTAGCGCTTTCACCGCAGGCAGTAGGCGCTCAAGAACGACCGTCACGGCCGCAATATTCATCGCAGTGGGGAAGGTATCATTGGAGGACTGCGACATGTTCACGTCGTCATTGGGATGAATGGGCTTCTTCGAGCCCATCTCACCCCCAGCCATCTCGATGGCGCGGTTGGAGATCACCTCATTGGAGTTCATATTGCTCTGGGTACCGCTGCCGGTCTGCCAGATGCGAAGGGGAAAGTGCTCATTGAGCTTTCCCTCTATGACTTCGTCTGAGGCGCGAACGATGAGGTCGCACTTCTCGGCGCTTAACTTACCGAGATCCCTGTTGGCAAGGGCGCAGGCTTTCTTGAGCTGGCCCAAGGCCTTGATCAGCTCGGGTGGTTTGGTATCGTTGCCGATATCGAAGTGGATCAGCGAGCGGGCAGTCTGGGCACCATAGTAGCAGTGATGTGGGACGGGAATCGCCCCCATACTGTCAGTCTCCGAGCGGTGAGTCGCCGGATCAGCAGCGGAAATCGTATTGCCGTGAACGAGGCCGCTCATTTCGGCAGAAGGTCGGAAACCATCGCCTTCTCCTCGAGTAGTTCGTTGACACTTAACTTGAACTTGGCCTTGCCAAACTCGCCGAGATCGACCCCTTCGACAATGGAGGTTGTGGTGCCGTTGGAACAGATCGGGAAGGAGCAGATAAGACCCTTCTCGACGCCATAGGATCCATCGGAGGCGATAGCGACGCTATGCCAGTCATCCACTGATGTCACCGCACGGAGGGACTGGACGGTCTCGATGGCGGCATGCGCTGCAGAAGCTGCGGAAGAAAGCCCCCGTGCCGCGATGATGGCAGCTCCGCGCTGCTGGACATCCTTAATGAAATCATTCTCGAGCCAGGCGCGGTCGGGAATGTATTTACTGACAGGTTCGCCGTTGATCAGGGCATTCTCAAAATCGGGGTAGAGCGTGCTGGAATGATTGCCCCAGATCGCGAGCTTAGTGATGTCCCGGGTATGGCAACCGCCCTTCTCGGCGAGAGCGCTCTTGGCACGATTCTCATCAAGACGAGTCATCGCATGCCAGCGATCCTCGGGAATGTTGGGTGCGTTCTTCATAGCGATCAGACAGTTCGTGTTGCAGGGATTGCCGACCACGAGAATCTTGACATCCGCAGCGGCGTTCCGCTCGATAGCCTGTCCCTGCCCGATGAAGATCTTTCCGTTGATACCGAGGAGATCTTTGCGCTCCATCCCGGCCTTGCGGGGAACGCTTCCGACGAGCAAGGCCCAGTTGGTTCGGCTGAAACCGTGATCAAGATCGGCAGTCGCCTCGATCGACTCGAGGAGAGGGAAGGCGCAGTCGTTCAGTTCCATGACCACACCGGCCAGGGCCTTCATGCCGGGTTCGATCTCGATGAGGCGAAGGGCGACCGGCTGGTCATACCCGAAGACTTGTCCGGAGGCGATGCGGGTAAGGAGTGAGTAGCCGATTTGTCCGGCAGCGCCGGTGACGGAGACAACGAGTGGTGACTTCATGGAACAACGATACTAACCGAATCGATACTGTAGAGAAATGAGAAAACCCGTTATGCCAAACGGCATAACGGGTTTTCTCGGGCGGGGGGGAAACCCTTAAAAACTTATAGAGACTGCTTGAAAGCCTTACCAGGTGTCAGGCGAACGCTCTTGGAAGCCTTGATCTGGATTGCCTTGCCGGTCTTAGGGTTGATTCCCTTGCGGGCCTTGCGGTTGACAACTTTGAAAGTGCCGAAGCCGATCAACTGAAGGCTCTTGTGCTTCTTGACGAGAGCCTTGATGCTTTCGATGACGGAAGCGACGACCTTTTCTGCGTGTGCCTTGGATGTCTCTTTACCAAGGGCCTTCTGGACGGATTCAACGAGGTGGACTTTGCTGCTCATGGATTGTTGGGTTGGGTTATTTGGTTGGTTGTGTCATGTGACACTGCTGATCCAAAAAAAACCTCCTCTTGCTGTCAACACCCATTGTGAGAAAATCGCAAAAAACCTTATTAAAACCCCATGAACACTCATCCCATAGACGACACCAGGACCGACCTTTCTCATCCGGAACACCTTGACTACTTCCAGAAGATCGTGCGTGAGCACATGGACCGCACCCCTTGCGTCCACTCCGATGCCTACGTCGCACCAGGCGCATTCCTTGCGGGAGCAGTGCGGTTAGGCGCCAGAGGCAGCGTCTGGCCCTCAGCCTCGCTACGTGGTGACATCGCCCCGATCGAAATCGGCGAAGAGAGTAATGTGCAGGACAATGCCGTGATCCATGTCGCGACAGGCCTCGGCGTCTCGGTGGGGCGACGCGTCACCATCGGGCATGGTGCTATCGTCCATGCCTGTACGATTGGCGACGAGTCACTGATCGGCATGGGTGCGATTATCCTGGACGGTACCATTATTGGCGAAAGGTGCCTCATCGGCGCCCATGCTACGGTACTCATGAACGCCGTCATCCCGCCTGGGTCCATGGTGGTAGGATCGCCTGCCAGGATCGTTCGTACCCTGAGTAGCGAGGAACAGCGGGGACTCGGCTCCTGGGCAGATCATTATTTGATCGTTGCTGCTGAATACAAACGCCGAGGGATCGTCCATCCCGACTTTTCAGTCAGAAACACGGACGATCAATAAACACAATTGCTTAGATGCAGAACGGCACATTCTGGAACATAGTGAAACAATGAGTCCAATGAGCCATAAAGAGGTCGTCCAGATCGATATCAAGGCAGTCATCCCTACGACCAGCGGGAGCGCTGTTTTTCTAGGCAACGATCAGAAGGTCTTCGTCATCTATGTTGATCCCTTGGTCGGCAACGCCATCAGCATGATGATCCGGGAAACAAAGAACGAGCGCCCGCTCACCCATGATCTGATGGGCATGATGCTTGCAGGTTTCGGTGCGAAAGTGGAGCGCATAATCATCAACGATCTCAAGGGAGCTACCTACTACGGACGGATGATCTTGACCGCCGAGAATGAGCTTCAGCAGCGCAAGGTACTGGAGCTGGATGCTCGCCCAAGCGACTGCCTTGCGATGGCCGCTCAGCAGAAAGCTCCCATCTATGCCACTGGCGAAGTCTGGAATGAAGTGGAGGACATGTCCGAAGTCCTCAGGAAAATGATCGATGAAGAGAAACCTGAAACCTGAAGGTTCCTAGATCAGGGCCTGTCTCTGTTTCAGCTTTCAGCCTTCAAGTTTCATCCTTCCGAGCGGACAGGGTCCGCTCTTCTACATCCTTGGCACCGTGATGCCTCGCTGCTTCATGTACTTACCAGCGCGATCAGCATAGCTCGTCTCACACGGTTCCGTCGCCTCGAAGAAGACGACCTGAGCCAAACCCTCGTTGGCATAGATTTTAGCCGGCAGCGGGGTCGTGTTGGAGATCTCCAAGGTCACATGCCCCTCCCATTCAGGTTCGAAGGGAGTGACGTTAACAATGATGCCGCACCGGGCATAGGTGGACTTGCCCACGCAAATCGTCAGGACCTCACGGGGAATGCGGAAGTATTCCACACTTCGTGCGAGAGCAAAGGAATTGGGCGGAACCACACAGACATCGGTCTTCAAATCGACAAAGGATTTCTCGTCGAATTCCTTCGGATCGACCATTGCGCTGAAGACATTGGTAAAGACCTTGAACTCATCCGCGACACGAAGGTCGTAACCATAGCTTGAGAGACCATAGCTGATTACGCGCCCCCCATCTTCGGAGGCACGAATCTGACCGTCGATGAACGGTTCGATCATTCCTTGTTCCAACGACTTTTGGCGAATCCAGCGATCAGAGCAGACAGACATAGTGCGATCTATTTAAGCGGATCCCCGATTGGCCGTCATCGTAAAATCGAAGCGTTTGTCTCAATTTTGTTCCCGAGCTCTTCTTAATCCCTTTAAATCCTCACCGTGCTGAATTACCTCTGGCTTGGCTTGATTCTCTGCGGCGTGGTCTTGGGTGTCCTGAACGGCAAAACCGAGGCCGTAACAGCCGCCACGTTTGATGCGGCCAAGGCCTCACTGATGACTATTGCGCTCCCCCTTGGGGCCGTTATGGCTCTCTGGCTGGGCATCATGAGACTTGCCGAGAAATCGGGTGCCGTGGAACGACTCTCGTCATTCCTAAAACCGCTACTCACCCGTCTCTTCCCCGACGTCCCGGCAGATCATTCTGCCATGGGGGCCATAGTGATGAATATCGCCGCCAATATGCTGGGACTCGGTAATGCCGCCACCCCTCTCGGTCTGCGCGCCATGCAGGGACTCGAATCACTGAATCCCCGCCCGGGTACTGCCACGAATGCCATGTGCACCTTCCTGGCCATCAACACGAGTTCCGTCCAGCTTATACCCGCAACCGCCGTGGGAATTTTGGCTGCCGCGGGATCGATCCACCCGACCGCCATTATTGGGACGGCGCTTGTCGCCTCGACCTGCTCCTTCGTGACAGGCATCGTCTCAGTGAAGTTGCTGCAGCGTCTACCCATGTTCTCCCCCGCTCCGATGCCCGCAGTCATACTTCCGACATCAGGTGAAACAGTCTTTCCTGCTCGGACGGAACCACTCCCGGAGCTCTCGCTCTGGCGGAAAGTTCTGCTAGGCGCTTACGTTCTGCTTTTTGCCTTCACGATCGCTCATCTTGCTCTCATTGGAGATGCACAGACATCGTGGCCGATCGCCTTGATCCAGAGCATCTCTCTCGTGGCGATTCCCTTCCTGATCGGATTCTTTCCTCTCTACGCGGCACTACGTGGCGTAGCCGTCTACGAAGAGTTTATTGAGGGTGCCAAGGAGGGCATTCAGGTCGCCCTGCGCATCTTCCCCTACCTCGTGGCGATCCTTGTCGCAGTCGGGATCTTTCGGGCTGCTGGGGGCATCGACATCCTAACCCGTCTTCTTTCCCCAGTTCTGGATCTGATCGGTTTACCTCCCCAGGTGTTGCCTCTTGTCCTTGTCCGGCCAATGAGCGGAAGTGCCGCTACAGGGCTCTTTGCCGAGATCGTCAAAGCCTGCGGACCTGACAGTTACGCGGCCCATCTGGCAGGAACAATCCTCGGGGGCACCGAGACCACTCTCTATGTACTGGCCGTCTACTTTGGCTCCGTGGCAATCCGCAAGGGACGCCATGCCCTGGCCGCCGGTCTACTAGCTGACGCTGCTGGCGTCGCGGCATCGCTTGTGATCTGCAGGCTAGTTTTTAAGCAGTAGCAACCGACTGAGTGATTTTTTAATCTGGAACTCAGGAAAACAGAAACTGAAAGGATTCCATCAGAGTCTTTTTTCTATCCGTATGGTTTTTTCATGAGTTTCTGACTTCCAGAATAATCCCCTTCTGTCTTCAGACTAAACACCTAGAAAACTCACCACGACATTTCGTCTATGCGGAGCCCTGCGGTGTTCGAACAGATAGATCCCCTGCCAGGTGCCGAGTTGCAGTCTTCCCTCCGCGATGGGAATCGACTCGCTCGTGCGGGTTAGAACCATCCTCAAGTGACTTGTCGAATCATCCGCCCCCTCGGCCGTATGGATGAGGTTGGGATGATCCTCCGGGACAAGATCCTCAAAGAAGCGGTGAAGGTCCGTGCGCGCCGTCGCATCGGCATTCTCATAGATCACCAGACTCGCGCTGGTATGCTGGACAAAGACCGTGGCGAGTCCCGTTTTGATTCCGCTGCGGGTGAGTAAGCTTGCGACATCATCCGTGATCTCATAGGTCCCCTTGCCTCGTGTCGGCAGAAAAAAACTCTCGGTGAGTGCGATCATCACAAGATCAGAATGATCATCGGAAAATCAGGAGGCTCGGGATTCCGAGCGCAACCCGCTCCATGCGATCCAGGCCCAACCGGCCATCAACAGAAGTCCCCCAATGGGGGTGATCGCTCCGAGCCAGGTAAAACCTGTCACCGCCAGCAGATAGAGGCTTCCAGAAAAAAGCAGAATTCCGAACGCAAAGCAGAGAAATGGAATTCTTGGAATGGACTGCTCACGGGCTAACCAGAGAAGGACGGGTACATGAACGAGGTGGTAGAGAACCGCTGTATTCCAGATCTCCCGAGCATGATGCGCTTCTAGCACCCCCTTCAGGGCATGGACACCAAAAGCCCCGAAACCAATACCAAGAAAGCCGGTCGCACCGGCCAAGAAGAGCCCTGGGAGTGCGGCTCGACGGGACATGAAGGAAGAAAGTTACTTGGCCGCGATCTCGAACTCCTCGGGGAACTTCTGGAGGAAGCTCTGTACTGGCCATGAGGCCGCCTCACCAAAGGCGCAGACCGTGCGGCCGGCAATATTGTCGGCCACGTTCTTGAGTGTCGCAGGATCCTGTGCGATTCCCTCTCCATTCACCATGCGGGTGGTCATCTTGTCGATCCAGAGTACTCCCTCACGGCATGGGGTGCACTGACCGCAGCTCTCGTGGGCGTAGAAGGCATTCAGGTTATTCAGAGCCCAGAGCATGTTGCGCGAGTCATCCATCACAATCACTCCGCCGCTTCCGATCATCGTGCCGGCTGCGGCAAGGCTCGCTGCATCCATCACAAGGTCGAGCAGGGGAACTTCTTTCTCAATCATTTCGGCGTCCGGTCCCTTAACCTTCATCTTGAAGGTCTCGCCGGCACGCAGGATCTTGGAGGAGCTGCCGCCGGGAATGATCGCCTTAAGCTTACGCCCGGGCTTCATGCCACCGCAGACATCATTGATCAGTTCACCGAGTGTCACGCCTCCAGCAGGGATCTCGTAGGGTCCGGGACGCATGACATCACCCGAGACACACATCACGCGGGTACCACCGTCTCCGGCAGTGCCCATCTTCGCGTACTCGTCGCTGCCGATCTTGAAGATCTGCTTCACGTGACAGAATGTCTCCACATTGTTGACGATCGTCGGAGACATGTAGAGACCGAGGACCGCGGGGAAGTAGGGAGGCTTGATGCGAGGATAAGGGCGCTTACCCTCCAACGACTCGATCAGGCTAGTCTCCTCACCGCAGATATAGGCACCGGCCCCCTGGTGGACATAAATATCGATATCGAAGCCGCTGCCCATGATGTTTTTTCCAAGGAATCCCTTGGCACGGGCCTCTTCGAGAGCCTTCGTTACAATCCCTGCAGCCTTCGGGAACTCGCAACGGATGTAGATATAGGCTAGGTGGACATTCAGTGCGAAGGCGGCGATCGCCATCCCCTCGATTAACTGATGGGGGTCGTTATGCAGAATATACCGATCCTTGAAGGTGCCTGGCTCCGACTCATCAGCATTGCACGTGATGTAGTGTGCCTTGCCGTCGTCACGCTTGATGAAACCCCACTTCACGCCGCAGGGGAAACCTGCGCCGCCGCGACCACGTAAGTTCGCCTTCTTGACCTCATCAATGATCTCTTCCGGCTTTATGCCGAGAGCCTTCTTCAGTTCTTCATAGCCCCCGTTCTTGACGTAGCAATCGATGTCAGGGGAATAGCCCTGAGTCCAGGCGTTCTTGAAGACGATGCGACGCTCCTTGGGATGTGGAGGGAGAAGAAGTGATTTCATGGTCGTGGGCCTTGTTGCTACCTAGTGGGATCGATCAGTTGTACTGGCTCAGGATAACGGCTGTGCCTTCCGGGGTAATGTCCTCGAGGAGATCATCATTGACCAGGGCCACGGGAGCAGAACCGCAACTCGCGAGACACTCTACGAACTCGACGCTGAATTTTCCATCCGCGCTGACAGGAGGAGTGTGGCCGTGAGTCGGTGCCTTGTGATCAATCCCGGCAGCCTTGCAGAAGGCATCCCGGACTTCGTAGCTTCCGGCCAAGGCGCAGGAGAGTGTGCGGCAGACGCGGATACAGACCTTGCCAGCTGCCTGCTGACGGAACCAAGGATAGAAGGTCACCAGTTCCAGGATATTGATCGGCTGAAGCTCCAGACGGTTCGCGATCCAATCCACACCGCTGTCATCAACGAAACCGAAGTGGTTCTGCCAGAGATGGAGGAGAGGAAGGGAAGCACTCCTCTTGGAGACGGGGTAGTGAGTCACCGCCTCGTCGATCTTGGAAAGGAGGTCCGCAGGAATCAATTCAGCCTGTTTGGGACCGGTGGAAGGAGCTGCATGAGTATGCATGAAGAGATGTAAGAGATCAAAAACGAGCTGTCTCGGAAAGCAGGAAATCCGTAAATCCGATAGTGAAGGGCATCAAGGGCCCGATGACGGGCGGTGATTGCCAAGAGTGTATGATCCTGCTTCGCTCTCTCTTCCGACTTTTCAAGCTATGGGATTCTTCACCCCCCGATTCATCAAGGAAGCCCGTATCCTCTCCGAGGGGGCCTCCAAGACTCTTCACCACCATCGTGACCTGCTGGGAGAGGGACATATCGCCAGCCTTCAGGCACTCATTTCCTCACTGAATTGCGCGATCAGCGCAAAGAATGAGCAGGAGATCGATCAAACAACCCGAGTGCTGGAAACCGGTTTTGCCTCCGTCATTCCCGCCAGACCCCACCCCGTCTGGGCGGAGAATATCGAGGCCATCGTGGTCGCCATCGCCCTAGCCGTCGGATTCCAAGCCTACTTCCTTAAGCCTTTCAAGATCCCTACCGGATCGATGCAGCCGACTCTCTACGGGATGATGGGACATCCTTCGGAAGATCCCTTGCCGGGACCGATCAACCGTGCCATGGATTTCATCCGCCTCGGGCGCACCCACCTCGACATAAAGGCAGCAGCAAAAGAGGAGGTCTTGGGACTTAACGAGCAAACGAAGCTCAACTTCTTCACCTTCACAGAAGTAGTCACCACGGAGGGGAAGTTCTCGATCTTTGCACCTCGCGATGTCGTGGCACGGGATTTCGGAGTGAGACCAGGCAGAGTCTATGAGCCTGGGGAAACGATCGTCCACGGCTATGTCCAGGCGGGTGACCAGGTCTTTGTCGACCGCATGACCTACCAGTTCAGGAACCCGTCGCGTTCCGATGTCTTTGTCTTCAAGACCACGGGAATCCGCCGCATCGAGATGAATCTGGACCGTGCCCTTGGGTCTCAATTCTACATCAAGCGACTCGTCGGAGTTCCGGGAGATACCCTGCGGATCGACTCTCCGAAGCTCTTCCTGAACGGTTCCATCGCTACACAGACTCCCTTCCAACGAGTCATGAGCTGCGAGAACGGCTATCGGGGATACTCCAATCCCAGCGCCGCACAATACCTGACAACCCCGGAGGAGACCTTCACCGTCCCCTCCCATGCCTTCTTCGCCATGGGCGATAACAGCTACAACTCCAGCGACAGCCGCTACTGGGGCATCGTTCCCGAGCGGAACGTCATCGGTCGCGGCTACTTCGTCTACTGGCCCTTCTCCGAGCGCTGGGGCTTTATTCGGTGAATGGAAGACTGATAGACTTTTAAGCTGTTAGACTGTTAGGGCTGAATGAAGAAAGAGCCTAAAGGCTCTTGGCAGGGATGCCGACAGGCAGAACATGCATTGCAATTTTTTCTGTGCTCCTGATGCAGCGGATACGAAACAACGTCCAGGCAAGCAATTCCATAGTGAAACTTCTGGATCCACGCGTTTCAGCTCAAAATCTTACAGTATCTTATATAGTTGAGAAAAGGAACTTCAACGATGAAGCTGCGTCTGGACATCGGCATTGTTCATGGAGAGATCCAGAATGCGCTGGCCCGGCAACGGTTTGGTGCTTAAGCAATCGAGATTTCCATCACGGCCAATGACAACAACGGCGAATCCTTTGGTCACGTCATAAACGGATGCCACGGCCGCCGGGTTATCCACGAGAATGAATGGGATATTGGAGGGGATACGCCCCCCCTCCGAGGTGAAGGCGGAGAAGAAAAGCATCCCTTGGGAAGCAAGGCGCTCGTAGCACCCCTTGAGCTCCCTCATCTGGGAATAGAAGGCTCGATCCCTTGGGGAGGGAGCGATGAGCAAGACGACGGGTTTTCCTTTGAGTGATGCAAGAGTGATCTTGCGACCGGCCGAGGCACCTCCGGTAAAGCCCGGCGCGGCGTTAACCACCAGAGAATCTTTAGCGAGCAGTCCCCCATCCACGCCCAAGAACAAGAATGTGGCCAGAAAGAGAATAACGCTCTTGAAGCGAGTGGCGCTCTTCATGAGTAATCAGCGGATGGTAGGATAAAACCCGTGACAACTTAGACAGTCATGAGCTCAGCTTCCTTATGGGAGACGTGCTTGTCTATCGACTCGACCTGCTTGTCGGTAAGCTTCTGAATCTCCTTTTCGGAGCGCTCAAGGTCATCCTCGGTGATGATTCCCTCCTTCTGAAGTTTTTTTGCACCCTCCATCGCCTCACGGCGGCATGCGCGCACGCGGACACGGGTCTCTTCGGCGATCTTATTGATGGTCTTCACGAGATCCCTTCGGCGCTCCTCGGAGAGCTCAGGAATGCGCAGGCGGATAAGCTTACCGTCGACTGCGGGATTAATACCAATCTTGCTCTCCTGAAGGGCACGTTCGATGTCTTGGACGGTTCCGACATCGAAGGGCTGGATCACGAGTAAGCGGGGCTCGGGGGAGGTGATGAGGGCGAGTTGCTTCAGTTTCATGCTGCTGCCGTAGGCGGTGACATCGATATTCTCGACAAGGGCCGGTGAGGCTTTACCGGTACGGATCGCATTAAACTCATGCATCATGAATTCCCCGGCTTTCTCCATTCCGGCTTCGGCTTCAAAAAGGACTTCTTCTGCGCTCATTGTCTGTGGTGTGGTGAAGGGTGAATTAGGGAACTTCCCTAGAGAGGGGTGGCGTGGTATCTGACACGAGGGTTCCAATAGCCTCGCCGCGTACTGCACGCATGATATTCGTAGGGTCGGACATGTCAAAAACGATGATTGGCATGGCATTGTCCATGCAGAGGGAAAAGGCCGTCGAGTCCATAACCTCCAGGCGGCGGATCATGGCTTCGGTGTAGGTAAGTGAGTGGAAGCGCTTTGCCTTAGGATTCTTCATGGGATCGGAGTCATAGATCCCGTCGACCTTGGTTGCCTTGAGGATAATGTCGGCACCGATCTCGTTGGCACGCAACGCGGCGGTTGTGTCGGTGGAGAAGAAAGGATTGCCGGTACCCGCGACGAAAATGACGATGTGGCCGTTCTCCAGATGGCGGATGGCTCGGCGGACAATGAACGGCTCCGCCACGTTGTTCATCTGGATGGCTGTCTGGACGCGAGTGGAATGGCCCAGATCCTCCAGGGCACTCATCAGGGCCATCCCGTTGATCACCGTGGCAAGCATTCCCATATAGTCCGCTGTGGCACGGTTCATCCCACGGTGGCTTGCTGCGAGTCCTCGCCAGATGTTCCCTCCCCCAACGACAACAGCCACCTCGACCCCCATCTTCCTGACCTCGGCGATGGAGGCGGCCACCTTCTGTACGGTTTGGGGTGAGACGCTGTCTGAACTCCCCTTATCTTTCAATGCTTCACCACTGATTTTGAGGACGATACGACTGTATTTCAGCGAGGACGACAAAGGATCGGACATGAGATCAAATCAAACCGCAGGAGAGGCCCCAGGCAAAGTCAAATCGGCACCATCCAGTTTTCTCAAACAAGCAGTCAGGAGGGGATTTTTAGCGCGCGCCCACGCGCAAAGGCGGCTGAGTGCATACGTGCTCTTCCCTCGGGCTGGATGGTTCCAAGCAGAAGCCCCCCCTCACCGCAGGCAACCAGCACCCCTCGTTCATCAACCCTGAGAATGCTTCCAGGCTCACCCGAGGCGTTTCGGGCGACGATTGCCGAATGAATTTTAAGGGAAATCGCTTCTCCAGTGTCCGCATGAAGAGTGGCTACCGCAGCAGGCCTTGGTTGAAGGGATCGAATTTTTTGCTCGAGCACGACTGCGGGTTGACTCCAGTCGAGCAACGACTCCTCCCTTCCGATTTTGCCGGTGACAGTGGCCAGAGTGTGATCCTGGGCAAAACGCGGGGCATTTCCACGGGACAGAAGTTCCAGCGCCTCGCACAGTGCGAGAGGGGACAAATCGGCAAGTTTTTCTGAAAGCGAACCGGTGGTCTCGCGTCGTGCGAGGGTAAAGTTTTTGTCAAGAATGACATCGCCGGTGTCGAGTCCCTCGGCCATGTGCATGATGGTGACACCGCTTGTCTGGTCCCCCGAGGCAATAGCTGCCTGTATCGGGGAGGCTCCGCGATGACGAGGAAGCACCGAGGCATGGATATTCAGGCAGGCAAGGGAAGGTGCTTCAAGAAGCTCCCTGGGCAAGATGCGTCCGTAGGCCATCGTGACCATCACTTCTGGGGCAAGTTGTCGGACCCAGGCAATGGCCTCGGGAAGTCGTGGGGATTCTGGTTGCAGCATCGGGATTTCGGGAGCGAGACGGAGCAATTCCTCCTTGATCGCGGGTGCCTTAAGTTCGCGGTGTCGTCCAGCAGGACGGTCTGGCTGAGTCAGAACGCCTAGCAATATATGGTGGGCCATAAGATAGTTCAGGGTCGGAATCCCAATATTCCCAGTGCCGGCGAAAAGTACGCGCATTCGCATCGGGAAGTCAGACCTTTAGTACCCGAAGGACGACGGGATCCCTGAGTTGCGGCGGCCTTTCATCGCTGCCTTGGAGACCTGAGACATTCTTAGATCTTCCGCACTCACCTCTCGGCTACCAAGTGATGCGGAGCAACCAGTGCAGAGATAGTCGTAGATCTCCTTGTCCGGTAGAACCAGCAAGAGCATCTCCCTCACCGGCATTGCCTTGGCACACTTATTGCAATAGAGCGAGGAGGCACGGAGGTTCTCGAACTGACTCATGCGCCTGAGAGCGGTTTCCTATCAGGGAGCCAGGGTGGATGTCTCCGCAGACATTTCCTCCAGAAGGCCCTCCAAAACTTTGTGAAGAACCTCCAGCGGTGTCATCGAGGCATCAATATCATGACGCTTCACCGAGGAGTAGTGGCTCAGCATCGGCTTGGACTCCGAATCATAGGTGCCAAGACGGTTGCGGATGACCTCCTCGTTGGCGTCGTCAAGTCGGTTATCGCGCAGTGCACGCTTCTTGAGACGTGCAACCAGCTTATCACGATCGGGACAGGAAAGATGAAAGACCCTGCGGACCTCAATATGAGTCTCCATGAGCACGGCTTGGACGACATTGCGCGGAATTCCGTCTAGGATGAGGTGATCGCGCTCGGGTTTGAACTTTCCGGATTCCACGGTCTTGCGGATCGACTCATGCCAGAGCCTGACGGTCATCTCGTCTGGCACAAGCTCTCCCTTGCTGGAGTACTCAAGGAACTGGGCGCCTAGTGCACTAGTGGGATCGAGCGAGCGGAAGACATCGCCGCAAGCGAAGTGGTAGAAGCCGGGAATTCTCCCAAGAATCTTGCCTTGGGTTCCCTTGCCGCTTCCGGGAGCGCCAAAAATCAGGATAGTTCGGTAACGTGACATAGGACTTATTTTAAGACATTTGGGGAAGCATTCACGGAAAATCAACTGCCCAATTCACAGAGTGCTCGTTGACAAAGAAATAAAGGGAGAGAAGATATGCCTCCTCCCGCAATAAGTCCACCGACAATGCCCGCCAACGACGAATACGTAATCGAGATCCTCAAGGATGTGGGCCTCATGTCCAGTGAGCAGGCGGATGATCTCGCGGGGAGGACGGGAGGACTCCACATGGTGGAGACGCTGATCAAGGAGGGAACTGTGAGCGCCGAAGATGTTGCGCGAACGATCGCCTCCCAGAATGGCATGGATTTCGTCGACCTATCCCAGGTCACCCCCAGTCCTGAACTGGTGATCCTACTATCGCCGGAAACTGCGCGACGCTACAAGACGATACCTGTCTCGGAACACGACGGCTCTCTCGTGCTTGCGATCGCCGATCCGATGGATTTCGAGGCCTTCGACAGCATCGGATTCCTGCTCAAAAGACCCGTGGAATTCGTCTGCGCCGTCCCGTCACAGATCAAGGATAAGATAGAACGCCTCTATCCCCAAGGTTTGGAGGAACTCAGTAGAGCAGTCGTGACTGAAGAAGAGGAGTATACAGACAACGATGATGCCCCGATCATCCGACTAGTCTCCAGCCTTCTGATCGAGGCCCAGAACCATAGAGCAAGTGATATTCACATCGAACCGATGGAGAAGCGCCTGAGAATACGCTATCGTATCGATGGAAATCTTCAGGAGATGCAGAGCCCTCCGAAAAAGCTCCAGGGAGCCATCATCAGTCGACTGAAGATCATGACCTCTTCCATGAACATCGCCGAAAAGCGCCTTCCCCAGGACGGGCGTATCCAGGTAAAGGTGGGTGAGAAGATGATCGATCTGCGTGTCAGCAGCGTGCCCACCGTGCATGGTGAAAGCATAGTCATGCGTATCCTCGACAAGTCCTCCCTGATGCTCGGTCTGCCCGAACTCGGTTTTATGAGTGATGACCAGGCCACATTTGAACGCCTGGTCGCGATGCCGGACGGAATTATCTTGGTCACGGGTCCGACGGGGTCGGGAAAGACAACCACCCTCTACGGTTGCCTGAACTACATGAATCGTCCGGATCGCAAGATCATCACTGTCGAGGAGCCGGTCGAGTACCAGATGACGGGCATCAATCAGGTGCAGGTGAACGCGGAGGTAGGAATGACCTTTGCGGCGGCACTCCGTGCTATGCTGCGTCAGGCACCCAATATTATCATGTTGGGTGAGATTCGAGACAAAGAGACTGCCGAGATTGCCATCAACGCCTCACTGACCGGACACCTTGTGCTATCAACCCTTCACACCAATGACGCACCGTCGGCCGTTGCCCGTCTGGTGGACATCGGCGTGCAGCCCTTTCTAGTCTCGAGCGCCGTGCGCGGCATCATGGCCCAACGCCTTGTCAGGAAACTTTGCGTGAACTGCAAGGTGCCCGGAGAAATGAGCGAGTACGAGGCTAGGGCGCTGAATCTCGATTCCTCACAACTCTCCAAGGCGACAGTAATGCGCGCCGTGGGATGCGAAAAATGCCGAGGCAAGGGCTTTCGGGGACGTATGGGGATCTTCGAAATCTTCGTGGCCGACGACGAGGTTCGTCAGATGATCAACCGCAGTGCTACCACTCTGCAGCTCCGCCATAGGAGCAGGGAAATGGGGATGAGAACACTGCGCGAGGATGGCATCCGCAAGGTTCTTGCGGGTCTCACAACTCCGGAAGAGGTCATTTCCAGCACCATGGGAGAGGACCATTAGCCCCATGAATCCGCAACAGGTCATCGACATTTTCAGGCGTGCCGGAGTCCTGAATGATATCACCGGAGAGGAACTTTTGGTTGAAACCATAAACTCGGGTCGTCCCGTCGAGGAAATCCTGGTCGAACAGAATTTCGTTACCGAAGAGTCCTTCGCTCAGGCAATTGCGGCAGAGTTGGGGGTTGACGCCGTCAATCTCGCAGGGTTTGAACCCTTACCCTCTCTCATTCATCTGGTGCCTGCCGGTATGGCCAGACTTCACGAGGTGATCCCAGTGACCGCCTCAGGTAATGTGCTTACTGTCGCCCTAGCTAATCCTCTCGACTCCCAGGCTGTAGAGGATCTTCGCTTCACCCTGAATCGCGATATCGTCCAAGTGGTCGCCCCCTGCAATCAGGTAAGGAACCTCATCGCAACACACTACGGTTCCGAGGAGACCTCCATGGAGGATGTCCTCCAACAACTTTCTTACAGAGAAGTCACAGACATTGAAACCGCTGAGAAAGAATTCAATGCCGCAGCAGCTGCGGCTGAAGCCAACGCCGCCCCGATCATCCGCTACGTAGATCTAATTCTTGACCGAGCTGTTCAGGCCCAGGCTAGCGACATTCACTTTGAACCATTCGAGAAGGAGTTTAAGATACGCTACCGCGTTGACGGAGCCCTCTACGAAATGGAGCCACCTCCACGCCACCTGGCGATTCCTGTCACCTCTCGTCTCAAAGTCATGGCCAACCTCAATATCGCGGAACGACGCGTTCCCCAGGATGGTCGTATCCAGCGTCAGATCGGTGACAAGACGGTTGACCTCCGTGTTTCCTGCCTCCCGACCCAGTTCGGTGAAAGCGTTGTGCTCCGCGTCCTCGACAGGAGCGCTGTGAAGCTCGATCTGGAGACCCTCCAGATGCCGCAGAACATCTACGAGTACATCATCGAGGTCATTGAGAAGCCTAATGGCATCTTCATCGTCTGCGGTCCCACGGGATCGGGAAAGACCACCACCCTCTACGCCTGCCTGAACAAGATCAACACCATCGATTCAAAGCTCCTCACCGCTGAGGATCCGGTGGAGTACGAGCTCGACGGTGTCCTTCAGGTGCCCATCAACGAGGCGACGGGACTCTCCTTCGCCAGAGTACTCAGAGCCTTCCTCCGCCAAGATCCCGACCGCATCATGATCGGAGAAACCCGTGATCTGGAAACGGCCCAGATCGCCATCCAGGCATCGCTCACAGGGCACCTGGTCTTCACCACCCTGCATGCCAATGATTCAACCGGCGTTGTCTCCCGTCTTATCGACATGGGAGTCGAACCTTTCATGCTTTCCGCATCACTCGAGGCGGTGCTAGCCCAGCGTCTGGTGCGTCGGATCTGTAACCGTTGCAAGACAGCCTATGAACCCGACGAGGCGCTTCTCTCCCAACTCGGGCTCTCTCCTTACGACATCGGTGACAAGACCTTCTACTTCGGCAAAGGATGTTCCGAATGCAATCACACGGGTTACAAGGGAAGGAAAGGTCTCTATGAACTCCTCAAAGTCACTGATCCGATCCGCGCGATGATCAACGAAAAAGCTCCCGGCGTCGTCATCAGGCACAAGGCCATGGAACTCGGCATGGAGACACTTCGAGCTGACGGACTTCAATGCATTTTTGATGGTATCACGACAATCGAAGAAGTACTCAAGTACACTTGATTCTTCACAAATCCTCTAATCCTGTCATGAGGAAACCGGAGCGACTCAACACCTCCGACCGAATCCAGTACTACCGAGGGATGCCACCCGCAGGGGAGACTGCCGGTACGCCAGTAGTAGAAACAGAAGCACCGGCAGCACCAGTCTTACTGCCAAGAATATTTTGAGCCGGGCCACCAAGCACCGGCAAGGAAACCGGCGGAGTCGGAGTAGGTATAGGCCGTGAGCCTGAAACAGGAGGAATCCAGAGACTCTGGGCGATGAGACCCTTATCGATTGGAGCAATGATGCTATAGTTTCCCTTGCCGTCGGGGAGCATCGGCGTTCCCCATCGATCACGACAGACCACCTCGCGAGCCCGGATCTCCTTACCCGCCAGAGTATGATTGATCATGTCGATCGAGGGAGGAAGTTCCAGAGTTCCCAGAAATGAAGATCCGCCGGCAATGAGAAGTTTAGGGAGAAGAAGCAGGGAGATCATGGGGATAAATTCCTACTAAGTGAACGCTAAACAACCTTCGCGCGCAAGACAAGTCCGGCAGCAAAGCACTCCTCCGAGCACTCCCAATCCAAATCCTTTCTACTTCCCTCCGGGATAGCTCCACAAGGCTTGGAGTTCCTTCCAGCAGGTCGAAATAATCCGTGTTGGCAATGGCCGCGTATCTGCAGGAGCCGGAGTTCGGTCGGGCTTCGGTGCTTTCTGAGGAGTATTTTTTATTACCTCCTCGCTCAGGGAGAGGGGTAGGTTGACCGATCGTGCAAGCTCACCAGAGCTCAGTACAGGGGCTTCGCCCTTGAACGAAACACGAAGTATCAGCGAAGACGTCCTTGCCTGAGCTGATGCATCCGTCACAGTAATAGGAGGAATCTCGAAGTCCCCGGTTTCTGTAGGAATGATCTGGTAACGGAAAAGCCAGACATCCCCTTCCCCGGTGTTGAGTAACATTGGCTTGCTGAGTGTCCTCATACGGAAAGAGGGAGACCGCTGCACCGTGGCGTTCACAGGATGGAGAGCATTACGAACAGTCACGACCAACTCTACCCGATCACCCGGTTTGGCCCCGCGGAAGGAAAGCGTGGCCATCGCGGAGAGTCGTGGGGTCACGGAATGACTTGCGCCTTTTAGACTGGAAGTATGAACCAGGCACACCGCGATCAGAAGAAAGGCGTAGATACAGGATGCAGGAAATCGTTTCATAAGCAGAGGAGGGTGAAGGTCTTCCGGGAGAAATCCAAGCCGGGTAGAGTACCAAATTCGGAAAAGATCCGCCCATCCTCACACTACCATTCCCCGAACAGATCAACCTGGACAGCATGACCCGGAAGCGGTGCCTTGGATGGCTTGGACTTTCTAGCCGATGGCACTTTCTTCTTGGGAGGCTCAAAGGTCTGCTTCCATTGTTTCTGGATATCCTTGATCACCACATTGGCACGTTTAAAGTGATTCTTCCGTCGATTCGTCGCAATAGAGGGAGTCAAGCGGAGCGCTTTTCTGGTACGCTGAACACGGGCTTCGGTGAGTTTTCCACGCAGGCGCCAATGGCCACCTTTTGTTGTGTACACTCCTACGATTTTCTTTTCTTCAGCATAGCGTCGAAGCTGCCGATCCGAAATCCCCAAAAGGAAGGCTAGTTGCTTGAAAGTGGACATAAGAAGCGATTTTTAAAATGTAGGCCATCCCATCAGGAATGGCAAGCATGAGAAACGCAATCAACCGGACATCATATGTCCAGTTCAGTGAATTCCTTGTTGCGATCCCTGCTTGTTTTTTGCCAGCAGATCGGGATGAGAAGCGAGTTGTTGGCAGAGACGTTCAATCGCTTCCAAGGATTCCAGACTCAAGTGATGTTCCATTCCCTCGACATCACGCTCCACTTCTTCACTGGAGACACCCAACTGGCTCAAAAAATCCGCTAGAATACGATGCCGCCGAGCGATCTCCTTGGCGATACGCTCCCCTTCCGGCGTGAGCACCAATCCCCGGTATTTCTCATAGAGTACGAATCCTTCGGCATCGAGCCGCTTGACCATGTTGGTGACGCTGGCTTGGGAGATTCCCAAGCTGGCTGCGATATCCACCATCCTGGCGTAACCTTTGGCCTCGATCAGCTCCTGGATACGCTCGAGATAGTCCTCAGTGGCCGATGATGACCTGTTTGTGGTTTTAACCATGGAGGTTTTTAGAGATTTAGCTTTTAGGTTTTTTCACTTTGCAGCCAACTCATAGCATTGTATAAATATTTTAGCCAAGGCTAATTTTATGACTCAGTTCATTTCGCCTACCCTGCCAGAAGTGCATCGCACCATGCATGTACCTTCTCAGAAGGGGTTTTGGAGAAAACTTCTGGCCTTTGCGGGTCCGGGATACCTTGTTGCAGTCGGATACATGGATCCAGGAAACTGGGCGACCGATCTGGCAGGAGGATCAAAATACAACTACTCACTGCTCTCAGTTATCCTCCTATCAAGCCTGCTGGCTATGTTCCTGCAATACCTCGCCCTGAAACTAGGCATCGCCACCGGCACCGATCTGGCACAACTTTGCCGCAGACACTACGGGAAAAAAGCCTCCGTGTGTCTTTGGATTTTTGCGGAAATCGCCATTGCCGCCTGTGATCTGGCCGAGGTACTCGGCTCGGCCATTGCGCTGAACCTCCTCTTTCATCTCCCACTGCTGGTCGGTGTGGTCATCACTACCCTTGACGTCTTGCTTCTTCTTTTACTTCAGCAGAAAGGATTCCGCTACATTGAGGCGATCGTCATCACTCTGATCGCCACCATCGCGGGATGCTTCGCCCTGGAACTCTTTTTCTCCAGACCGGAGATCCTGCCGATCCTCCACGGGTTCCTCCCAACAGCCACTATCGTATCGGATCCGGAAAAGCTCTTCATCGCCATCGGCATTATTGGTGCCACGGTCATGCCTCATAACCTCTACCTGCACTCCTCCATCGTGCAGACCCGGCGTTACCCGCTCGACTCTATGGGCAAGAAGGAAGCCATCCGCTTCGCGACCATTGATTCCAATATTGCGCTGACTCTGGCCTTTGCTGTCAACTCGGCCATTTTAATTCTGGCAGCCGCCACGTTCTACAGGGCCGGCCGAACGGATGTGGCTGAAATCCAGGATGCCTTCAAGTTGCTGACCCCGATGCTTGGCGTCGCGGGTGCAGGCACCCTCTTTGCTGTGGCTCTTCTGGCCTCGGGTCAGAACAGCACCCTGACAGGCACCCTTGCAGGACAGATCATCATGGAGGGATTTGTCCACATCCGGATCGCACCCTGGATGCGACGCCTGATCACCCGGATGCTGGCAATCATCCCGGCCTTCATCGTCATTGCGATCGCGGGAGAAGGATCCACCACGCGCCTTCTGCTCGTTAGCCAGGTGGTGCTCAGCATGCAACTCAGTTTCGCCGTAATACCGCTGGTGCAGTTCACCGGGAACGTCTCGATCATGGGAGAATTTGTGAATGCGGCCTGGATTCGACTGATCGGATGGGTCATGGCCGCCGTGATTGCCGGACTCAATCTCTGCCTTCTGATCGTCCAGTTCCAGACACTCTCCAAGTGATTGCATGACTCCTTCGATCAACCATCCGCTTTGGAAAGGATATGATCTTCTGGCCTCCGGCAACGGACAGCGTCTGGAACGATGGAACGGAACAGTGATTCTCCGTCCCGAGTCCGCCGCAATCTGGCCGTGGAAAGACCGTTCGTCACTTCCCGCATGGGAGGGATCCTACTCTGGAGACCGTGCCACGGGAGGCATCTGGAACTGGCGGCATAACCTCCTCGAGCCATGCATCGTCAGCCACGGCGACCTCTCCTTTCTTATTCGCCCCACCAATTCCAAACACCTCGGCCTCTTTCCGGAACAGTCAGATAACTGGAATTGGATCCGGGAGCTTATCGGTGCCCGGAAGCATCAAGGTTCGGAAGTCCGGATGCTCAATCTCTTCGGGTACACCGGCGGGGCAAGCTTGGCAGCAGCCGCCGCCGGAGCCTCCGTCACCCATGTCGATTCCGCCAAGGCCATGGTTGGCTGGTGCTCGGAAAACGCACGCCTTTCCGGTCTTGCCCAGGCACCTATCCGCTACATCGTCGAGGATGCCCTCACCCTCCTGCTACGGAAGATCCGTCGGGGCAATCGCTATGACGGCATTGTCATGGATCCACCATCGTTCGGACGGGGAAAGAAAGGTGAACTCTGGAAACTCTCGGAGCATCTTCCCTTCCTGATCGATACAGCTCAGGAGGCGCTCTCCGAGCAACCTCTCTTTCTTCTACTGAATACCTACAGCGACACCCTTGACGACCTTGCTCAATCCATGATCTCAAAACGCCTTTCCCGCCTTGGCGGTTCGGTGGAGACCGTGCAACTCTCGTTGATTGGAACGATGGATCACCAAGAGCTCTCCTGCGGACTCTCCCACCGATGGAGCGGGACTCCTAGATGACGCCTTGCCAACAGGCTCACTTCTGCGATTCTTGAATCATCACCTCCACACTCTAACCCTTCACCACCTTGACCGAATCCACCAATAACCCCACAGTCTCTGAAAAGCTCGAAAGCAGCCAGGCCCATGCCAAAAAAGCCCTTGAGACCACAGCCGCGGCCGCCCGTGAAATGGCTGAAGCCGCCAAGTCCAGCGCCCGATCGGCCTACGCAACGGGACGCATGGAGCTCGGAGCCGCAGCACAGGATCTCAAGGAAGCGGCACGCTCCACCTACGCCGATCTTTCCCAGACAGCCAAAGCCAAGTACGGAGATCTTTCCCAAGAGGCGATAGACCGCTATGGCAATGTTGCTCATCGTGCGGGGGAAGCAGCATCGGAATACCGCGACCAGTTCGAGGAGCTTGCCAATCAGGCCGAGGATTATGTCCGAGACAACCCTTTTCGCGCCGTAGGCATCACCTTTGCCGTCGGACTGCTTGTGGGATGGATCCTGCGTCGGCGCTAGGGAACCCTTCTTTCCCCAGTACGATCAGGTTCGCCTGTCATGATGAATTCCCAGAATCTGCCAGGTGGCATTCCCTCCAGAATCACGGGTCTAACGGCCGGTTTGCTTCGCCACCTGTTCTCGCTCGGCTCCTTGGCTTTGCTGGAAGGACGTCTCTTAGTCCGTCAGAGCATAGCCGGACTGATCCTACTGATGGCGATGATCCTGGTGGCCATGATCGCTTATGTCGCCTTGATCGGAGCCTTGATTGCCCTACTGGCCACCTACCTCAGTTGGGGATGGCCTCTCTCTCTCGCCGCTGCCGGATTGCTCCACTTGGGAATTTTGGGATCACTCTACCAGATACTCCAGGCCCGGTTGATTAATCCGCGTCCCTTTGAGGCGACCACTGCAGAACTGCGGCGCGATATCGAGGCCTTGGGAAGTACGATTGGTAACGACCCATCCTCTACTGCTGCCAATCACACCTTTTCCAACACTCCCAACTCTCCCACCACACGATGAATGCACCGGAGGTAGAACTTTCCAAACTCCAGCAAGGCGTCCGAGAAAGCCGGATCGCTATCTCCCGCCAGTACGCCGGACTCCTCTCGGATCTGGATATTCAGAAGCGCTTTACCGAATCAGTCCGTCATCATCCCCTGCGTTGGATTGGCGGAGCTGCGACGGCGGGATTGATCGCCACCTTTTTCGGGGGCCGAGGAGGCCGAGATAGTCGTCAAGAGACGTCCCCCGGAGCAAAACAAAAAACCTCCAAGAAAGTCGCTGCAGCCTCCGTGCAAGCAGTCGGGACCCTTACCAAGGTCGGATGGATCTCCGGAGCGTTGGAGGTGGGAAAGATTTTGTATCCTATCCTGAAGCCTCTTGTCGTGGAATTTGCCACGAATGCCGCCAAGGCGGGACTTGCTAAACGGAGACGAACCTAGTTAGAAACCGCGTTTAATTGGTTTTTTCGCTCCCATGAGTTCGCTCTCCGATCGTACATTACCGGGTCATGTCGATGACTACCTGAATCTCGGTAAAAAGGCTGATGCCTCCGACATCCACCTCAGCGTTTCCAGTCCTCCAACCTGCCGCCGTTACGGGGTACTGATTCCGATGTGGGAGAACGCTCCAAAATTCACCGCTGAGGACACTGAGGCATTGGTGAAGGGGTTCCTCGACGAGCAGCAGTGTCAACGGCTTATCGATCAGGGCGACGTCGACTTCGCCTACAACAACGCCAGTGGCCGCTTCCGCACCAGCGTGGTACGCCAGCGACTCGGCTACGATCTGGCATTCCGGATTATTACGAGCAATCTCAGGACGCTTGATGAGCTGCGAATGCCGAATCAGCTGAAGCTGCTCACCCAGTATCACAATGGACTCGTTCTAGTCACCGGAGCCATGGGCAGTGGGAAGACTACAACGCTTGCCGCACTCGTCCAAGAGATCAACCTCCACCGAGGCGATCATATCATCACCCTAGAGGAACCGATCGAATACATCATTCCCTCTGCACGTTGCCAGGTGACCCAGCGCGAAGTCCACACTCATACCAAATCCTTTGCGGCCGCACTCCGAGGCGCTCTCCGTGAGGATCCGGATGTCATCATGGTCGGTGAGATGCGCGATCTCGAGACCATCCAGTTGGCCATCTCGGCCTCCGAGACCGGTCACTTAGTGCTAGGCACTCTGCACACGAGCAATGCCCCCCGGACCCTGGACCGCTTGCTCGATGTCTTTCCGGCCGATCAGCGCGACCAGATCCGCATGATGGTGAGCGAGTCCCTCCGCGGCATTGTCAGCCAGCAACTCATTCCCAGGGCCGATGGTCTGGGACGCGCCGTCGCCATGGAGATCATGCTCAACTCCCCGGCCATCGGAAACGTCATCCGCGAGGCCAAGACCTTCATGCTTCCCGGCATTATTCAGACTGGAAAGAAGGCCGGCATGATCCTGATGGACGAGTCCGTAGCTGAGCTCTACCGCCAAGGAATCATTACAGCAGAGGAGGCACTCTACCGGGCCGAGAACAAGACCGAGATGCGTATCGTCATCGGTACCTGAACCTATTTAGAAGCCATGGCATACATCGACGAACTCTTCCAGGCACTCATCGAAAACGGCGCCTCCGATCTCCATCTCTCCGAGGGACAACCTCCGAAGATCCGCAAACACGGAGAAATCGTGCCGATCTGGGCCGAGTCCGCTCCCCTCACCCGCGAGCAGATGGCCTATATGCTCAGCGAGATTTGTACGCCCGAGAAGTGGCAGAAGTACGAGGAATGCGGCGATCTCGATTTCGCCTACCAGATGGATGAGAACAGTCGTTTTCGCTGCAACTATCTCAAGCAAGCTCATGGTTACGGAGCGGTATTCCGTATCATCCCGACCAAGATCCTCACACTTGAACAGCTCAATGTCCCAGGGGTGATCAAGGAATTCGGCGACATGCGCGGCGGTATAGTTCTTGTGACCGGACCCACCGGCTCCGGCAAGAGCACGACGCTTGCGGCCCTGATCGACTACATCAATACCAACTACGGCCGCCACATCGTCACCATCGAGGAGCCGATCGAGTTCGTCCACCGTAACAAGCGAAGCATCATCACCCAACGCGAGGTCCCCGAGCATGCTCCCTCCTTCGCCACTGGCCTGAAGGCGGCACTCCGCGAGGATGCAGATATCGTTCTTGTCGGCGAGATGCGCGATCTGGAGACCATCTCTCTGGCCCTGACCGCAGCCGAAACCGGACTCCTGGTCTTTGGCACCCTGCACACCAATAACGCCCGTAAGACGGTCGACCGTATGATCGACGCCTTCCCTGCAGACCAGCAGGCTCAGGTTCGCACCATGCTGGCTTCCTCACTCAGAGGCGTCGTGGCTCAGCTCCTTTTCAAAAAAGCCGATGGCAAGGGGCGTGTCGCCATCAACGAGATCCTAAAGGTGAATAACGCCGTCTCCGCCATCATCCGCGAGGGAGCGACCCAGAAGCTTCAGGATGTCATCGTGGCCGGCAAATCCGAGGGGATGCAGTTTATGGATGATGCCATCTGGGAGAAGATGCTGGATGGAACGATCAGTCCGCATGAGGCCTACATGAAAGCTATCGACAAAAAACGATTCCAGGGCGCCCTTCCCCCTGAAGAAGCGGATCTGGTGAATGCCTCCGGTGTGTAGGCGGATAGCCCATCCGTCATGAAAAGGAAAATCCTGCTGATCGATGTCAGCAACTCCTTTACCAAGATCGCTGTGGCGAGTGATGGAAAGATCGGACGCGTCACCAAGATTGCAACTTCCGAACTCACACCAAAATTCTTCCGAGGAATCAGGGCCAAACTGGATCTGGCCGTCATCTCCTCCGTGGTGCCCGAGGCAAGCCGGATCCTTTCCGCATCGTTAACCTGCCGCCCTCTCTGTGTGGATCATCGAGTACCAGGAGGAGTCCCCGTCTCCTATCCGAATCCGCGTACGATCGGAGCGGACCGCTTGGCCAATGCCGCCGCTGCAATACAACTCGAGAAGCTTCCGGCAATCGTCGTCGATTTTGGAACGGCCGTGACCTTCGATGTGATCGATGCCAGGGGAAGCTATCTTGGAGGGATCATCGCTCCCGGACTCCCCATTGCCGCCAAGGCCCTTCATGAAGGGACGGCCCTCCTGCCACTCACCCGGATCCGAAAAATCGCTTCGAGCGTCGGCAAAAGCACGGAAGAGGCCATTCGGATTGGACTTCTGCTTGGGGCTGTAGGACTCGTCCGGGAGGCAGTGGCTCGGATTACCCGAGACACCTTCAAAGGGAAGAAGCCTTTTGTCATCGCTACGGGGGGAGACGCAGAACTTGTAGCCCGACTCTCTGGACAGAATGGTGCCAGTAAGATCATCGATCTGGTTGATCCACTGCTCACTCTTCGCGGACTGCTCGTGATTGCCGAGAAAAACCTCTGATTGATGCTTTTCAGAAACTTTTTGGGGGGAGTCTTTCACTTGCCCTCTTGCCCGCCTTGACTGGCACCCTTAACCTTTCCGTATGGCCCAGACCCCGTTTGTCCACCTCCACGTTCATAGCGAGTACTCGCTGCTGGACGGCGCGATCCGGATGGAGGAACTCGTAAAGAAGGCTGCCGAGCTAGAGATGCCGGCTATCGCCCTGACTGACCACGGGAATCTCTTCGGAACAGTCGAGTTCTATCAGGCGGCCGAGAAGGCCAAAGTGAAGCCCATCATTGGTTGCGAGATCTATGTCGCCCCCGGGTCGATGCACGAAAAGAAGACAAGTAACGGAGGCAAGGATATAGCCTTCCACATGACGCTCCTCGCTTCTGACGATGCCGGTTACCGGAACCTAGTGAAGCTCAGCACAGCGGCCCACCTCGAAGGCTTCTACTACAAGCCCCGCGTCGATCGCGAACTCCTCGCCAATCACAGTCAGGGTCTCATTGCCTTGAGCGGCTGCCTGAAAGGAGAGGTCAACATGGCCCTGAGCGAGGGACAGACCGCCAAGGCCCTGGAGACGGCAGCCACGTATCGGGACCTCTTCGGCAAGGAGAATTTCTTTATCGAGCTGGCCGATCATGGCATTGAGCAGCAGCGGCGTAACCGCGGCGGTCTGATCGACATCTCACGCGACCTCGGCCTCGGATTAGTCGCCACCAACGATGTCCATTTCCTGGAGCGCTCCCATCACGAGGCCCACGACGTCATGATCTGCATCGGGACCGGGGCGATGATCCATGACGAGAAGCGGATGCGCTATGTCCCCGAGCTCTACTTCAAGAGCGGTGACGAAATGGCCGCTCTCTTCGCCGATCAGCCCACGTCCATCACCAATACTCTGGCCATTGCGGAACGCTGCAATGCCAAACTCGAGTTTGGGAAGTCCAAGTACCCTGACTACCTCCCGCCGGAGGGAAAGACGCGTGAAGGCTATCTGCGTGAACTCTGCGAAGAGGGACTCCGCAAGCGCTACGGCGTGCGGGCCATGGATGATCCTGTCATCAGTGAGCGCTTCGAGTTCGAGCTCTCGGTCCTCTACAAGACAGGCTTCACGAGCTATTTCCTCATCGTCTGGGATTTCATCAACTACGCGAAGAGCCAGGGCATCCCCGTCGGTCCCGGTCGCGGCTCTGCGGCCGGATCACTGATCGCCTATGTGCTCGGAATCACAGATCTCGATCCGCTCCGTTACGGACTCCTTTTCGAGCGATTCCTGAACCCAGACCGTATCAGCCCTCCCGATATCGACGTCGACTTCTGCCAGAATCGACGGGGTGAGGTGATCGAGTATGTCCGCCAGAAGTACGGTACGATGGCCGTCTCCCAGATCATCACCTTCGGCACCTTGGGGGCGAAAAGCGTCATCCGCGATGTCGGCCGTGTCCTCGGTTGGAGCTACGGCGATGCAGACCGCATCTCGCGGATGATTCCGAACGAGCTCGATATCTCTCTCAATAGCACCGAGAAGAAAGGAGAGAAAAAGCCAGGCGCGATCGACAAGAATCCCGAGCTGAAGAAAGCGGTCGAGGAGGAATCCTCCACGGCTCAGCTCTGGGGCTACGCCAGCATCCTCGAGGGTCTCTCCCGCAATAGTGGCGTCCATGCAGCGGGCATCGTCATCGCCGACCGCGATCTCTCCGAGTACATCCCTCTCACCCGGGCCAACGACGGCAACATCGTCAGCCAGTACTCCATGTCCCCTCTCACAGACTTGGGCCTTCTCAAGATGGATTTCCTCGGACTGAAGACCCTCACCGTGATCGACGACGCCGTGAAGCTAATCCATCGGCACACTCCCGACTTCGATATCTCCGAGCTCCCAATGGATGACCAAGCGACCTTCGACCTGCTGAACCGCGGCGAGTCGATCGGCGTCTTCCAGTTGGAGTCCGGAGGTATGGTCGCCACCGCCAAGCGCTTTCAGATCGAGCACTTCACCGACATCATCGCCCTGATCGCCCTCTACCGCCCGGGACCGATGCAGTTCATCGACGACTACATCGATCGCAAGAAGGGACGGAAGAAGATCGAGTATGCTCATCCCCTGCTCGAGAAGATCTGCTCGGAGACCTACGGTATCATCGTCTACCAGGAGCAGGTGCAGCAGGCGGCGAGCGCCCTGGCCGGCTACACGCTCGGTCAGGCCGATCTCCTACGCCGTGCCATGGGCAAGAAGGACATCGAGAAGATGGCCAAGGAGCGCGAGGTCTTTGTCGAGGGCTGCGCTCGGGTCAACCAGATCCCCGGCAAGCAGGCCAACGCCATCTTCGACTTCTTGGAGAAGTTCGCGCAGTACGGATTCAACAAGAGCCACAGCGCCGCCTACGGGCTCCTCTCCTACCAGACTGCCTACCTGAAGGCCAATCACCCGGTCGAGTTCATGGCCGGCCTGCTCGGTAACGAAATCAACAACACCGAAAAGATAGCAACCTTTGTCGGCGAGTGCGCCCGCATGGGGATAGCAATTCTACCGCCGGATGTCAACCGAAGCGCCCTCACCTTCCTGCCTGAGGAGATCCCCGGCGCCAAGGCCATCCGCTTCGGACTGGCCGCCATAAAAAATGTCGGCGAGGCAGCGATGGAGACCGCGATCGCCGATCGCGAGGCGAATGGTCCTTTCAAGTCACTAGAAAATTTCTGCTCGCGCCTCGACTCCCGGACGGTGAACAAGAAGATCCTCGAGAGTCTTGTGAAATGCGGTGCTTTCGATTGGGGTGGTCGTCATCGTGCCGCTATCGATGCTGCGATCGAATCCTCCATGGGTGCCGCCGCCTCGGTCCAGAAAGACCGTGCCAGCGGTCAGGTCTCCCTCTTCGACTCCTTTGCTGATCTGGCTCCAGCACCGGCTGCCTCCTCGGGCAAGGGAAGAGAAAATGAAACGAGTATCCAACGTTGGACCCGTTCCGAGATGCTAGGCCACGAAAAGGAACTGCTCGGCTTCTATGTCACCGGCCACCCACTCGACGACTACCGCGGCAATCTGGAGTCAGGCTCCTATGGATCGGTATTCGAGGCGCTAGCCATGACCGAACCGGGCAGCGTCAAATTGGCGGGACTCCTTTCCACCGTGGAAAAACGCTTCTCAAAGAAGGATGGACGTCCCTTCGGCATCCTGACCCTCGAGGATGACTCCGGTACGCTCGAGCTCATGGCTTGGGACGAATCCTTCAGCAAAAACGAGGAACTCCTCAAACCCGGTACGGTCCTCTCCTGTAATGCCCGCATCACCCCTCGGGATGGAAGTGTCAGGGCCATGGGTAGCGATTTCAAGGCCCTTAACCCGAAGGCCTCCAAGAGACCTCTCCGCCTCCGGATGGACCGCAGTCGCCTGATCGTGGACGATCTGCCTGCTATCCACGCCGCCATCAAAAAACATCCCGGAAAACGCATCCTTATTCTTGAAATCGAAACCCTTTCCGGATCACGTATTCCACTCCAGCTCGGAGAAGAATTCGCAGTTGGCGATGAGATGGCCCTGAGAGCGGAATTAGCCCCTTGGTTAGCTAAAGGATAGAAGACCCAACCTTTCCACGGGTGAATTTTTCTGTGTAAAATTAAACAATGTACAAAATCGTTTTAATCCGTCACGGTGAAAGCACTTGGAACCAAGAAAACCGCTTCACCGGGTGGACCGATGTTGATCTGAATGCTAAGGGTCTCGGTGAGGCCAAGGCGGCGGGTCAGCTTCTCAAGAAGGAGGGGTACAAATTCGATCGTTCGTTTGTTTCTGTGCTGAAGCGCGCCCTTCGCACCAACTGGATGATCTTGGATGAACTCGATGAACTATGGATTCCCATTGAACTTTCCTGGCGCCTGAACGAGCGTCACTACGGATCCCTGCAGGGACTCAATAAAGCGGAAACAGCTGCGAAGTTCGGTGAGGATCAGGTCCACATCTGGCGGCGTAGCTACGATGTGCCGCCTCCTGCCTTGGAAAAGAGTGACGAGCGCTTCCCTGGCCATGATCCCCGCTACAAGGATGTGCCCGAGGCAAAACTCCCCATAACCGAGTGCCTCAAAGATACGGTGGACCGTGTTCTCCCCTACTGGCACAACGAGATCGCACCTGCGGTGCAGCGCGGCGAGAAAGTCCTGGTGACCGCCCATGGGAATACCCTACGGGCACTGGTGAAGTACTTCGATGATCTCAGCGAGGAAGAGGTCCTTGCTCTCAACATCCCGACTGGTATCCCGCTTGTCTACGAACTCGACGACAATTTGAAGCCGATCCGCCATTACTATCTCGGCGACAAGGAGGCGATTGCAGCAGCAGCGGCAGCTGTGGCCTCTCAGGGTAAAGTTCAGAAGTAACAGCTAATGTCTCTCGTCACCGGCAGAAGTCATCGGGTCGCTTGGATCGCCGATCTCACGGGAGATTCGCAGGTCTCCACGCTTAAAAGTCGTGCCGAAGTCCTTGCCGCTGACACCTGGGATCTGATGCTCATTTTCCCCGATGACACGGCCTGGGAGGCCGAGTTCTCGGAACTCGCCTCACGCTTCGAAGAGATCAATGCCTTCAAGGGAACCCTAGCAAAAGGCGCCGGGGATCTCGCCAAGGCCCTCGAGTTTGAATCGTCCCTGGATCGCTCCATTGAGCGCCTGAACCAATATTCGAGCTTACGCCTTTCCGAGGACAGTTCGAATGACGATGCTCTGGACCGCGAGGGACGCCTCTCCTCGCTCTGCGCCAAGATCAGCGAGACCAGCTCCTGGATCGCCCCGGAGATTCAGGAGATTCCTGATGCCATGCTCGAGCAGTTTCTAGCCGATCCACTGCTTGCTGACTGGCAGATCTCCCTGCAAAACCTGCGCCGTCTCAAGCCGCATATTCTGAGCAACAAGGAAGAGCGTCTGATCTCTCTCTCAATGCCGGCCCTTGGAGGTCATCACGAGACCTTCTCCCAGCTCACGAATGTTGACATGACCTTCGGCACAGTGAACGACGACCGTGGGCAGGAGATCGAGCTGACCCAAAGCAGCTTTTCCTCTCTGCTTCAACGTCCCGACCACACGGTCCGTAAAGAGGCCTTCGAGAAATTCTATACGGAGTTCACAGCCCACCGCTACACCCTCGCCAGCTCACTCGCCAGCTCGATCAAAGGGGATGTCTTCCTTGCCAAGGCTCGACACTACCCTTCCGCGCGCGCGGCCTCGCTCTTCGCCGATAATGTCCCTATAGCCGTCTATGACAGCCTGGTCGAGGCCGTCCGCTCACGACTCCCCATCCTTCACAAGTACTACGGCCTGCGTCAGCAGCTTTTCAATCTCCCCGATCTGCATGTCTACGACACGTACGCCCCGCTAGTCTCGGCGGTACAGAGCGATGTCTCGTTCGATCAGGCGATCGACATGGTGATGAAGTCACTTCACCCGCTTGGCTCGGAATATACAGCGACCCTTTCGCGCGGTCTCCGTGAGGAGCGCTGGTGCGACCGATACGAAAACAAGGGAAAACGCAGCGGCGCCTTCTCCTATGGGACTTATCAAGGACCTCCCTACATCCTGATGAACTACAAGCAGGATGTCTTCTCCGACATCTACACGCTGGCCCATGAGGCGGGTCATTCGATGCACACTTGGTACTCTAGGCAAACCCAGAGTTTCCAGAATTACCATTACCCGATTTTTCTGGCCGAGGTGGCCTCAACATTCAACGAGATCCTGCTCACAGAGCACCTGCTCTCCGAGACCAAGGAGCGCTCCATGAGGGCCTACCTGATCAACCGTCAGATCGATGACCTGCGCGGCACGCTTTTTCGGCAGACGATGTTCGCTGAATTTGAGAAAATCGCACATACCGCCGAGGAATCGGGAGCTGCCCTAACGCTTGAAACTTTCCGCAGAATGTACCGCTCTCTTCTGGACACCTACTTCGGAAACGGGGTCGTGATCGACGAGGAACTGGAGCTGGAATGCCTCCGTATCCCGCATTTCTATAGTGCTTTTTATGTCTACAAGTACGCCACCGGTATCTCGGCTGCGATCACTCTGGCGGAACAGGTTCTCAACACGGGCAATACAGAGCGCTACTTCGGCTTCCTGAAGAGTGGCGGCAGTAAGTTCCCGATCGAGACCTTGGCAGAAGCAGGCGTGGACATGAGCTCACCCGAACCGGTAAAAGCGGCCCTGGCGCTCTTTGAGTGCAGGGTGACGGAACTCGAGGAACTCCTCATGGAACCCATCGGATCCGCAGCCACTCGTCTCCCAGCAGGAACGAACTGATGAACGCCGGATTCATCGGCAGGCTTGTCGAGCGGATCCGATTCGTGGAACCGGACGACATCGGTCATTACCTCCAGATCCTCTCCAAGGAGAAGGGATTTCTGGAGACTATCTTCAACGCCATCCTGGAAGGAGTCATCGTCACTGATCCTCGGGATCACATCATCTACATGAACAAGGCAGCCTGTTCCTTCTTCGGAATGAACGGTGCCGAACATATCGGCCGTAGCCTAGCGGAAGCCATTCCCGGGCTGGAGCTCAAGTCGGTAGCGCGTCCCGGCGATGTCATGAGCCGTGATTTGGAAGTCTTCTATCCGGAACACCGCTTTCTGAACTTCTACGTAAGTCCGCTGATGAGCGACGAGAAAGAGCTAGCTCAGCGGGAGTTGGTGGGACGTGTTATCATTCTCCGCGACATTACAGAGGAACGACTTGAGACTCAGGAAACGATCGAGAGCGAGCGCCTCTCTGCCGTGACTTTGCTTGCCGCAGGCGTGGCACACGAGATCGGAAATCCCCTCAACTCGCTCGACATCCATCTGCAGCTTCTGGAGCGTTGCTTGAACAGACCCTTGATTTCAAAGAATGACCAGAAGGAGTTGGCTGATTCCGTTTCGGTGGCAAGAGGGGAGGTCAGGCGTCTCGATCAGATCATCACCCAGTTCCTCAAGGCAGTCCGGCCTGCTCCCCTAGAGTGCAAGCCGACCGATTTCAATGCTCTGATTCTAGAAACGGTCGATTTCCTGCGCAATGAGGTGGAAGATCGGGGTATCATAGTGGATCTCTTCACCGGCAAAGATCTCCCCCGGGTCTTGCTCGATCCGGATCAATTCCGACAGGCTCTCTATAATGTGATCCGGAACAGCATACAAGCCATGGGCAGCACCGGACATCTCAGGATCGGCACAGCCTGCAACGACTCCCATGTCTGGGTCAGCATCGGTGACACCGGTGGAGGAATAGATCCTCAAAAGATGGGCATCATCTTTCAACCTTACTATACAACCAAGGAGAACGGCTCAGGGCTGGGGCTGAATATCGTCCAGCGCATCGTCAGGGCGCATGGTGGTGAAATCATGATCCAGAGCGCACAAGGTCAGGGAATGCTCTTCACCATTCGCCTGCCGCGTCAGGAGCGCCGCGTACGTCTCCTTCCTATTGGCATTAACAGTTGATTAATAAAGAAACCCGTCGCAACCAGTGGAGCATTAGATTTTTTATTTTTGGGGGGACGCTGATTTTCGACTGATTTCGAGATAAAAATTCATTTTCCTTCTTTTAAGGACAGTGGGTGGCTAAACTCCGCGCACTCATGATCGAAGACCTAAATCCCTACATTGACGCCGGTAAAATCACCACCGCCGCCGCCGAAGCCCTCTCCAAACTCTCTCCCGGAGCCTTCTGCACCCACCGCAGCTGGGGATTTGGCAAGATCGCCGGTTGGGAATTGATCACGGGACAGATCACGATTGATTTTGGCACTAAGAAGGGACACCCGATGCAGCTCCAGTATGCCTCGGAGACCCTCACCCACATCCCTTCGGAGCATATCCTCGCGCGGACGGCGACCAATGCCGCGGCAGTCCGGGATCAGTCTGCTTCCGACCCGGTAGGGCTCGTCCGTTCGATTCTAGCAGATCACGGGGGCCAGGCCACAGCCGACGAGATCGCGGCAACGATGGTTCCCTCCGTCTTCGATGCAACCGGCTTCAAGAAGTGGTTTGATGCTGCCAAGAAGAAACTCAAGACTGACGGTCACTTCCTCATTCCGACAAAGAAAGGGGAGCCGATTATCCTCCAGGAGACCTCCCAGAATCCCCACGAACGCCTGATCGGCGAGTTCCGTGCGGCACGCCACCCGAGGGAGCAGGTCGCGGCTCTCGACACGGCACTCAAATCACTCAACGACTTCGCCAAGGAAGTGGAGGAACTCCGTTCCCTAGCCACCGAGGTCGAAGAGGCAGCCAAGCGAGGCGGCAGGATCCACGCCGCCAAGGCGATCGAGCTTCTGATTATCCGTGACGAGATTTGCGCTAAGCACGAATCCCTAAAGCCAGGGCCCGATGCGGCCAGCATCGCGTCACTTCTGGCCGATTCACCAACCAAGCTTACCGAAATCTTCGCAGAAATCCCAGCCGCCAAGTATGGGCGAGTCCTCGAGGCTTTCCCAATAGCCTTCCCCGAGAATTGGGAGGAGAAGGTGTTCCGTCTCACTCGCACCTCCGAGCCCCGCCTGAGCGGCGAGATCTTCAAACTCTTCGTGGCTCAGGGAAAGCGTGAGGCTTTTGCAGAACATACCCGTCGCTTGATTCGTGAGCGCTCCGCCAGCTCCGACTATGTCCTCTGGCTCTGCAAGGATCGATCCAAGACGCTCCCCGAACTCATCGACGAGGAACTCTTCGCCGCTATTCTCGCGGCCATGGAGGCTGATCTCCACGCCGACATCAAGAGCAAGCGCCTTGAGGAGTTCCTCTTTGAGGATCGCGATCTCGTGGCTGACCTCCTTGGCAAGGCCGAGCGCGACTCAGCACGTCAGGCCTTCCGCAAGATCATGCTCAGCCCCGTCTTTGCGGATCTGAATAGGCGTTCCCTGCTGGCCCGCATCCTTAAAATTCATCCCGAACTCGAATCTCTGGTCACCGGGGATCAGGAGGCACCCGCCGAGCGTGCCGAGAGTCTCGTCGTCTCTTGGGCCAGCCTTCAGCGTCGCAAGGAGGAGCTTGAGCACATCGAGAAGGTACTTATTCCCCAGAACATCCGCGACATCGCCACCGCCCGTTCCTACGGGGATCTGCGCGAGAACTTCGAGTTCAAGTCGGCCAAGGAGCAGCAAGCAGTTCTCAACCGTCAGAAGGGAGAGCTTGAGCTCATGCTTAATAACTCCCGCGGCACGAACTTCGAGAATGTCGATACCTCAGCCGTTTCCATTGGCTCCGTGGTAACCGTGGAGCCATCTGAAGGCGGTTCCGCTGAAACCTACAGCATCCTGGGAGCCTGGGACGGGGTTCCCGATAAGGGCTGGGTCTCCTATCAGGCCGTCATCGGCAAAGCCTTGCTCGGTAAAAAGATCGGCGAGGTCATCGATCTCCCTGCAGACAAAGGCATCCGCTCCATGAAGATCTTTACGATCGAGCCCTTTACCGACATGGCCGCACTGGGATCAACAGAGGGTACTACTTCATAGTAACTACAGTTGCTCGTTTGATTTTCCACGATTTCTGCATCCAAATTGCCAAAAGTCTAAAAGCCCAATAACCCAATAGCCTTATCAACACATGAACGACACGACCATCACAGCCATCCACGCCCGTGAGATTCTTGATTCCCGCGGCAACCCCACCCTAGAAGCCGACGTCCATCTGGCCGGCGGAGCCGTAGGACGCGCTGCCGTCCCGAGCGGAGCCTCCACCGGAGAGCATGAGGCCGTGGAGCTCCGTGATAATGTGAAGGGTCGCTACCTAGGCAAGGGAGTGAGCAAGGCGGTTGGCAATGTTATCAATCACATCGCTCCGGAGCTTGTCGGCTACAACGCCCTCGACCAGATAACCATCGACACCGTCATGAGGGAGCTGGATGGCACCCCGACCAAAAAGAAGCTAGGCGCCAACGCCATCCTCGGCGTCTCCATGGCCGTCGCGCGCGCTGCCGCCGCCCAACTCGGACTCCCTCTCTATAAATACCTCGGCGGTCCGAACGCCAAGGTACTGCCTGTCCCCATGATGAACATCCTCAACGGCGGTGCCCATTCCGACGCGCCGATCGACTTCCAGGAGTTCATGATCATCCCCAAGGGGCTCCCCACCTTCTCCGAGGCTCTCCGTGCCGGAACTGAAGTCTTCCACGCCCTCAAGGGTGTGCTGAAGGACCGCGGTCTCTCCACAGCCATCGGGGATGAGGGTGGCTTCGCCCCCAAGCTCAAAGGGGCCGAGGATGCCCTCGATTCCATCTCCCTCGCGGTTGAGAAGGCCGGATACAAGCTCGGAACGCAGATCGGGATCGGCCTCGATGTCGCTTCCAGCGAATTCTACGACGCCACCAAGAAACAGTATGTCTTCAAGAAATCCGACGGCAGCCGCCGCTCCGGTGCCGAACTCGTTGCCTACTACAAGAAGCTCTGCGGCAAGTACCCAATCATCTCGATCGAGGATGGCTGCGCCGAAAACGACTGGGCGACCTGGAAGCTCCTTACCGAGGCTCTCGGTGACAAGATCCAACTCGTCGGGGATGATCTCTTTGTGACGAATGTCGAGTTTCTCCGTAAGGGAATCGACAAGGGAGTAGCCAACTCCATTCTTGTGAAGGTGAACCAGATCGGCTCCCTGACCGAGACCTTCGACGCCATTGAGCTTGCCCAGGAGAACCACTACACGGTCGTCATCAGTCACCGCTCCGGCGAGACTGAGGACACCACAATCTCCGACATCGCTGTCGCTACGAATGCCGGCCAGATCAAAACAGGATCACTCTGCCGCACTGACCGCGTCGCCAAGTACAACCAACTTCTCCGCATCGAAGAGCAACTCGGTGAAGATGCTGTTTACGGCGGCAAGCTAAGGTGCTAGTAAATCGATCATGCAGAGCAGTCACTTCATCCAAACGAATTCAAATTCGCGCCGCCGATCGCAGTCGGAATTCCTTCCGACAGCGATGCGGGTCGTCTTTGCTTTGATTGTTGTCTGTGCTCTGCTGATTGCTGGATTCACTTTCTACCCCGAGTGGACTCGTCTCTCCGCTATGAAACATGATCTCGCCCTCCAGACGACGCGACTCGAAGAGCTGAAAAAATCAACTTCTCAGCATGAGCAGGAGGTTCATCTCCTCGAGACCGATAAAGAGTATCTCGAGTTGATTGCGCGCGATCGCCTGGATCTCATGAAAGATGGCGAGACGATCTTCCGCCTGAGCAGCTCCAAACCGCGCTCCTGAGAAGGGGCTGCAAAGCAGGTCCCTTCGAGGGATGAAACTTGAAAATTGAGACCTGAAGGAAGTTAAAGCGGATAGACGCTAAGCTCGATAATTTTTTCCCTCGGAGGATTTTTTACTTCGAATCGATCCTTATACCAATCACAGGAAGAAATGGTACTTTAGCGGCGAAGGGGTTTTGGTGGGTGGCACGGAGGAAGAGTGTTGGCTAGCTTCAGGTAACCAGAGCGATGACGACACTGCCACACGCCAAAAGAACCAGCCGTAGAGTGTCATTTCTGATGGTGATTGGTATTACCCGCTCCCTTTATTCTTTTTCAGGTTTCATCCTTCATTACGAATGTCTTCCGAATCTCAGATCGACCTAACCACCCTGGATGCCTCCGGGCTTGCCGACCGACTCGGCTCGCTCAGGAGGTTTGTCTGCCGATCCTTCCGGATCAGACATCCTCGGATTTGTCCTCGTTCGCTCCCGCGAAGCTCGACCTTCGGGCTGCCTTTGGCATGATAACCTCCGCCTCCCGGCAGGAGGTTTGCTGCTCCTCGGACTTCTAGGCCAAAGCCTAGAATGACTAAGCCTCGCCCCTGCGCGCCTTTTCCTTTCGCAGTTTCCCTGATCTTGCCTTAAATTCTTCTGATTCCATGTCTGAAAAACAAATAGACCTCTCTCTTTTGGATGCCTCCGGGCTTGCCGACCGACTCGGCTCGCTCAGGAGGTTTCTTTGACGCTCCCGCATTAGCCGCCGAACTCGCTGCCATCGAAGGCCGCATGACGGAACCGGGATTCTGGGATAACCGCGAGTCGGCCCAGAAGGACATGGAAAAGGTCTCGTCCATCAAGGCGAAACTCGGCCCGCTTGGACAGTTGGAGCTGCGTGTCGGCGATCTTGAGATCCTCAAGGAAATGGCCATGGAGGATCCCAACCCCGCGGCAAAGGCTCAGGCCGCGGGCGAAGTCTTCAAGGAATTCCATGCACTGACCGGCGAGATCGAAAGATTTGAACTCCAGCAACTCCTCTCCGGAGAGTTCGACAAGAGCAATGCCTACCTCACCATCAACTCGGGTGCTGGTGGCACCGAATCGTGCGACTGGGCTGACATGCTCATGCGCATGTACAAGCGCTGGATCGAGCGCAGTGACTTCACCGCCAGCGTTGTCGATATCCAGGAGGGTGATGAAGCAGGCATCAAGTCAGTGACCCTCGAAGTGACGGGAGATTTTGCCTACGGCTATCTCCAAGCCGAACGCGGCGTCCACCGTCTTGTCCGCATTTCTCCTTTTGACTCCGCAAAGCGCCGCCACACATCCTTCGCCAGCATCGATGTGACGCCGGAGATCAAGGATGCCCCCATCGAGATCAACCCCGCCGATATAGAACGCTCCACCTTCCGCTCAGGTGGCAAAGGAGGACAGAACGTCAATAAGGTGGAAACCGCCGTCCGTCTTCGCCACATCCCCACGGGAATTGTCGTTGCCTGTCAGGCACAGCGGAGTCAGGGAAAAAACAGTGAACAGGCTCTCCAGTTGCTCAAGGCTAAGATCTACCAACTTGAAGCCGACAGGAAGCGCTCTGAAATCGACCGCCAGTACAGCGAGAAGGGTGAGATCGCCTGGGGCAGTCAAATCCGCTCCTATATCTTTCAGCCTTATCAGATGGTCAAGGACCACCGCACCGGCGTTCAAGCAGGCAACGCACAGGAGGTCATGGATGGAGCAATCGACCCATTCATTGAGGCCAAACTGCGCGGCGTGAAGAAGGGAGTGAGCAACGACTCCGACGACGACCTGTAGTTTTTAAATCTCAGTCTCGTCCCCACTCAGCTTTTCCATCCAGGACTGGGCGAAGTCCCAGAGATCGAGAAAGCCGGAGTTATAGAAGTACTGACTCAGGATCGGGTGGTGCTGAAGTAACCGAAAATACCCGCTAAAAATCTCCGTCTCTTCCCGAGTCAGTATCTTGGTGATCGTGACAGCATGGGCAATGCGGTTCAGCAACTGGAAGAGCGCATCGAGGTCCTCTTTGATAACAGCCTCGGCTTCCGTTAGTGATGCAGCTTCGGGCGCAAGCAGGCGTTCGAGTTTCTTCTCAAGATCGGATTCTTTAAGATAGGCTACGGCGTGTCGAATAGCGGGATTCTTGTCCAATTGATCATGGAGTTCTGTGAGCAGTGCTGCCTTCTTGCTGAGAAGGGAACGACGTCCCCGATCCAGCCCCCTCAGGAGGGTGATAAGACCACCACCAAAAACGACAAGAACTGAAACAAAAGCCCAAAAGTCGATCAAACGTCGCATGGGTTTTTGGAGGGTCTCTATGAGCGGACTTCTGTCCCCTACTCTCCCGACTTCTTCACGGCATCGGCGATCACGGAAACGCCCGATTGCGTAAGAGCACGATGCCATGGGAGCGTTCCCTCGATCTCGATCTCCAGAGAGAAGGAGAGGAATGTCCGGATCATGACGATCACCCCGAGAATGATCACATTATTCATGGTGGGATCGACTGCTACGGTCCTGATCAGATCACCGGCCACCAAGACCTCCAGGCCGGCCAGGATTCCACCGCCGAGCGTACGCCGCAGCACGGAGTAGGCCTTGGCTCCGTCGCCAGTCCTGCTCAATGTCCGCAGAGCAAGGAAGGCGGCTAAAATTAGCCCAGCCACAAGCACAGCCACGCCGATCCCATCGGCGACATGCACAATCAGTCTCAGGACTTTGAAATAGGTGTCAGGAAATTCCATAGATTAAATGCCTCTCTCACTCCTAATAACCCACCACTCCCGGAACTGTAAAAGCGCTCTGCTCCGATGGCTCATGCTGTGTTTGATCTCGGAGGAGAGCTCCCCAAAGGTCTGCTTATACACTCCATCAATCAGAGGCATGAAGATGGGGTCGTAGCCGAATCCTCCATCGCCCTTTACCTCGTGGGCCAGAATCCCCTCCACGGTGCCATCGAAGACAGCAAGAGTGATGCCTTTTTCCGCGACGGCCAGAACGCAGCGAAACCGGGCCGTACGGACCTCATCGGGGAAGCCCTTCATCTTCTTCAATACCAGAGCCATATTCGCCTTGTCGGTGCATTCAGGTCCCGCATAGCGGGCGGAGTAGACGCCAGGTTCTTTCCCCAAAGCATCGACTTCGAGACCCGAGTCGTCGGCCAGCACAATCCCTCCCACCTGACGGGAAATTCCCTCGGCTTTCAGCTTGGAGTTCTCCTCGAAGGTGATGCCTGTCTCCTCGATCTCTGGCAGATGTGCGTGCAAGGTCACATCGGTCACGATGACCTCCTCCCCGAGCATGGTTTGGATCTCCCGGGCCTTATGCTTGTTTCGGGTGGCCAGAAGAATCTCTGGTTTTTCATGCTGACTCGGCTTGGCGGAAGGGATGTTTTCGGATTCCATAAACATTTCCTACTTCGAACCAGATGTCCGTTACCCGCAAGAACTATCCCTTTCCCGAATTCGAAGCCCGTTGGCAGAAGCATTGGCTGAAGTCCGGAGCCTTCTGTGCTGCAAATCCGGGAGATCCGAGTTTCCGCGCCGATGCCAAGAAGTACTATGTGCTCGATATGTTTCCCTACCCCAGCGGAGACGGTCTCCATGTAGGCCATGTCGAGGGGTATACGGCCACCGACATTCTCGCCCGCTATCACCGACTGAAGGGTGATAATGTGCTGCATCCGATGGGATGGGATGCTTTTGGTCTTCCTGCCGAGCAGTATGCGATCAAAACGGGGCAACATCCCCGGATCACGACCCAGCGGAATATCGATAACTTCCGCAGCCAACTCCAGTCGCTCGGCTTCAGCTATGACTGGTCGCGCGAGATCAGCACGACGGATCCGGAGTACTTCCGATGGACCCAGTGGATATTCCTCCAGCTCTACAATGCCTGGGTGAACCCCACCACGAATCGCGCGGAACCGATCTCCAACTACACGGGTGAGGATCCTGACAGCGTCCGGCTGGCCTTTGTTTCTGATAAACCGGTGAACTGGTGCCCCGAACTTGGAACCGTGCTGGCCAACGAGGAGGTCGTGGATGGCAAGAGTGAGGTCGGAGGGTTTCCGGTCGAGCGCCGTCCGATGCGTCAGTGGATGCTTCGGATCACGGCCTACACGGAGCGTCTGATCGCGGATCTTGACGGACTTGACTGGCCGGAATCGATCAAACTGCTTCAGCGCAACTGGATCGGTCGCAGTGAGGGCGCCGAAGTACACTTCGGACTAGAGGGCCTCGAAGGCTTTGAGGGACTGGAGCAAACAGTCACTGTCTTCAGCACCCGGCCCGAAACCCTTTTTGGCGCCACCTATCTGGTCTTGGCTCCAGAGCATCCGCTCGTTGAGAAGATTACCGCCGCCGCCCAGGCAGAAGCTGTCACAGCCTACAAGAAAGCCTGCTCCTCCAAAAGCGATCTCGAGCGGACCGACTTAGCGAAGGAGAAGACGGGCGTGCCTCTCGGCATATCTGCCAGCAATCCGGTTAACAACGAGAAGATCCCCGTCTGGATTGCCGACTATGTCCTTACCGGATATGGGACGGGCGCCATCATGGCAGTCCCTGCCCATGACGAGCGCGACCATGAGTTCGCAGTCACCTTTGGCCTCCCCATCCGTGAGGTGGTCCTTCCCGATGAAGCTGCCGATGGCTGCTCAGATGGAAAAAAAGTCTGTTTTAGTGGCCAAGGTACAGTTGTGAATTCAGGTCAGATCGACGGGCTGCGCACGCCGGAAGCCAAACAAAAGATGATCGCCTGGCTTGAAGAGCAAGGCTCCGGCAAGGGCACTATCACCTATAAGCTGCGCGACTGGCTCTTTTCCCGTCAGCGTTACTGGGGAGAGCCCTTCCCTATCGTTTGGGAGAACGGCACCCACCGTCCACTCGACGCTAGTGAACTTCCCTTGGAACCCCCTGAGATGGAGGATTTCAAACCGACTGGAACCGCCGAGCCTCCGCTATCAAAGGCCGTCGATTGGGTCCGATATTCCGAAACCGCTCGCCGGGAACTGAACACGATGCCCCAATGGGCAGGCTCCTGCTGGTACTACCTGCGTTTCTGCGATCCAAAGAACTCTGAGCGCTTTGTCGCCAAAGCAGCCGAGCAGTACTGGATGGGTGGAACAGGCGCCCCCGGTGGAGTCGATCTCTATGTGGGTGGTACCGAGCATGCCGTGCTGCACCTGCTCTATGCCCGTTTCTGGCACAAGGTTCTCTTCGATCTCGGACAACTCACCACCCCGGAGCCGTTCCAACGCCTTGTCAACCAAGGGATGATCCTCGGAGATGACGGCCAGAAGATGTCGAAGAGCCGTGGTAATGTCGTCAACCCTGACTCGGTCATCACCGAATACGGAGCCGACTCGCTCCGACTCTACGAGATGTTCATGGGCCCCTTGGAGCATGGGAAGCCCTGGAGCATGACCGGTGTCGAGGGGGTCTACCGATTCCTTGCCCGCGTCTGGCGCATGGGGATGACGGAAGATCAGGAGGGGAATTGGCTTCTCTCCGAGGATCTCGCAGAGCAGGAGTTGAGCCCAACCCAACGCCGCGTCCTGCATGCCACGATCAAGAAGGTCACTCAGGACATCGAGTCGCTCAGTTTCAACACGGCAATCTCGCAGATGATGATCTTCACGAACGAGTTCACAAATGCGAAGCCACGCCCCCTGGAAGCACTCCGCCTCTTCCTGCCATTGCTGAGTCCCTTCGCCCCTCACTTGGTTGAGGAGCTCTGGTCTCGCCTCTCGGCGAAGTTTTCGGGATTCGGAGGTCTCGCTTCTCAGTCGGCATGGCCCGCATGGAATGAAGAGTATCTCGTCGTTGACGAGATCACCTACGCGGTCCAGATCAATGGTAAGGTTCGCGGCCATCTGACAGTTCCAACGGGAGCCGATAAGGAGAGCGTCGAAAAGGCTGCATTTGCGGATCTGGCGCTCGCAGAGTTCCTAGAAGGCAAGGAAGTGAAGAAAGTGATCGTCGTCCCAGGACGCTTGGTAAATATCGTGGCGGTCTAATTTCTTCCGAATCCTTTCACTCTTCCCCAGCACATAATCATCTTATGAAAATCCGCAACCTTCTCTTTTCCTTTTCCTTGATTCCCTTGATGTTCTCACTCCGCGCCGACGAAGACACACCGCTTGAAAAGCAGATGCAGATCATGGCCCGGAGCATAAAACAGCTCTCCGGACAGATCGCCGATCCAGCGAAGCAGCAGTCAATTGTCACGCTGATGGAGACCCTCAAGCAGGCCGCTTCCGACGCCAAGGGATTGGATCCACGCAAGGCTGCCTCGGTTCCACAAGCTGATAGGGAAAGGTTTCTGGCTGACTACAGGGCTCAGATCGACAAACTCTCCGCCGCCTTCAATCAGATCGAGGAGGCCGTGAGCACTGGGAAATACGATCAGGCAAAAACTCTTCTGTCGGCCCTCGGCCCGATCAAGAAAGAGGGGCACACCAAGTTCAAGCAGGACTAGTACCGATTTTTCGATCAGACTGCTTAAGCAGCACTCATTAAATGAAGACTATAGCTATTTTGAGCTATAGTCTGCAAGCTCCCGAGATCCATCTCGATCACTTCAGGATACTTCGTAGATCCTCAGGCATCCGTCCCTCGTACAGCGCGCGTCCAATGATCGCCCCATGGATCCCAGGAATTATGGCGAGCTGACGGAGATCTTCTGGGCCCGACACTCCACCACTGGCGATCAGGTCGCAGGGAACAGTGAGTGCCATCTCGCGCATGGCTGCAAGATTGGGCCCCTGAAGCATTCCGTCTGTTGCGATGTCGGTATAAATAATCGTTCGGATCCCGACATTCACAGCCTCACGAGCAAGATCTAGGGCAGTCATCTCCATCGTCTCCACCCATCCCTTCACCGCCACCTTTCCCTCCTTGGCATCAATACCCACCGCTAACTGCGAAGGAGCAAAGGCACCCGCGGCTTCTGCCAAGAAACCAGGTTCGGCCGCTTTGGTTCCGATGATGACCCTGCGAACACCGGTGGCTAGGCCCGCCTCAATCGATCCTGCATCACGCATCCCTCCACCGAGTTCGCAAGGCACGGAGATAGCCTGGGCAATCGCACGAATGACGTCCAGATTTCGGCTCTTTCCCTCAAAGGCAGCATCGAGATCCACCAAGTGAATCCAGTTGGCCCCGGCGGCCTCCCACTTCAGAGCAATGGCAACGGGGTCATTACTGTAGACAGTTTTTTTTTTGGCAAGGCCGCGTTCCAGACGGACAACCTGACCATCCATGAGATCAATGGCGGGATAAAGGAGCATTTTGTTAAGTGGAAAGTGAAAGGTAAAAGGTGGAAAAGTGAAGAGGTATCTTAGAGGGAGGAGATAAAATTCCTGAGCATGGCCAATCCAAGCTCCTGACTCTTCTCTGGATGGAACTGAACAGCGCTAAGATTGCCCTTAGTGACACTGACTGCGAATTCCACACCATAGGTACAGGTGGACGTGATGACCTCATCATCCTCGGGAACCGGGTAGTAGGAATGGACGAAGTAGAAATCAGGATTCTCACCCAGCCCCGTCATCAGGCGATCCGAGGGTTTGTGGATCTGCAGTTGATTCCATCCCATATGGGGAATCTTGAGTCCCGAGGACTTGGAAAAATGGACAACTTTCCCACGAAGAGCGCCGAGGCCCTCCACACCTGGCGATTCCTCGCTCGAGTCGAAGAGAAGCTGGTAGCCCAGGCAGATGCCGAGATATGGCTTGTCGGTACCGATCCAAGACTTGATCACTTCCCAGAGCCCCGTCTCCCGAAGCTGGCGGGCACAATCCCCGAAAGATCCGACACCGGGAACCACCAGGGCGGCACAGTTCGTCGTGTCGGCCTCGCTCTGGACGTGGATGCATTCACCACCGGTATGCTCGATAGCGCGCTGGACGCTGCGGAGATTGCCACTGCCGTAGTCCACGAGACCGAGAAGCGGAGGCTTACTCACAGCACGCCCTTGGTGCTGGGGATTCCCTTCACCCGGTCATCACGGGAAACCGCGACATCGAGAGCGCGTCCCAGCGCCTTGAAGATCGCCTCCGCCATGTGATGAGCATCACGTCCGGCCAAAATTGAAACATGGAGCGTCAGACCGGCCTGTACGCTGAATGCACGCAGGAACTCCTCTACGAGCTGGAAGGGAAAGAGTCCAATCGCCTCAACACCGCGCGGCACCTCGTAGGCAAGGTAAGGTCGTCCGCTGCAATCCACCACAACGCGGGCTAGGGCTTCATCCATCGGAACATAAGCACTGCCATAACGTCGGATTCCCGACTTGTCACCGAGGGCCTTCATAAAAGCGGCTCCAAGTGCCAATCCGACATCCTCCACGGTGTGGTGATAATCAACCTCGATGTCTCCTTTCGCCTCGACATCCAGATCAATGAGGGAATGACGGGAAAACAGGGTCAGCATGTGTTCGAAGAACGGAATGCCGGTGCGGATGGAGGATCTCCCTTCGCCATCGAGTGAGATGCGGAGGGTAATCTCGGTCTCACTGGTCTTGCGATCGAGGGATGCGGAGCGGGCTGTGTCGGTCATGGCTTAGCGGGTGTGATAGGTGTCGGTGACGGAGTCGGTTTTTGGGGAGCTACCGATGCTGCTTGGGCTGCGACTGCAGCCGCAGCGGCGGAAGAGGTGGAAGCGGCCTGGGATTTGGCAAGATCATCCAACCGGAGCTTGAGCCGGGTGTTCTCAATGTTTGCTGGCCAAAGGGTCTGAGATTGAGTCAACAGGTCCTGCGCCCTCTTGAGTTTTCCCTCGGAGACAAGTCTGGCGCATTCACTTGAGGCGGCCATCCCTTCCCTCATCGGGATCTTCTGGAGGGCTGTCAGGCGAGTTTTTTCGGCAGTGATCACTGTCTGGAGGGCGTCCATGGACTCTTTGCTGTTCTGGAAGATAGGGAAGAACTTAGAACCGTCGGCGGTTGCAGTCGCCAGGGAATTGGTGGCCGCAAGCTTCTCTTTCTCCAGAGCATCATTGATCTCCCTAGCCTGATCCGCAGGGGCCAGAGAAATGGCTTTCTGGCGACGTTTATCGATGATTTCGAAGTTAGTCTTCGCAATGGCGAGTTTGTCCTGAAGTCGATCGATCTGAATCTGGGCCAGCGCGATGGCACCTGGCATGACTTCCGACCCCGGTAATTCCTTCTCAAGCAGTTCAAAACATTGGAGAGAAGACACGCAATCGTTCGTCGCGGCCAATTCCTTCATCTCGGTGAACTTGATCTTCGCCCCCGATTGATAAGGATCCGCTGCGATCTGGGCAGCGCTGATCCAGACTCCGTTGATCCTGCGGTCTCCGCGGCGGACACGAGAGCGTTCCTCGTTAAGGGAATGGAGATCCTCACGGAGCTCCGCAAGATGCTTCGAATAGCGGTAGCGTCCCAAGAATTCAGGGATCTTTTTATCGATGAGCTGGTCATAGAACACTGTGTCCAGGACCGTGTCGGGTGTTGCTAGATTCCCGATCGCCTGGAAGGCCTTCTCATCAGCGGGAATCGCAACCATGTGAGCAATCTCGTCGCGGGAATAGAACTTCTGATCCTTGATCGTCGGGGTGACATAATACTCGATCAGAACGGCATCGGGTTTATCGCTCAGGATCTCACCCTTGATTTCCCTTCCATTCTTGAGGGTAATCACGTCGGCCCTCAAGGTCACCGCCACGGAGGCCATAATTAGAAGGCAAAGCAGGAAAAAGTTAATGTGCTTCATCAAAAAAGTTAACTTATCTGTTTTTTCTCAGGAAACCATCCCCAGTTTCAATTTTTTGACAGTCGAGGCAAGGAAGCTCTCCTGAAGCCGAACACGCCGGCCGAGATGATCCTCAGAAGGCGTTTCCAGGGTGAAGGTCCTCGCGGCATGCTGAAAATGCAGGTGAAAAGCCTCGGGATGCCCCTTTATCATATCTGGCTTGATTTTGCGTCTGATCAGACCGTTACGAGCGGAGTGACCGTCGATCTGCCGACGGGGATCAGCGTCCAACAAGGAGATGAGTTCGGCGCAAAGCAATTCGCCCCAATGGGGACGCTTAGCAGCCACCTCGTAAAGATAAAAACCTCGTGCGTCGTAGTCCTCGTGCAGAGTGACAGCCACATCAAATCGGCGCCCTTTCATTAAGGAAAGCTGGGCTACAATCTGAGGAACTTTCTTTGAATCATAGAACCGGTTGAGATCGCGGTTCTCGGCATCAAGGCGGATATTCCGCTCCAGCCCCCATGGGTTGAGACATGGAAAGATCATCCAGTTCCAGGATGCAAGTTTACCGAGAGAGGTCTCTGCCCAGCGTATCAATCCCTCCACTGCGGCTGGTTCATCCCCATGAATGCCGGCAGACAGATAGACAGAGGGCACCTTCGGGTCGTAACGTTCTGAACGGACAACCATCAGGGGATAGCCCTCCGCCTCTCCATACACCGAGAGATCGAGTGGCGGAATTCTGTTCACGAGCGTAAGCCACCGCTCCATCAGCAAGCGGTAATCCCGCACCTGATCAGGCAGCGGATCGGTATTGGCTATCGTTTTCTTCAATCGAATTAATCGATAAAGCGCTTTTCGATCCCCCCATAGGCATCGATCCGGCGGTCTCGCAGGAAAGGCCAGTGCGTCCGTTGAGTATCCATGAACTGGCGGTCGAGATCGACAACAAGGACCTTCTCCTTGTCAGCCGGAGCCTCGGCGATGATCTGGCCGTTAGGCGCGGCGACAAAGGTCCCTCCCCAGAACTCCAGCCCCTCACCTCCCGCGGGAGCTTCATGTCCGATGCGGTTGACTCCGCAGACATAGCAGCCGTTGGCCAAGGCATGGGCACGCTGGGCAAGCTGCCATGCGGCTTTCTGATTCTTCCCATACTGTTTCTTCTCCGAGGGATGCCAGCCGATCGCGGTTGGATAGAAAATCACCTCCGAACCCTGCAGGGCCGTAAGGCGCGCCGCCTCGGGATACCATTGGTCCCAGCAGATGAGTACACCCAGATCACCCGCGCTGGTCTTCCAGTTGCGAAAACCTAGATCACCCGGCGTGAAGTAAAACTTCTCATAGAAAAGCGGATCATCGGGAATATGCATCTTCCGGTACTTGCCGAGATACTTGCCGTCAGCCTCGATAACGGCTGTCGTGTTGTGATAGAGACCCGGCGCCCGGCGCTCGAAGAGAGAGGCGATGATCACTACTCCCAGCTCCTTTGCCACTTTACCTAACGATTTCGTGGTCGGTCCCGGGATCACTTCGGCCAGCTTGAAATAGTCGTGATCCTCGCTCTGGCAGAAGTACTCGCTCAGAAAAAGCTCCGGCAGGCAGACCACCTTAGCCCCTTTCTTGGCAGCATCCCGAATCAGACGGATGGCGGTCTTAAGATTCTCTGAGACAGAACTGAAGCAACGCATCTGGACCAAGCCCACGGCGATCGTGTCCTTGGGAACCATGGAAGCCTTGGGAACAGAGTTAGATCGTGTGGCTTTCCTCGAAACTTTAGAAGCTTTTGAAGATTTGGGTGTTTTATCTTTCTTTGGCACCCCTCTCTGCTACCCAATAGAAGTCCAATGAAAAAGACACTTTTCGCCTTATCCACGACATTGACCACAACTCTCTCCTCCACCCTCTTCATGGCCTCTGGTATCGCAGGAGCCGCAAACCCCGCCGAACCCGTCAAGGACATCCGCATTGTCCTCCACACCTCCAAGGGCGACATCCATGCGACCATGTACGCGAGCAAGGCTCCGATCAGCGTCGCCAATTACCTGAATCTCGCCCGCCGCGGCTTCTATGACGGCATCACCTTCCACCGTGTCATTCCTGATTTCATGATCCAGGGTGGCGATCCGACTGGCACCGGTATGGGTGGTCCCGGTTATAAATTCGCCGATGAGTTCGCTCCCGGTCTCAAGCACGACCGCGGCGGTCTCTTCTCAATGGCCAATTCCGGACCCGGCACCAACGGCAGTCAGTTCTTCATCACCCATGTCCCGACCCCATGGCTTGACGGCAAGCATGCCATCTTCGGCGCCGTCGATGGACCAAAAGACCAGGATGTCGTAAACGCCATCAAACAGGGCGACAAGATCACCGGCATCGAGATCGTCGATTCCCCCGAGTCTCTCTTCGCTGCGCAGTCCGCGCAGATCGCTGCCTGGAACAAAGCGCTCGGGAAGTAGCAAAATCTGCATAAGACTGAAGTCTTTTAGACTGTTAGGAATTCACAAAAAAGGCATTAGTTTCATTGCCAGCGCCTTTTCAATTTTAAGATACAAGGGAACTCATAGGGATAAAGGTGATGAAGGGGATACGACAAGACGTTCAAACGCCGAATCTGAAGAATTCATTAAACCAGTACTATGGGAATAACTTTGAGGGAAGATGTAGTCCATCTATCCCCTTCATCACTGTGAGTTCTAGAAGACCGCGGGTTCGCCTTCCTTCAAAATTCTGATTTTTTCTACGATTCCGAGTGACCTGGCATGACCCAGCAGGCGATCGGGAGGCTCTTCCATCGGCTCGAATCCTAGCCGGAATGTGCCATAGTGCATCGGGATCATGATATCCGCACCAAGGGCACTGAAGGCTCGTAGGGCCTCTTCGGGATTCATGTGGACATCCCGCCCGGTCGGAGCGTCGTAGGCTCCGATCGGGAGTAGTGCTATGTCGATCTTGGAGCGCTCTCCAATCTCCGTGAATCCCGCAAACCAAGCACTGTCACCACAGTGAAAGATTGTGCGTCCGGCATACTCGATCAGGAATCCGCCGAACCCACGGTGCTTGTCATGCAGCATCCTGGCGCCCCAGTGATGGGCTGGGGTCAGAGTGATCTTCAGCGAGCCTAGCTCCATGCTCTCCCAGCGCTTCAGCTCCTGCACACGATTGAAGCCAAGACCATGGACGAGGTCACCGACATGCTCGGGCACGATGATGGGCTGATCAGCCGCCACGGCCCGGAGGGATTTCTTGTCGAGATGATCGAAGTGGGCATGACTTACAAGAACCAGATCGATTGCGGGAAGTTCGTGGATCTCAAGCCCCGGCTCCTTAAGCCTCTTGATAACCTTCAACCACTTGGCCCAGTTGGGATCGATCAGGATGGAATGTTCGGGAGTCTGGATCAGGAAGGAGGCATGACCGATCCACGTGATGGCAAGCTCTCCTACTGAGAGTTGAGAAAGCTCTGGCAGTTTTGTCGGAGAGGAAACAACTTCTCGCGCCGAGAAGAGCGAGGGAATGATGACCTCGGTGAGGAAGTTGCGCTTATGCCATCCCTCCCCGAGCTTCATCGAGACATGGTGTTCAGGTTTCGACTTGGACGGCGGCTTTGGTTTGGTCTGCATAGCAACCCGCTTCCTGATATTCTCGGTTCCTTGCTTGAGAAGTTTTTTGACCATGGTCGCCTCGTTTGTGTCATAGAAAGAGTGGATGAGAACTGCTGAAAAGCAAAGGCTACGTGAGCGGATGAAAATGATCTCCGCTGAGAGGTCTTTGCTTTTGCGAGCCGAGGCTTCGTTTGTGAAAAATATTCTCAAGCTGGATGCCTGGAAAAACTCTACCTCTGTTCTTCTCTTTGCTCCTATCGAGTGGGAGCCCGATCCGGTGGAGCTCATCAGCGCCGCAGCGGAATATTCCTTTTTCTTTCCAAGGATTGTGGGGGATCATCTGGAAATCTATCGGATGAGCCCGAGAAGCCGCTGGATTAGCGGCTCCTATGGCATCAAAGAACCGGACCCCGAAAGCTGGGATCGAGCCGCGCTCTCCGAGGTGGATTTGGCTTTGATACCGGGGGTGGCATTCGATGTGAAGGGCGGACGACTCGGACGAGGAAAAGGATTCTACGACCGTCTGCTCGGTGACCCGGAGTTTCGGGGGCTCAAGGCGGGACTTGCCTGGGATTGGCAGATCGTGGGCGAGGTGCCATGCGACACTGATGATATCCCCATGGACTTCGTCGTCACTCCGGGAAAGATCCATATGACTGGGAGCGCATTGGATAAACTTGGATAAAAAGGATAATTGCTAGTAACTAATACCTCATGGCCAACTCCGAACTTCCCACATCTTTTCAGAAGAAAGTCTGCTGGGCAGCCTTGACTGCCCTGGCAGCCTTGGCATTCATCTCGGTCATT
>CAIOJL010000196.1 GCA_903858595.1 uncultured Spartobacteria bacterium | reverse complement strand
CTTGGGCTGAGGGCATTTGGTCGTTTTCCTGCGTTGCTTGCTTGGGCAAGACCGCAAGGGTATTGCCACTGCGCTGCACGCCTTGGAAAACAATCAAATACTCTTCAGCGGCCATCATGGGATTTAATCAGTGGATCCCTAGGTGCAAAGGCGCGGAATTCTCTTTTTGTTGCCCATTTCTTCAACCCTCGACAACGGGAGATGCCTCTTCTAAATTTTGCCACCTGTGAGCTACCGCGTCTTTGCACGAAAATACAGGCCCCAACGTTTTGAGGAGGTCGTTGGCCAGGAGCACATCACTCGGACTCTCCAGAATGCCATCACGGGGAATCGACTCGCCCAGGCCTATCTCTTTGTCGGGCCGCGCGGTGTTGGCAAGACTTCCTCAGCTCGCATTCTTGCGAAGGCACTGAACTGTCAGGCCAACAAGAACGGTCCCACCGACAATCCCTGTGGTGTCTGCGATGCCTGCGTCGAGATTGCCGAAGGACGTAGCCTCGATGTCATGGAGATCGATGGCGCTAGCAATAATAGCGTCGAGAGCATCCGAACCCTGCGTGAGAATGCAGCTTATGCGCCTGCACGGGGTCCTTATAAGGTCTACCTGATCGATGAGGTGCACATGCTCACGACGGCGGCTTTCAATGCGCTTCTCAAGACGCTTGAGGAGCCGCCCGATCATGTGAAGTTCCTCTTCGCCACCACCGAGGCACAGAAGGTTCCCGCCACAATCCTAAGCCGCTGCCAGCGCTTCGACCTACGCAGGCTGACCCCGGAACAGATTTCCGTCCACCTTCTCTTCATCGCGAAAAACGAGAACATCGACCTGGAGATTGCCGCTGCCGAAGCCCTTGCGAAGGGAGCGGACGGGGCGATGCGCGACGCCGAGTCGATGCTCGATCAGGTGGTTGCCTTCTGCGGAAACACGATTGTCGCGGCAGATGTGCATAGCGTTTTCGGATTCACCCCACGGGAGACCGTCCTTGAACTTGGGCATGGTCTTGTCAACCGCGATACCCCGGCGGCTCTTGCCGTCGTGAAAGCGCAAGCAGAGGCAGGCAAGGATCTCTCGAGGCTACTTGGCGATCTCGTGGGTCTCCTTCGCGACGTGCTTATCTCCAAGGTTCATCCACCGGAGAATGCGACTGACGAGTCTCGGCTGGGAGAGGCGATTGCTCAGGAAAAGCTGCTTGTCCTTCTCGATCACTTCGGTGAAACCGAGGGCCGTCTGCGCTGGGCCTCGGACAAAAAGCTCCAGCTGGACGTTGCCCTGATCAAGGCGGTACATCTGCTCGAAGAGACGAGCCTCTCGGATGTTTTGGATGTTCTGACTGCTCTGCGCGCAGGAACACCCCTGCCTGAGCGCCAGACTCCCAAGCTATCGCCCTCGTCACGACCGACTCCAGCAGCAAGGCCCGCTATTCCAGTTCCTCTCTCTTCTCCGACACCGCCCCCGGCTCCTACTTCCACTCCCGCTGCAATAGTTGAGCCATCCAAGCCTGCTTTTGTAGTTCCTGCTGCAGCGGTGCCTGAACCCGCAGCATCAGTAGCGCCAACTACTTCAACCGCACTGCTGGCTGAATCGGCATCCCCATCACCGGAACCCGATGACGTCTCGACGCCGTCAACGGACTCAGACCCATGGCATACAGTTTCCATGAAGCTTGCGGCGGATTCGCCACTCAAGTTCGGCTGGGTGGAGGATGGCCATTTCGCTGGACGCTCCGGCAATACGGTGACCGTAGAGTTTCCCCCCTCGTTGGAATCCCACACACAAACACTCTTCTGGCCTCAGGCAGTCAAGAAGATCGAAGAGCATCTCTCCACGCTGCTCGGGGAGAAGATTTTCTTTGCACCCCGCTTTACCGGCGAGGAGCCAGCAGCCCTCCCAGAGCCGGAACCGGTAGCGCCTCCGGTTGCCAGAACTCCTTCCCACGCTTCCTCGGCTTCTACTAGTTCCGCTGGTTCCACTGGTTCCATGCCATCGAAGGGAGCAGCCACTCAACCCGCTACCTCAAAAGCCGAGGAATCTTCTCCCGGTCTCACACCAGAGGAAATGGAATCCTTCAAGGCCGATCCGCTCATTAAAAAAGCTCTCGAGATCTTCAAGGCTGAGATACTCACTACAAAAACCACCTGACCCACATTCTATGAACATTGCAAAGATGATGAGCGCAGCCGCGAACGCGCAGAAGAAAATGGCCCAGATCCAGGAAGACCTTTCTCAGCGCGAGGTTGAGGCCTCATCGGGCGGTGGCAAGGTCACGGTGAAGGCCTCTGGTTCCGGAGATATTCTCTCCATCCGCATCTCTCCCGAAGTGGTGAATGCCGAGGATGTGGAACTGCTCGAAGATCTCGTCCTGAGCGCCGTCCGTCAGGCGACCACCGACGCAAAGAAGCTTGCTGCTGACGAGATGGGCAAGCTCACGGCAGGACTAGGCATCCCCGGTTTGCCGTTCTGAGTGGCTTAGGCCACTGTTGAAGCGTTGAACAGTTGATTGGTTGAAGCGATCTGAAACCATGGCTCGGATGCGTAGCAACGGCCGGGCAAGCAAACGAAGAGGCGCTTCCCAGTCATTCCCAATAGCCTCACAGGCTTCAGCCTAAACACCCTTTCTTCATGAGCACACCCGACCTTTTCTCTCCGATTCAGCTCGGCCCGCTGGCCCTGCCCAACCGCATTTTCATGGCGCCGCTTACCCGGTGCCGTGCCTCGGTGGGCAATATTCCGAATGACCTGAACGTTGAGTATTATTCCCAGCGTGCTTCGGCGGGGCTGATCATCTCAGAAGCGACCTCCGTCTCGTCACGCGGCTACGGCTATCCGAATACCCCCGGCATCCATACCGAGGCCCAGGTGGCCGGCTGGAAAAAGATAACCAGCGCCATTCATTCCAAGGGTGGCCATATCTACCTCCAGCTCTGGCATGTCGGACGCATTTCGCATCCCGCCTATCAAGAGGAGGGAACCCAGCCGGTCGCTCCTTCAGCGGTGAAACCGAAGGGCCAGATCTTCACAGGAACCGGCATGGAGGAGTATGTCACTCCCCGTGCCCTTGAGGCCGGTGAAATCCCCAGCATCATCGAAGAATACATCCACGGGGCAAAACTCGCCAAGGAGGCGGGTTTCGACGGAGTGGAGATCCACAATGCCAATGGCTACCTACTGGACCAATTCCTGCGCACTGGGACAAACCTGCGTGGTGATAACTATGGTGGGTCAGTCCAGAAGCGGGCCCGCCTTACTCTTGAGGTCACCGTGGCGGTCTGCAGCGTCTGGGGTGCGGATCGGGTCGGCATCCGATTCTCTCCCTCCGGTGTCTTCAATGACATGAGCGACAGCAACCCCTTGGAGACCTTTGGGCACGTTCTTCAGGAGTTGAACCGCTTCGGCCTTGCCTACGCCCACATCACGCAGGTGACGGCCCAAGATATCGCCCATGGTGCCGTGGAAGGTGTCGGGCCAAAAGAACTGAAGCCTTTCTGGAAAGGCAAGATTGTTTCTGCTGGTGGCTTCACCCTTGAGTCGGGCAACAAGGCCCTGGCCGAGGGATGGGCCGATGCGATCGCCTTTGGCGTTTCCTTCCTTTCCAACCCCGATCTCCCAGAACGCTTCCGTCGGAATGCACCGCTCAACAAACCGGATGAGGCTTCCTTCTACCGAGGAACGGAGAAAGGTTACACGGATTATCCGACGCTCTCTGCTTAGCTTATTCCTCGTCGACTAAGGGCACCTGATTTAGTTCGAGTGCATGTCCTTTGGACCAAGCCTTGATCTCTTCTGACTATCGTCGCTCGTCGAGGTACTCACTCAGCGGTTCATCGGGCTCATGGGGACCATCGATCGGACCCGAGATGGGCCCTGGGGGCGTAGGGCGGCAGAACGTAAGTGGGGCGCCGCTTTGTCCGTACAGCCAATCACGTTCGGGTGTTGTGCTTTTTCTCATGGGGAGGGGAAGGGTTGTCTTCCATCTTTTTAGACAGCGTCAACCTGACCTTCGTTGAATCAAATAAACCGAATCCTGTACTCCCTGCTGTAAGGCAGAAACATCCAAGGCAAACGGCATGAAATTCAACGCAGCAGGCCAGAACCCAACGATGCGAGAAACCCCAGCACGATGACCCAAGGGAAAACGCCCAGCACAATGGCTAACTGGATTCTCCGAGGAGACTCCCCCAGCGCCAGGGCCAGGATAGCCGTGACTTGGGGCCCGATTGTGATCGGGGCGATCAGGCCCAGTCCCCAGAGACCGAAGCGATGCCAGACCTTCCAGAAGAGTTTTGAGTTATCCGGCTTCGGATCAACCTTAAGCTTCCGCGTGATCCAGTCGCGTAGCGGTGCTCCAGCTAGCAAAACTAGGAGCCCTCCAGCCGAATAACCCAGCCATGCGGCCAAAGCGGCTGCCCAGACGGGTGCATGAGCCGCCATACCTCCAGGGATGGCGCTGATGAAGTACAAAAACCCGAGGCCAAATGCAGTGAGGATGCCTGTCATGGTCTGGGCCGTGGCCGGAAGACAGCAACGTAGTCGACAATATCGATGTTGTCGTTGAAGGAGAAATAGTCAGTCTTCACCATTTTCTGACAGCCTGCGTTCTGATTGAAGTAACGCACTCCATCGAGGCTTAGTCTATCGACAACGCCGATGTGATTCGACTGTGGGTGCTTGGGGAAAAGCACTCCTCCCACTGATCCCCTATCTCCCCTGTACCGATACCGGTCGGCGAAAATATCGTGAAACAAGACGATATCTCCCGGAAGAACCTTGTTGTAATCACCTGAGATCACCACCCCTCGTGACGTCGAGGCGATGCGCCAGACCTCTGGGCCCAAGCCATTATTCCAGGATAACCCGGCGGATTGAAGCGCCTCATTCACCAGCGTCTGGCAAATGCCATCTCCGACCTGTTGCCCCTCGTGCTGAACGCAGAAATTATAGACCGTCTTGTTAAGGTCCGTCTGGGCTGAAAGATGCGCGACCATCGCGCCGAAGATCAGCGCAAGGAATGCCGATGGAGGTTTTACCATTCCCATAGAGGAAGCAAAATTTAGAGCCGCCAAGGGTAATGTAAACCTAATGTCTCCCGCCGCAATCCAGTAAGGCGGCCAAGCGCTTTAGCGTTTCAGACTGTTGGACTGTTAGGAAGCTGATCGGGATCGGGAGAAAACCCAGGCCCCTCGCTCAGCCGGTTCTTTGCTTCTTGGAATTGTCCGTTCATGAATTCGATGCAGCCAGTCTAGCCAGAATGTCAATTAGTGGGCGGCTATTGGCTCTGTAGGCTATTATTCTACAGCCCCTATGCCCCTGCTCGCATCCTCCACCTACAAACCGCCATGGGGGCTCGCAAATGGCCACCTTCAGACGATTCTGCCAGTGCTCTTCCGGAGAGTTCCGCCGATTACCCTCGAGCGGGAGCTCATCGCCACTCCTGATGGGGACTTTCTCGATCTCGATTGGAATCGTGATCACCGCTCGGAGTCGCTTGTCATTATCACCCACGGACTCGAGGGAAACTCCGCGAATGCTTCCGTGCAGGGAATGGCGTCCGCTTTCCATCGTGCCGGATTGGATTCTCTGGCCTGGAATCTTCGTGGCTGCAGTGGAGAGATGAACCGCCTGCTACGCACCTACCACAGCGGAGCCTGGGAAGACCTCCAGTGCGTCATCGAGCATGCCGCAGCTTCCCATGGTTCCTACCAGAACATCGTCTTGGTCGGCTTCAGCATCGGCGGAAACCTCACGCTGAAATATCTGGGGGATCGTGGCCCAGCGATCCACCCCTCTATTAAAGGAGCCGTCGCGTTCTCCGTGCCGTGCGATCTTGCCTCGAGTGCACGGGTGCTTGAGAGCCGCATCAACAGCATCTACATGAATCACTTCATGCAGGATCTCCGTCGGAAAATCCGGGAAAAGGCGGCAACATTCCCCGAAGGGATTTCCATGGAGGGACTCGACCAGATCCGGACCTTCCGCGAATTTGACGGCACCTACACCGCCCCTCTAAATGGCTTTCTGAGTGCCGAGGATTACTGGGCAAGGGCCAGCAGCAAGCCATCACTCGCCGGGATCACCGTGCCGACACTTCTGGTCAATGCACTCAACGATCCCTTCATTGGTCCCGAATGTTTTCCAAGAGAAGAAGCTGATTCAAATCCGCACCTTTATCTAGAACTCCCCGAAAGCGGCGGCCACCTCGGCTTCATCACGCATGGGGAGGAATACTGGTCCGAATCCCGCGCCGTGGAGTTCTGCGGAAGGCTGCTTTAGGCTATTCCTCTTCGCAATCTTGATTTGGGAGATCAATGCTGCCGTGAAGGATGCGTAGAACTTCGATCGACTCTGTCCCCACGCGATAAAAAATTAGGTGGTTGCGGCAGAGTAAAGAACGTATCTCGGAATAGAGCTTCGGTCTCGGTCGTCCCAACTCCGGGTGCACGAGTAGTTCCCCTGACCGCTCGAACACACAATCCACATAGCGATCAGCTGCCAACTCGTCATGGACTGCGATGTATTCCCAAAGATCGATCAGATCTTCCTTCGCCTGCCCCGAAAACCGGAGCTTCATGCAAACCTCGGCCCTCGACGTGAGCGGCCGAGTTGCTTGATCTGCTCCTGCATCGAATGATCCCAGTCATGGAGGTCACCCGAATCGGCGGACTGGATCCCTACAGCAACAGCATCCCTCAGATTCGCAAGCCGCGTGCTCTTTCGAGTCTCCCGTTCATGCAAGGCGCGAATGGCCTCGCGAACGACCTCACTCGCAGAGGTGTACAGACCGCTGCCAACCTTGTGCTGAACCCACTCCTCCATCTCGGTGGTAAGCGAAACATTCATGCTTTTATCCTTCACCAACGCCAAGAATTGTCAATTGTTGGCGCCAGTCTTGAATCACCCAACGACGTCCGCAAACACTACATCGATTCCCTGAAAGCAGCGGATCAGCACGATCACCGCGCCCTGCTCGCTTTTGCAAGGAGATGAGGGGGGAAATAGGCTGTTAGCTTTTTAGGCTATAGGCTTTTAGGTCAGAGAAGATGGGGAAACTGGTTTTGGCTGGATGGGGTCTCCAGACGATCATGCCAACGATTAGAACGGTTTAAACTGATTCATGGCCACAAGATGCACAGGAGGCACACAATGCACTGGAGTCATTGCTCTTGAGCATCTCCCTCTCGAAGCTCGTTACGAATCAGATCACGTTAGTGTGGTTTGGGAAGGCTGAGACATGGCGTGCAGCCAGTTGCCTAAACTTCTCTGAAACCAATTCCGATTCGTGAAGCCTCGCCCAAAAGGCACGGGCCCATAGTGACTCAGGGCCTTGAGTTGCTGCTCCTATCAACCCTAGCAGGGCCTCAGAAATCCCGGGAACGCCTGATTGTTCCACGGGTCGATAAGCCATCGGAAGCATGTCGTAAACCGGAGCCAGGGTAAGAGGCTTTGCCTGTGACAGCAGGAAGCTTGCATTCCCGTAATGCATGTCCGTGTTTCCTATTAACTGGCCAAACTTCCAGAGCGAAGAAAGCTTTTCGGCATCCACCTTGGCGAGCCAGCCCTCGCGATGCATTGCATCACCGGCCACGGACCATGGTGCATTGATCTCGTCAAGAAAAGCGGCCGCAAATGATCGAAGCGAAACCGCGGCAATTCGCCCACCCTCACGCGAGCGGTCGAATCGTGTCACTTCCAAAAAACGTCTATTCTCGGCATCGATCAGCTCCACCTGTGGCACATCCATCCCGTTTTCCCGCAGAATGTCAGCGGCGATTTTTTCCCCTGCCAGAAGATCCGCCCATCGACGCCCCTCCTCACGGTGCAGCTCCGGCGAAAACTTCACTAGCACCGAACGGATGGATCCACCGGAGGAAAGGGTGGCTGTGAATTTCGGCTGTTCCCCGCCGGCGGACGATCCCGCGATATTTCCCTGAAGCGCCTCCTCAGCGCGCAGCGGGTAGACAACCGCACGCTCCTCATCCTTAACAGCTGGTCGTGAGGTCATTGCCAGCGCTTCGGTCAGAGCATGATGCCCGATCACAAAAGCGCCCGGCAGATCGCTTCCATATCGGATGAGCGACTCAAGCACACCTACCTGTGACCAGAGCGCCGGATCGAGCCCTTGCCCCAATGGTGATGCATGCCTTCTGGCAAAGGCTCGCCCTAGAAATCCCTGCGGACGCACATCATCCAAAAACCATGGCAAGCCGGGAAACATCCCCTTGGGGAACTGCTCACAGACGAGCGTTGTCCAATGCTCTTCGGTGCTTCGCTCCAAATGAAAGCCCCCTCCCACAAGTGCTTGAAGAACGCCCGCCTGTTCGGGAGCCCCGCCACTGCCAATCACATAGAGAGGCCAACGTGATCCCAAATCCGCAACGTGGGCTTCCAGTCCGTATCTCGTGGAGCTTCCCCTTCCGATTCGGACAACAGAGCCCCCCATTCTTGTCAAAGTCCGCGAAATCGTCGGCTGACTTACCCCGGCATCCTCTGCCAGCTCACGCGCCGTCATCGTCCCCTTCCGAAGAAATGCTAGCCGTATGAGTTGTTGAAGATTGCTCACTTTGAATAGATACGCCGATCTATTCATTCCATGCAAACCATTCTTCAGCAGATTTTTAAATGATTGAGTTCGAGCTCGATGAATAGCGAGGCGACCGTCGGGTGGCTAGGCTGTTAGCTTTTTAGGCTATAGGCTTTTAGGTCGGAAATGATCGGGAAACACCTCTTGACTCAAAAGTGACATTACTAGGGACTTACCCCTTTTTCTTCGGCTCATCCTTTTTCTGGTTACACCTTGTTTCCAAGACCTTATACAAAGCCGAAACGCAACTTGCACAGCTTGGCATCGCAACGGTATTAATTGTTTTAGTGAAAACTTTCAACTTTCTCTCGTTTGTTTTTTTAACTCTCATTATTGCGTTGTCGTCACCTGCAAATGGGGTCGCTTTTCGTGTCCACGGAGAAGGAATTAGCGACAATTCATCAGTTCCAGTTGTCCTTTTGAATGGGAAAAAATCCTTTCTATCCATTCAAAACAGCCGATGGCAAATCTTGCGGAGCTTATTTAACCCAGATTTTGCGATAGGCATGGGATAACAGAGAAGGGAGCATCACCCATATGGTGAACCCGCAATACGAGATTGAGTACAGCGACGAGAAGGTGACGGCATGGGGAGGGATGAGGCTGATGAAGGAGGTGCTTG
>CAIOJL010000195.1 GCA_903858595.1 uncultured Spartobacteria bacterium | reverse complement strand
CCAACCCACTCTTTCCTCGCTACGCTCCCATTGCTTTGCATTAGGAGCCTGGATTTCCTCCCACGCCAGAAAACGAACCCTCAAAATCTCTCTCCACCCACAAAAACGCCCCTGGCTCGACGGCCTCTTCTCAAAAACCGACTCCCTCGCCCCGCCCTTTACCCAATTTTGCCGCTCCTAATGCAAATTCTGGGTTTAAGGAGATGAAAAGAAGCCCAAGCGAAGCTGTATGAGACATACTGCTAGCGTAGGGCAACGCAGTCAGAACTCAACAAACACTAACCCGGGGGCCACTGCATGTGACGACCGCCCAGGACATGGACATGGAGATGGGGGACACTTTCTCCGCCATCGGGGCCGTTGTTGATGACGATACGGTAGCCGTTCTCATCGAGTCCTTCCTGTCTTGCCGTCGCGGTGGCTGCCGAGAGGAGTGTGCCGAGGAGGGGCGTGTCGGCTGAATTCGCCTCGTTGATGCGGGGAATGCAGCGCTTCGGGACCACTAGAAAATGGACTGGTGCCTGCGGCTGGATATCACGAAAGGCGATCCAATCCTCTCCCTCGGCGATGATGGTCGCCGGAATCTCCCGCACGGCGATCTTCTCGAAGAGAGTCATGTTTTCCTAGCGCAGCTGGATCTCGAGGGGTTCCCCTGGCCGCGACTGGCCAGCAACCTGGCCGTGCTGGCGAATAAACCCGACGATCTCCTCGCGAAGTCTCTGCACGCCACGGCGGCGCCTGCCCATGAGACGCACGCATCCGGAGAGATCGTTGATCTCTAACCTTGCAGACCGTGAACTTGCGGCGCGTTGCAGGCGTTCACCTAGGAGACCAAAGAAAGCCAGTTCGTAGCCCTCTCCCGCTTCGCGGGCAAGTTCGGTCAGAGAGAGACTGAGCGGAGGATCAGGCAAGCGGAAGTGCTTGGCCACATCGTGAAATCCGAGCGACTCCAAGACATGGAGGACGGCCTCGGTGAGGTTCGGAATCTCCACCGTAGTGGCCTTGAAATCACGATGCAGATAGACCGAGACACTCTCGGCGATATGCTCTGCAAGCCACCAGCGGTGATGGCCCGCTTCTTCCGCGGCGCTCAGGATTGAGGCGGTGATCCAGCGCTTGTCGAAGATCGTGCTTCTTCCGTCGGGAAGGGTCACCAGCGGCATGCCATCGAGGAGCGCTATCATGACATCTTCTTGAAGAGCTCCTTCTGGTCCTGGGAGATCGGTGTACGGCGCTCAAGCGACTGGATTTCCTCGATGAACTCCCCGATATCCTCGAAGCGTCGGTAGACCGAGGCGAAGCGCACATAGGCCACGGGATCGACTGCGTGCAGACGCTCCATGACCCGGGCTCCGATGGTCTTTGTGGAGATCTCCCGATCCTGCCCAGACTCGAGATCGGAGATGATCGCATTGATCGATTCCTCCATGATGTCAAGAGAGATGGGGCGCTTTTCGCAGGCCTTGATGAAGCTCGACAGGAGTTTCTGCCGGTCGAAGGCTTCACGCCTCCCGTCACGCTTCACGGCAAGGAGTTCAACCCGCTCGATCTGCTCGTAGGTGGTGAATCGGCCTTCGCAGTCTAAGCACTCCCTGCGACGGCGTATGCTGGTGCCATCTTTCGAGAGACGAGAGTCAATGACTTTATCTTCTTGGGAAAAGCATTTGGGGCAAAGCATTGTGTAAAACCGAGGTTCTTTTTCCAATTCACCACAAGATATTGTGCTGGGAAAGAAAAAACACCCAATGCTGTTAGATTTCGCGGGATGACTTGCGAGGGGTCCTTTCCCTAAATATTAACGTCGCACCCGCCCTGTAACTCGCAGGATCTCACAGAGACGGTTCAGGATCCCCTGGGCCATCTGGGAAGAGTGCCGTGTCAGAGCACGGGCAGTCGAGGGTTTCGGAGAATGCAAGGATGTCCTCTTCAGGGCAGCCCATTGCCAGAGCTCATCGGTAGATCGGATCGCTGATTTTTTGGTGGTGGTTTTCATGGTGGTGGTTGGTGATGTTGTCTTTTGTTAATGAGGAAGTTGTGTTCGGATCAGCGCACGAAAGACTCCCTGGATAAGAAGTTCCCGGGCAGGAATTAGATCGGGATAAAGAGGATTCTCGGCACGAAGGAAGGGAGAGCCCCCCTCCACTAGGTAGCGCTTCAGCGTCACATCGCCATCGATCAGGGCTGCGACGATGTCGCGGTTCCGAGGTTCGGAATGCTCTAAAATCACAACATCGCGGTCCAATATCCCAGCCCCGATCATGGAATCCCCCCTCACCTCTAGGGCGAAGGTCTTGGCTTTCCTTGGTATCCTGATCGTTTCGGGATCTACCGTGATGCACCGATCCGATTCCTGCTCCTGTCCTTCGGGAACGCCGGCTGGGATCATCCCATAAAGTGGGACTTCCATGAGTTCCACGTGAGTAGCGCGAGGCTTCCGATCCGGCAGGATGATGTTCCGAGAGCGTCCGGATTTCCTACGGATCGCCCCCTTCTTTTCCATGAGATCCAGATGGCTTGCAACAGTGCCCGGAGAGGTGAACCCAAACCGGGCCATGATCTCACGCACCGAGGGAATACCCCCTCGCTTCTCCACGCAGTCGCTTATGAAAGAGAGGATTTCACTCTGTCGTGGGGTTAGATTCGCAGTCAGGTTCATATGCCGTTCATTTGTTCGGTATATGAAACCCATGGAGTCCGCAAGGATTTTTTGAGGTGATTCAACGGCCTCGGCACGCTGTTCGTCAGTAAACGATGGGAGGGTCTTGGCCACATAGCCGTACCTCCATGGGCCAATTGGTGCCGTCCCTCCATGGGCTGCTTTTAACCCGAACTCCGCGGAGTTCGGGTTAAATCGCCAAGAGGCTGGCTCATGGGTTCCATTCCCTATGCGACTTTGTCATGGCAAAGCTCGAGGAGCGCAACCTTCAGCTCAACCCGCGAACATCCAGTTACCCACACACTCCATCTAGCGGGGAGCCGACAAGTTCTTCGTTTCTTCACCCAATCGTCATCCTTTGGGAATGAAATCTGCCTCTTCACCTCCCGAATTCTTGAAGGAATTTTGACGACATGCAATCAATCGTATAAGCTGATTTCATGATCCATATCACAGAGTCGGCGGCAAATCAGCTCAGGGAACTTGCCTCTGAAAAAGGCTCCCCAGGGCTGCGACTCGCTGTGGAAAAAGGGGGATGCGCCGGCCTGCAATATGCCATGAGTCTCGGAGGACCCATGCCGGGTGACGAAGTGACCGAACAGGACGGCGCCGTGGTGGCCGTCGATCCGGAAAGCAGCGGGCAACTCGACGGCTGTACCATCGACTATGTCGACGAACTCACGGGCGCGGGTTTCCGGGTTATCAACCCCCATGCTTCAAGGAGCTGCGGATGCGGCACATCCTTCGAACCCGCAGCGGAAGAAAAATCACTATAAGTTCAGAAGGGATTTCCCTGTTTTCGGTTGCCACTCATCGAGAGCCTCGCTCATCTTAAAGGATTCATGTCAGGCAAGCGCTATTACGGATATCAAGGAGGGTCAGGGCACCGCAGGGGAGCCGGAACGAAGGATGGTCTCTTCGGATGGACCATCTTCATCTTTCTCTTGTTGGGATTCGTCTTTCTATGCTGGATGGGAAGCTACTATATCTTCGCCAATCCCGAAAAGGCGGCCAACTACCGGTTGCTCATCCGGATGCATAAGATCGAGCCTCCCATCAGGTTTGAGATCACGGAGGCGCCACGGGGTGAATTCCTAAAGCCAGGTCAGCTCCTCGAGAGATTCGGATCGATGACCTCCTCGGAAATCCGCAGGGCTAATTCAAACCTCCTGCGCCATTTCATCCGCAACTACCACCAGGTCCGCGAACTTGTTCCCTATGCCGTCGGCACTTATCGCGTGCTGGGGATCTTGCCCCTGACGGATGAGACATTCTGCAAACTGGGATTGGTAGCCCTACTCCAGGCGGTGGAACAGCCCGAGGTGCTTCTGGAGCAACCCTTCACAGCCCAGGAGAAGGACCTTCCCGGCCTCAAGCGATCTCTGGTGACGGGCCAGCAGATTAAGCTTGAGAAGCCACTCGATCTCTCCGCTGTAGTTCATATTGAACGTCTTTCGGAAAATAAAATCCTGCTGACAACGATGCCCCTGCTCTACGGCACTTACGGCGCAGCCAAGGGCGAGGCCAGCTTCTCACTGGAACCCCCGGAGGAACTGAATCTGGAAGCGGGACTGCCAATTATTTCCTCAGCCAATATCGCCAAACTCTCGAGCGGAAAGATCACCGGTGACAAAGAGATGGAGGGCAAGAATAGAGAGAAACTATCGGGTCACCTGAGCCGGATTGCCGAGGAAATGGCGACACCCACTCCCGAGCCCAGGGTCGCAAAGGCCATTCCAGTCAAGCAGTCCGAAACTGTCGAAGAAGCCTCTCCCACGATCGCACGCGCCATTCCCGTGAATGAACCGGCGGTTTTGCCAGCCATTCCCGTGAGCACTCCGATCAGAGCCAACTCCGCGGTAGCTGTACCCAAGGCCATACCCGTGGGAACACCGTTACCGGCCGCAACTCCGCCGTCAATCCCGATCCCAATTTCCATCGCCACTCCAACACCCAAAGCATTGCCTAAACCGAGCCCCACACCAACGGGGCCACTTCTGACAAACGCAGCCACCATGACAGTGACCAACCAACTCGTTGCCGTCACTCCTTCAGAAATATGGCCCGTCTTCGAGCCCGGCAGAATGCCACGTGGCCGACTCGTGGAATCCTCGGATGCACAAGATATCGCCTCCCGAGGTATCGGCGGGGAACGTCATTACCTCAAGGGGCACTTTGCCGTCACGGCTTCGGGGAATGGACGCGCAGTACTCCGGCCGCAGGGGGCGATCGCGGGCGTGCCCCTGGGGCCTAATGCGAAAGTCCGTGTGATCGTGGATTTCCCTCCAAGCGCGACTCCTCCGACTGAGGGGAATGTGATTTCCAGGGACAGCCTCCGACCTTTCCAAATCATCTCCGTGAAACGCGGGGATGACGGCCAAATTAATATCTACGCCCGCGAGATCACGCGCGGGCAGTGACTTGCTAGGTTGTTAGACTGAAGACTTTTAGGCTGTTAGGTCAGAAGGGAAACATGGCACCGACAGATCTTCATCAAAAGATACTCAAGGGGATTGCCGAAGTCGGCGGCGCCATCCCGTTCCGCCGGTTCATGGAGATGGCACTCTATCACCCAGAGCACGGATACTATGCTTCCGGTCAGGCTGCGGTCGGAAAAGAAGGGGACTTCTTCACAAGCGTCAGCATCGGTAGCATCTACGGCCGTCTTCTTGCCTCGGTCTGTCGCGATGTCTGGCAGCAACTAGGAAAACCCTCTGAGTTCACGATCGTCGAGCAGGGAGCCAATGACGGAAGCATGGCAGCCGATATCCTCGACGCTATATTCTCAATGCCAGAGGATTTCAGTCAGACTGTTCGCTTCATGCTCGTGGAGCCCTTTTCCTTGAATCGGGATCGCCAGAAACAAAAACTGAAGGGATTTTCAAACGTCACCTGGGTTTCATCATTGGAAGAGTTGCCGACCTTCACTGGCATCCATCTCTCCAACGAGTTGTTAGATGCCTTCCCGGTGGATTCCCTGCGCTGGAATGGAACCTCATGGGATGAGGAGTGCGTGGCGAACAGAGATGGAATCCTGACATGGAGCACGCGACCAATCCAGAATCCTGAACTCCAGACAGCGGCAACCAACCTGCCGACTCATCTTACCAAGGGCTTCCGTGTGGAGATCAACCGGGGCATTCAACCATGGCTCTCCACCCTGCATACCAAGCTCGAACGCGGCGTCATCCTGACCGTCGACTATGGGCAGGCGGGAGAGGACCGCTACGCACTTCACCGCGCCGATGGCACTCTGCTTGCCTTCCAAAAACACGAACGCTTCAACGACCCCCTGGGAGAACCGGGACTTCGCGATATCACAGCCCAGGTCGATTTCACGGCACTTGCGCGATCGTCACGTGAGGTCGGTTTTGAAATTCTCGGCTACAGCGATCAGCACCACTTTCTCGTGGGATCGGCAGAACCGTGGCTTCGTTCACTCGGAGACTTCACTGATCGGAGTGACGCGGCGAAACGCGATCTTGCTGTCCTGCAAACACTTCTCAACCCCGGATCCATGGGCATCCAGTTTAAGGCGATCGCCCTTGGTAAGGACTTCCCCTCCGAATCACCTCTAGGCTGCTTCAAGTATCAGCGCCCGGGAACAGAGATGCTTGGATCTAGCTTAAGAGTGTAAAGCTTTGGGAAGTTTAGAAAATCAATCCGTTTTGGTACCCCTGCTTCCACTTGACAAAGAACGAAGATAGGACTCGAAAAAGTCTGCGCCGTCTTCTAGATCGGCAATGGAGATGAATTCATCCGCCGTATGTGCTTGGGCAATGGAGCCTGGTCCGAGCGCCACGGCGGGGATTCCCTTGGCAGCGAAAACTGCTGCATCACAGAACCAGGGAGCACCTGTTGGCGTTGCTCCCAGCGAGGAAAGTTTCAGGATCAGAGGATGCGCAGGATCAGTAAAAAGCGGCGTGGATCCCTGGTGATTCACCTGAACCCCATAAGCGACCTTCTCGATCAGATTGATGATTTGGAGTGGATCGGTTCCGGGGATGATCCGGATGTCGAGGGTCGCCTCGCAATAATCAGGCACAATGTTCGTCTTGGATCCCCCGCGGATAGTCCCGACGCTTAGCGTGGAGCGTCCCAGGAGCGGATGCTCGGCTTTGGAGAGCTCGGGAATGACCAGTTCTCTGATTCGCTCGACAGCCGAAGTCATCTTGTAAATCGCATTCTCACCCAGCTCGGGTGTTGAGGCATGGATAGCCTTCCCATGAGCCGTGAGGGTGACCCAGAGAGATCCCTTGTGGGCATGGACCGTCTTCAGGTCGGTCGGCTCCCCTGCGATCACAAAATCAAACTGCTCCTCACTCGCTAGGGCCTTCGCTCCATGCTGTCCTGACTCCTCTCCGACCAGACCTGCAAACCAGATCTCATGGCTTAGTTTTGGAATTTCTGCTCGGACTCGGGATAGGGCAGAGAGCATGGCTGCCATCGGTCCCTTGGTGTCGCTGGCCCCGCGCCCCCAGACTTTTTCGTCACGGACTTCGCCGCTGAAGGGATTGATCGTCATTCCGACGATGCTGACCGTATCCATGTGCGGCGCCAGCAAGAGACGCGGCTTGTTCTTGCCATCACTTGGATCACTAGGGAAACGCGCCACCACATTGGGACGCCCCGGTAGAACCTCCCGCAGGCTGACCTTCGCACCGAGATCCAGGAGCAGCTTCTCAAGGGAGACGGCGATCCTCGCCTCTCCCGGATCACTCACTCCGGGATCCCCCTCGGGGTTCACGCTCTGGATCCTGATCAGCTCACCCAGCAACACAACGGGTTCGAGCGATTCCATAATCAGGCTCCGAAGTTCTTTGCTTTATCCGTGGCGTGGAGTTCGCGGTACCAGGCCACGAACTTGGGAATCCCCTCCCGGATCGGCGTGTGCGGCGCATAGCCAAGCAAGGTCCGCGCCTTGGTGATGTCGGCAGCGGTCAGGGGCATGTCCCCTTTCTGCTCGGGCAGGCGCTCGATGATGGCTTTCTTGCCGAGGGCCTTCTCAATGGAAGCGATGAGCTTCGTAAGAGTCGTCGTCTCGTTTTCCCCGAGATTGAAGATTTCGAAAAGCGGCCCCTCCCCATCTACATAGGAAAGAGCTCCGAGCACCCCCTGGACGATGTCGTCGATATAGGTGTAGTCGCGGCGCGTGGAACCATCCCCGAACTGCTGGATGGAACGGCCATTCTCGATCGCATCGGTGAAGCTGTGGATCGCCAGATCAGGGCGCTGGCCCGGGCCGTAAACCGTGAAAAATCTGAGACAGGCAATTCTCATCCCGTGAAGATTCACATAGTTGCCGCAAAGCTGTTCCCCCGCGATCTTGGTAGCCGCATAGGGTGAGAGTGTTTGAAGGATCGGCAGGTCCTCCCTGAAGGGCACGATCTTTCCAAGACCGTAGACCGAAGAACTGGAGGCAAAGATGATCTTGTGGCAACCGGAGAGACGCGCTGCCTCCAGCACATGGAAGGTGCCGGTGATGTTCGTATCGATGTAGAGTTTCGGATCGGCGATTGAGGGCCGGACACCCGCGCGGGCCGCCAGATGGATCACGGCATCGGGACGAACTTTTTCAAAGATGCCCCTGACGCTTTCCCAGTCCCGCAGATCGATCTCGGCGACTTCCACGGGAGAGGAGAACGAGGGAAAAGAGGCGACATTGGCCTGCTTGATCGCTGGATCGTAGAAATCATTGAAATCATCGATGATCGTCACCTCATTTCCTTCCCCTAGGAGGCTGCGGACCACATGGGATCCGATGAAGCCGGCCCCTCCTGTGACAATGATTTTCATGGAGTGAAGATAACCGACATGCCTCACAGGGATAAAGGGGATAAAAGGGATGGGAGCCAGGATCATTCAGTATTTTTTGATATCTCCTTAATCCCATTGACGGCAATTGCCCCCGGCAATCCGTGTCGCCCTTTCAGGGCTACCTTCGGTAGTCTACCGCGCAGCTTCCCAGCTGCTTGGTTCATCCCTTTCATCCCATTCATCCCTATGAATCATGGATCCGGTTCCTCTAGTTCCTGTGAAACTCTGATTCCACTCCCCTCCATCCCTGTGACATACTCTTAAGATGTCCCTTCCAATGCGCACCTGGGTCGAGGTCGATCATGCGGCTCTCAAGCATAATCTCAAAGCCGTCCAGAAGATGGCCGGGAAAGCCGGGATCATGGCCGTTGTGAAGGCCAACGGCTACGGGCATGGCCTGAACGAAGTGGCCGCCACCTTCAGCTCCGGCATCGAGGTGTTTGCCGTAGCTTCACTCGGAGAGGCCATCCAGCTTCGCGACACGGAGAAGAAGAAGCCTATTCTGCTCCTGAGCGCCGCCCTTCCTATGGAGTATCCCGAGATCGGCCGTCACGGATTCATCCCCACCATCTCCTCTTTGGAAGAGGCAGTTCTCTATGCTGCTTCGGCCAAGAAGAAGGCTCTCATCCATTTCAAGATCGATACCGGCATGGGGCGCCTCGGAGCCCAACCCGACCAGGCCTTTGCGATCCTGAGTGAGATTCGGAAACTGACGCTATCACTGCACAGCATCTCGACCCATCTCCCCTCGGCCGACAGCAATCGGAAACTTACCCAAAAACAGCTCAAGGAATTTGATAATCTCCTCTCATATCTCAGGGAGTTCACCCCCGAAGTACCAATCCATGTTTTGAATTCCGCAGGTAGTATGCTCTTCCCTGAGCATGCCCAGGATCTGGTGCGCGTCGGACTGGCTCTTTACGGGGTCTCTCCAGTTCCCCAATTTCAAAAGCTGCTCAAGCCAGCCCTTAGCTGGAAAGCCTCTGTGACTTTTATCCATGATCTTCCCAAGGGGCACGGAATCAGCTACGGCAGCACCTACAGGACACCAAGGGCCATGAAGGTCGCTGTATTGCCGGTCGGCTATGCGGATGGTTATCCCAGACATCTCTCGGGCAAAAACGCCGCCGTCCTTATCAAAGGCAAACGCTGCCCCGTCCTCGGGCGTGTCACCATGGACCAGATCATGGTCGATGTCTCAGCCATCAAAGGGATCAAAGTCGGTGACGAGGCCGTTCTAGTGGGTAAACAAGGCAACGCAGAAATCACCGCCACCGAAGTCGCCGCAAACGCGGATACCATTCCCTGGCACCTCTTTTGCGGGATAACTGGAAGAGTTACTTACGTTTATAAAGGCTAAAGAAAACCAAGACTCGGGATGGCGGGATGATCCTGCCAAGGGAAGGATCTGCGATAAAGGCTACCCCAGAATGATACGCTAGAGCATCTTAAACAATAGTGTAGCCGTTTGTGATGTGAGGTGATAGAGGTGGTGGATGAGAACACTCTCTTTGGATCTCCGAGAACGGATACTTGATAGCTATGACAAGGATGAGGCGACACGGGATCAGATTGCCAAGCGCTTCAGGGTCTCCCTG
>CAIOJL010000194.1 GCA_903858595.1 uncultured Spartobacteria bacterium | reverse complement strand
GCCTATCTTCCAACTCCTAACGTCCAACTCTCGATCACAGCAGTTATGCAAGAAGGATGTTCAAGCCAAGTCGCGCTCTGCTCGCTTATACGCTCCCCTTTGTGCTTTTCATGGTCGGTCTGGCCGCTGTCTCTGCCGCCAAGGCGCTGGGGATCACCTCATTCTGTGGAGTAGTTCTTGACCCGATGTACTGGATCTATCCGATCCAAAGCATTGTCTGCCCCGCCGCAGTGCTCTGGTTTTGGAAGAACTATGATTTCAGCGGAACCACAGATTGGAAGCTCCTGATCGGTGCGGCAATCGGACTTTTGGTGCTGGGTCTCTGGGTCGCGCCGCAAGAGCTTTTCCATCAGCCAAGACGGATGGATGGATTCGACCCTGGAGTCGTTGCAGGCCTGACCCCGTGGATGCTAGTAGCCCGATTTGCACGGATTGTGCTGGTGGTGCCCTTGGTAGAAGAACTGTTCTGGCGCGGCTTTTTGCTGCGCTATCTGGTGAATGAGGATTTCACGAAGCTGCCCTTCGGGAGCAGTTCCCGCTTCAGTTTCTGGGTGGTGGCGGTTGCCTTCACCCTGGTTCATTCCCCTGCGGACTGGCCCGCCGCCTTCTTGACCGGAGTGCTGTTCAACCTTGTGGCTACCCGCACGAAGAGTCTCGCCGCCTGTGTCACAGCCCATGCTATGGCCAACCTGGGACTGGGTTTCTACATTTGTGCCACACGACAGTGGGGATTCTGGTAGGGTCGAATCCATGAAGGTTGGCATCGCCCAGATCAATACCACAGTCGGTGATTTCGCCGGGAATTCCGCGCGGATTCTGGCTGCCTATCATGAGCTGGTCGACCAGAGTGCCGAACTGGTGGTGACGCCCGAGCTTTCGATCACGGGCTATCCTCCACTAGACTTGATTTTTGCCGGGGAGTTCGTTGAGCGGAATCTGGAAACGCTTGCCGGGATCCAGACGGCCATCGGTGAGGTGCCGCTCCTCGTGGGATTCATTGATCGGAATCTGAGCGGCCACGGGAAGCCGTTCCACAACACCGCCGCGCTTTTATGCAAAGGCGCCGAGCCCGTTATCATCCACAAGAGACTGCTTCCCACTTATGATGTCTTCGACGAGGCTCGCTACTTTGAGCCGGGTCAGGCCTCGGCGCCGATCGAGATTGCAGGGAAAAAAGTCGGCATCACGATCTGCGAGGATCTCTGGACCTCGGAGTTCTTACCCGGACCTCTCTACCGCATCGATCCACCTGCCGATCTGGTGAACGCTGGGGCCGAGATCCTGGTCAACCTGAGCGCCTCGCCCTACCAATACGGGAAGCCGATGCTTCGGCTTCAAATGTTACATGCTCAGGCCCAGCGATTTGGGTTGCCCATCTATTACTGTAACTCCGTGGGTGGGAATGATCAGCTGGTCTTTGACGGGCATTCGTCGGCCTTCTCTGCCAGAGGCGAGCGTGTCCAAGAGATGTTGGGATTCGGTGAGCAACTTCTTGTTGTCGAAGAACCTACGGATGCATTCCACCCTGATGGCCGCGATCAATTGGGCGAGCTCTACCGCGCGCTCGTACTAGGCCTTCGTGATTATTTCCGCAAATGCGGATTCAAGAGTGCAGTTCTGGGATTGAGCGGCGGGATTGATTCCGCTCTGACAGCCGTCCTGGCCGTGGAAGCTCTTGGAAAAGAAAATGTCACCGGCGCGGCCATGCCCGGCCCCTATTCCTCCGAAGGGAGCGTAAAAGATGCCTTCATACTGGCAGAAACCCTTGGCATTAAGTGTCTTAACATTCCAATCACGAATTCCTACGAAGTGATGAAGTCCGGCTTGAGTGAAATCTTTGAAGACCGGCCCGAGGATGCCACCGAGGAGAATCTGCAGGCCCGTCTGCGCGGGGTCACGATGATGGCTCTCTCCAACAAATTTGGCAGCCTTTTACTGACCACCGGGAACAAGAGCGAGCTGGCCGTGGGCTATTGCACCCTCTACGGCGATATGTGCGGCGGTCTGGCGGTCATATCTGACCTGCCCAAGACGCTGGTCTACGATCTGGCGCGCTGGATTAACAGGGGAAAGGAGATTATTCCCGCCGCGACCATCACGAAGCCACCAAGCGCCGAACTCCGTCCGGATCAGACCGATCAGGATAGCCTGCCCCCCTACGATCTGCTCGATGCCATCCTCGCTCTCTATGTGGAGGAGAATCTGCCCATTCATGAGATTGTGGCGCGGGGGTATGATCAGGAACTGGTGCGGCGCATCACCGGCATGGTCGATCGCAATGAATACAAGCGCGAGCAATCTGCTCCCGGTCTGAAGATCACGGGCCGCGCCTTTGGCATGGGGCGGCGGCTCCCGATCGCCCAGCGATATACTCCGTAGATCTTCACCCGATGGACTCCAAATCCCTCAAAGCCATTCTTGGCCAGGCGCAGGCCTTCTTTGCCTCCAAGGGGCTCCGCTTCACGAAGCAACGCGAAGCGCTCGTCACGTTCATCTTCCGCAACCACGAGCACTTCCGTCCAGAAGACCTGATCCCGAAGTTCCGTAAGAGCGACGGGGCCGTCTCTCGCGCGACCATCTACCGGACGATTTCCCTGCTCGTGGAGAGCGGGATGCTGCGCGAGATCTCTCTCGGTGGAGGGGAGCGACTCTACGATCCCAACTTTCTCAAAAGCCCCCATCACAATCATCTCATCTGCGTCGACTGCCGCAAGATCGTGGAGTTCGAGGACCCGAACATCGACATCATGCAGAACTGCATCACGCGGAGGCTCGGTTTCTCGCCCACACAGAAAGCGCTCCGGATCGAGGGAAGCTGCGACATGCTCCGATTGCTAGGCACCTGTAAAAACTTCAAGGGAGCGAAAGGGACGAGGGGATCTCGGCATAAAAGCACATCCGGGAAAGCCATCCGAAGTCGGTAGAAAATCAAAATGCACTTGAGAATCAACTAGCGTTGGCCGTTTTTCTAATTGATACTGCGTCTCAATCTCGTCTCCATCTCCTCTTATCAGAGGAGGGAAGAGACAGCGGTTATGATCCCACTTTCCTCACTCAAGCCCGGCCAACAGGCCGTCATCACACAATTGCCCGCCGACGAGCAGCTCGCGATGCGTCTCAGGGAAATGGGTCTGCTGATCGGGACCACGGTTACGTTCGTCCGCTGCGCTCCACTAGGGGATCCGATGGAGTTCCGCCTGCGAGGTTTCGAACTCAGCATCCGGAACAACGACGCGGCCCAAGTGCTGGGTGATCTCGTGGATCAGAATCGCGAGGTTGGTGGGAGCGCCCTGCCGGTCGTTATCCCTGCGCATGTTGTGGCACGCAGCAAAACGAAGACCGTCCTCTCGATTTCCCATAATGCTCCTGGCTCACCTCTTTCCCACACCCGGGAGACCGTGAGCAGCCAACCGAAGTCCTATGCCGTGGTCGGCAATCCCAATAGCGGCAAGACCACGCTCTTTAACGCCCTGACCGGCCTCCGGCAAAAAGTGGGCAACTATCCCGGCGTGACCGTGGAGAAGAAGTCGGGTCAGTTCATCGGACAGCATGGCGAGAAGATCGAGCTACTCGATCTGCCGGGGAGCTACAGCCTTGGCGCCCATGCCCCCGACGAGCGTATCACACGCGACGTCTTGATGGATCTCCGCCAGGACACACCGCAACCTAGCCGCATCCTCTGCGTGATCGACGCCTCGCATTTGGAGCGCAACCTCTACTTTATCACCCAGGTGCTCGAACTCGGTCTGCCTACCGTGATCGCCCTTAATATGATCGATGTAGCCAAGGCCCAGGGCACTCCGGTCAGCGCCGAACAGCTCTCCGCAGAGCTAGGCGTCCCCGTCATCCCCGTGCAGGCAACACGGAAGGAGACGCTTCTGGCCCTTCGCCTAGTCCTCAGCCGCGCCGAGGTGACGCACAGTGCTTGGATGCCACATCTACCCTCTCAGCTTACCAAGGCTACGGATGCAGTGGCTGCGCAATGGCCTACGGCCGGAAAGGCAACCCACGATCACCGGAAGCCTAGGTATCCACTCGATCCTCTGGTCCGGATGAAGGCTTTGATTCTGGTGTCTGCCGCCGATTCCGAAATGCCCGGGCTGGCTCTGGAGCTGGGGGCCGGCGAGGCCCTGGGCGTCGTTCTTTCCGAACGTGCCACGCTGGACCGCGAGTTGCAAGGATGGAAGGAGAAGCTGGTGGCTGCGCGCTACAACGGGATCGAGCAGCTCTGCCATGTTGCCCAAGGCGGAACTCATGATGCGAGTGACCGGCTGACACAGCGACTCGACGACCTGCTCACTCATCGGCTCTGGGGTTGGATTTTTTTCCTGGGAGCCATGACCCTGATGTTCGTCTCGATCTTTACGATCGCCCAGTATCCGATGGACTGGATCGACGTGGGATTCGACAAGCTTTCGGAATGGGTCCAGGGGATCATGCCGGCCGGAGATCTTAGGGATCTGCTCACCGACGGCGTGCTGGCGGGCGTGGGTGGCGTTGTCATTTTCCTGCCACAGATCCTGATACTCTTCTTTTTTATTGGACTGCTCGAGGACACCGGCTACATGGCGCGCGCGGCCTTCCTCATGGATCGCGTGATGAGCAAGGTCGGCCTCCACGGGAAGTCGTTCATCCCGCTTCTTAGCTCCTATGCCTGCGCGATTCCGGGGATCATGTCGACCCGCACGATTGAGAATCCCAAGGATCGCTTGGTCACGATCCTCGTCGCGCCTCTCATGAGTTGCTCGGCAAGACTTCCGGTCTACGCCCTAATGATCGCAGCTCTCTGGCCTAGCGGAACAGGTTCTGTCTGGACCAAGGGTGCTCTCATGATGGGCCTCTACTTGCTCGGCACGGTCGCCGCGCTCTTCTTTGCGTGGCTCTTCAAGAAAACGATCCTCAAAGGACAGACTCCCCTCTTCCTCATGGAACTACCCCCTTATCGGCTCCCCTCCCTTTATCAGATCGTCTCGCAGATGTGCCAGCGGGCGGGAATCTTCCTGAAGCGTGCGGGCACCGTTATCCTCGGCATCTCGATTATTCTCTGGTTCCTAGCCAGCTTTCCGAAGATGCATGTCCCCGAGGGAACGCCTGAGCCCCAGGAACCCCATGAACGCAGTAAGACAGAGCAGCTCCAGCAGAGCTTCGCCGGTCATATCGGGCGTACCCTCGAGCCTGCGCTGGCTCCTCTCGGCATGGATTGGAAGATTGGCATTGGTCTTGTGGCCGCCCAGGCCGCCCGTGAGGTCTTCGTCGGTACGATGTCGGTCGTCTACAACGTCGAGCGAAAGAAAGGCGATGCCCCGGACATGCTGGGAGAGACCCTGCGTAAGCAGCAGCGGCCCGACGGCACGCCCGTCTTCTCCCCGCTGACATGCCTCTCCATCCTCATCTTCTTTGTCTTCTCCATGCAGTGCGTCAGCACGCTGGCGGTTGTGCGCCGCGAGACGAACAGCTTCCGCTGGCCCCTCTTTCAGTTCTGCTACATGACGGGAACGGCTTATGCACTTTCCTTCCTAGTCTACCAAGGGGGGCGCTTGATTGGCTTTCACTAGGGGGACAGAAGAATTAATTTGGAACTCAGGAACTCAGGAACAGAACGAGAAGGTATTTGTGATATGTTGAACCTATGACGCTGGAGATCCAAACAGCCATCGCGCTCGGTCTTGTCGTCGCATCCGCAGCGTTTTTTGTCATCCGGTGGATAAGGGCGCGCAAGAAGCCTGGTTGTGGAGGGTGCTGTAGCTGTTCCGGAAAGAAATTATAGAGGCTTGGGATTGAACTCGGGCATTCCCGCGCCGCTCGCCTCTATGAGGCTACTTTCGGTATTTCTACTTCCTCCTGCCAGTCGGAGGTTCTTGGCTTGGCGTCACTTGCTCACTTGTAGTATCAAGCTACTCCGTCTGCAGCGCATGGCAGCTATCGGTCGATATCACGAGCCTCCTCAAGATAATCGAATGGGATGGGAGACTCCCTCCTGAAGTGCACAAAAGAGGTTGATTGAACTCGAACCTAGCATTCGGTTCATGGCACCGAGAGCCAACGCCTCGCTGTTGCAGTCACGGCTGAGGTGACCGAGCAGCAGATGGCCAAGACCATCATGGCGAATGCCAGAGACGGTTTCTGCCGCCGCAGTGTTCGAGAGATGGCCGTGGCGTGACTGGATGCGTTGCTTGATTGACCAAGGGCGCTTCGTGTCTTTTTCGAGGAGTTGCTCATCGTAGTTCGCCTCGATCAGGAGACCATCCACCCCGCGCAGCGATTCGGTAACGAGTGTTGTTGCATGACCAAGGTCGGTGAGGAAGCCGAAGGAGTGGGTCCGCTCTCGGATCACGAAGCCGACGGGCTCTACCGCATCGTGCGGTATGAGAAAAGAGCGCACGGTTGCGCCCTCCAAGTCGAACTCGGCGCCGCTTTCAAAGATCTTCCATCCGTTGAAATCGAGGACTTTGTACCGGAGAACTGCCGCCGTCTGGCGGTTACAATAGATCGGGGTGGCATGCTTCTTGGACCACTGGGCGAGTCCCTTGGTGTGATCGCCATGCTCGTGGGTCACTAGGATCGCGCAGAGGTCGCGCGGTTCTACGCCGCAAGAGCTCAAACGGAGAGTCAGCTCCTTGGTGCTCAGGCCCGCATCGACCAGGAAGGAGGCTGTTTCTGTCCGAACCAGTGCGGCGTTGCCATTGCTGCCGCTGGCCAGAATCGTGATCTCGAGCATGGGATGAGAATGAATCCGACGGGGCGTACTCGCTAGGACTTTTAACTGAGATCCAGAAAAGCGGCAGCGACTTCCTCCACGGAGATATCCGTCACTTCGCGGCTGGCTGGATGCAGAACCGCGCAAGGCACCTTCCAGGGGCCCCAATGTTCCGGATCGGAATCGCCGAAGAGGCAGACCATCGGTTTGCCGAGAGCGGCGGCCAGATGCATCGCGCCTCCATCGCTACAGATCATGGCATCGCAAAGGGAGAGAGCAGCGATCAGGTTCTCAAGTCGCTCTGTGGGAAGGGAATATACTGGAAAACCCACCGTGGAGATCATCAGATCACGAGCCTTCTCATCATCGCCTGGATGGAGGGGATTATTGGCAACGCCGGGTGACCAGAGCAGGAGAAATTTGGCATCCAGTTTTTCATGAAGCGCACGGGCCAGCTCGGCAAAGCGGTCCACAGGCCAGCGTTGGGAGGCCTTCCGCGAGCTGAGGTGCAGGACGATCACCGGGCCGGAATGTCGGCTCCACTCCTTGGGCAACGAGGTCTTGAGCTTTGTCACCCGGGCTTTATCAGGGGTCAGGCGAGCCTCTGGGGCTGCGAACTGCAACCCCATACGGACAAGCTGGTGGCAGCATTGCTCGACATGGTGCTCGCCGCCCGCCGCATCCTCCGCGTCGCGGACCAGAATCTGCTTGGCTCCGATCCATTTGGCGAAACGGAGCGAGCTGCGTTGAGGGCCGCCCGGCAGGAGAATCCAGTCGAAGCGTTGCTTGCGAAGTTTCCAGATGGTCTTTAGACGGCTCCAGAAGATGCCGATGCGGCTCTCGCCATGCTCCAGATGCTTTGCCTTCGTGTAGAAGAAGAGCGCGTCAATATCGGGATTCCCTGCCATCACGGCCAAATTATATTTTGTCACGAGTGCGGCGATGTAGGCCGTCGGAAGCTGTGTCCTGAGAGCGCGGATCAGTGGCGTTGTGCAGACCAAGTCCCCGATATTGTCCCGGCGGATGATCAGGATGCGAGGTGATTTTGCTGGGGAGTCCATGGTGAGGCAATCGTGGTGCGCCCGGCAGGAATCGAACCTGCTACCAAGGGTTTAGAAAACCCCTGCTCTATCCGATGAGCTACGGGCGCAAAGTCTCAGACTGCCGCAGGCACTCCCTGCTCCATGGGAGCTAGGTCGATGGCGCGGAGCAGGTCAAGATCTTCATTGGTTCCGGGGTTGGCCGCCGTCAAGAGTTTGTCACCGTAGAAAACGGAGTTCGCGCCGGCAAAGAAACAGAGGGCCTGACCCTCCCGGGTAAGACGGGTACGGCCGGCGGAGAGTCGGATACGGGCCTTAGGCAGCATGATGCGGGTGGTGGCGATCAGGCGCACGAGCTCGAAGACATCGACAACCGGCTGGTCTTCCAGCGGCGTGCCGGGCATCGACATGAGGCAGTTGATCGGCACGCTCTCGGGCGGGGGATTGAATCCGCAGAGGACCTCCAGCATCCGCAAGCGGTCACGCTCGGTCTCGCCCATCCCGATGATGCCACCGCAGCAGACGGCCATGCCGGCCTTCTGGACTGAGGAGATGGTATTCAGCCGGTCGTCGAAGGTATGGCTTGTAACGATCTGCGGGTAGAACTCCGGAGAGGTGTCGATATTGTGATTGTAGGCGGTGACTCCCGCTTCCTTGAGCTGGCGAGCTTCCTCATCTCCCATCTGACCGAGTGTGACGCAGACCTCCATGCCGAGTTTGCTGACCTCGCGGACAGTCTCGAGCATCGACTCGAAGCGTCTGTCGCCTGACTTGACCCCCTTCCAGGCGGCGCCCATGCAGAATCGGGTCGTGCCGCTTTCCCGGGCCTGTTTGGCTAGGGGCAGGATCTCGTCGCAGCCCATCAGCTTTCCGGCCTTCACACCGGTATTGTATCGGGAGCTCTGGGCGCAGTAGGAACAATCCTCACTGCAGCCGCCGGTCTTCACGCTCAGCAGGGTACAGAGCTGGACATTGTCCTCGTCCCAGTTCTGGAGCTGGACGGAGCGAGAGCGCTGGATCAGGTCAAAGAATGGGGAGCGGTAGATTTCCTCCAGCTGGGCAATGGAGACGGGGTGGGCGGGGGAGTAGTGTGTTTGGGTGCTCACGATCCGGTCAGTTTAAGACAGAGAGGCAGGTGAGTAGAAGTGTTTTGCGTTCGGAAAATGTCACCAGCTCAGCCCTTCCATAAAGTCGGCTTTGCCGCCATGGGGTCGTTGTTGTGCTTGGGACTTCGCGGCTTTGCCTGCACGGGGCTCCTTGGCGATCTTGAAGTCGATCTGCTGTTTGAAGTTATCGACGCGGGCTACCTGGACGCGGAATTCGTCTCCAGCCTTGAGGATTTTTCGAGAATTCTTCCCGACAAGGCGGGAGCGGGGCCCGTCGAAGATGTAGAAATCGTCGTCCATCGAGGAGACGGGCACGAGGCCCGTCATCATCGCCTCGGGCAGCTCGACCAGCAGGCCGTAGTTGCGGGCCTCGATTACCCTGGCATCGAAGGAGGGGGCGACGCCTCCCTCGGTGGCCGCCTCGGCTAGCTTGCTGAAGTACTCCAGCTTCTTGAGCCGAACCGATTCCTTCTCGGCGTCGGCGGCGGTGCGCTCGGTCGTGGAGAGGTGCTCGCTGACTGGGCCGAGATCGGTGGAGAGGGGACCGTGCTGCTTTGGGTCGAGGTCGCGGGCGAGCGAGCGGTGGGTGAGTAAATCGGCGTAGCGGCGGATGGGGCTGGTGAAGTGGCTATAGTCCGACTTCGAGAGGCCAAAATGACCCAGAGGATCGGGCGAGTAGCGTGCGCGCTTGAGACTCTTGAGCAGACCGATCTTTAGGGCGCTGGCGTAAGGCTTCCCTTTCAGACCATCGAGCAGCTTTTGTAGCTCGGCCCTGTTGCTCAGATCGCCCGCCTTCACGCCGTAGGTGGCGGCTAGCTCACGGTACTCGTCGAGCTTTTCGGGCTCGGGTTTCTCGTGGATGCGGTAGATGTTCGGCTGGCGCTTGTTCTTGAGATGGCGCGCGACCTGCTCGTTGGCCAGTAGCATGAGCTCCTCGATGAGCTGGTGGGAGATATCGTTCTCGACAAGTTCGAGCTTCACGGGATGGCCCGCCTTATCCAGCCAGACCTTCACCTCGGGCATCTCGAGGTCGAGGGCGCCGGCGGCAAAGCGCTTCTTCCGGAGTGTGGAGGAGCAGTCCCACGCCGCATGGACACGGCGGCTCACTTCGTCAGTCGGGGGGGATTCGAGCAAGGTAAGCGCCTGCCGGTAGGTGAGGCGCGCGCAGCTCCGGATGACCGAGCGTCCGAAGCGGACCTTGCCCACACTGCCGTCCCCGTTGATATGCGCGAAGACACTGAAGGCGAGGCGGTCCTCGTCGGGGCGAAGGCTACAGAGTCCGTTGGAGAGATTTTCCGGAAGCATTGGGATGACCCGGTCTGCCATATAGACGCTGTTGCCCCGCGTGCGGGCCTCCTTGTCGAGGCCGGTGCCGTGCTTCACATAATGGGAGACGTCGGCGATGTGGACGGCCACATCCCAGCCGTTATCAGTGGGCTGGACTTCGATGGCGTCATCGAAATCACGGGCTGTGTCCGGATCGATCGTGATGATGCTGCGGTTACGAAGGTCCTCACGGCCCTCGAGATCGCGAGCCGTGATGGCGCTCCCGAACTTTTCCGCCTCAATGCTGACAGGGGCGGGGAATTCGCGGGGCAGGCCGTGCTTATGGATGACCGAGAGCATGTCGACGCCCGGCGCGTCGGCGGCCCCGAGCACCTCGACGACGTGTCCCTCGGGGTTGCTCTGGCTGTTCTCCCAGCGGTCGAGCTGAGCGACCACTTTCTCACCAACTTTCGCCCCCTCGGGAGTGGGGACATAGAGAGTGCGGGGAAAGCGCGGGTCATCGGCGACGACATGGTAGAAATTCGCCGTCTTCTGCAGCGTGCCGACGATGGGAGCTCCGACCCTCTCGACGACACGGATGATGCGGCCTTCCTGGCGTCCGTCGCGGCGTGGGCGGCCATGATAGCGGGGTTCCTGAATAAGGCGGGCCACGACGCGGTCGCCATTCAGCGCGGTGCTGAGATTATCCGAGGAGATGAAGAGGTCCTTGCCGCCTTCCTGATCTGCGAGGACATGGCCGGATCCGCCAGCATGGATCTGGAGCTTGCCTGTGAAGAGATCGGCGGTCTCTGGCAGGATGTAGTGATTCTGGCGCACACGGACGATACGACCCTCCCTCTCCAGAACGGCCAGGGTGTGGTCGAAAAGGGGGAGATCGTCGCGATGCATCCGGAGAGCGCTCGCAATTTTCAGAGCCTGAAGAGGCTCTCCCTCCCCTTCTAGGAGGCTGATCAGATCGTCGACAAGACGCTCGTTCAAGCTCTCCCCTCTTTGAGATGAACGGGATGATGGTGGCCGCTTGGCTCCGTCCTGCTTCATAGGCTTGCCAGACTTCCTGGGTTTTTCACCGGAACGCTGGCGCGTGGATCCCTGCTCGGCTCGGGCCTTTTCCTGTCGGGGCATGGCCGGTCGTTCACTACGAGGCTTGCCGAGTGAGGGTTTGACGGAAGGTTGTGAAGGATTCGCTTTTTTGGGGCTGCGTGGGCTGTTCTTGGGCACGCGTCACCATCTGATGCTTTCTTCACGGAGCAAACAAGAAAATGCTTGTACGGAAGGAGAGTCGGCAGAAAGTATTGATATGAACTTTCTCCGGGCCGCTACCACAAAATCCCGCACAAGGGCCTCCGCCTTCACGCTGATCGAACTGCTCGTGGTGATCGCCATCATCGCGATCCTGATGGGACTCCTTTTCCCGGCGGCACAATCGGCCCTCAATTCAGCCAAGAAAACCACCGCTAAGAATCAGGCTGTGCAAATTGCCACAGCCATTACCGCTTACGAGACGGAATACGGATGCCTACCTAGCAACTCGTCAGGCAATGTCGGCTCCGCGCTTGTAGCGATTCTTACTGCTAAAGACGCGATCAATAATTCCAGAGCAATTTCCTTTCTTGATATCCGTGCATGGGCATCCGGAAAAGGAGGGACTAATACCAGTGGTGCTTTTTGCGATCCCTTCAGCTCATCTAATGTGTATTCGGTCGCCTTGGATACGAACTACGTGAATCAAATCACGGTGCCTACGAATGCGGCTTCAAGCAATAATACTGCGACGATAACCAAGCACATCGGCGTCTGGTCGACGCCAAAAGTTGGCAATACAAACGTCCTCATCAATTCCTGGGACTAATTTATACGCGGGTGTGGTTCAATGGTAGAATGCGGGCTTCCCAAGCCCGAGACGAGGGTTCGATTCCCTTCACCCGCTCCACTTTCCTCGGAGGCCGAATGCCTCTTTTGAGCTGATAAATACTGCCTCTGCGGGCGATAGGTAAAAAACCAGCACTTGCATGAAGTTGTCTGGAGTTACGCCAAGTTCTTCACGAATCTTCAGGAAAAATATACTCCTTTTCATCCATGGATTCGTTGGCATCTGGCTTGTGGTTGCGCCATTTGGATACTCGCGCCATTTGGGACAAAACGCCGCTAATGGATTCGTGAGAAATGCCGCCGTGGATTGATGGGCCATACTTCCCTTCCATCAGTCGGGCAAATTCCCATAGATCATTCCGAGCGGAACTCCCATTTCTTTTGATTACTGAAATCAGGAAGCATTCGATTATTTCGATGAGATCCTGGGCAACGCCGAGATTGTCACTGGGTCCGATCTGAGTTCCCTTCTTTTTTAACCAACGATCGTAGGAATCTCGCGTGTAGGGAGTCCTGTTATCCCTTTCCAACGGCGGGATATTGGGATCATTTCGGTTAATCCAGTCTCCGCTGACGCCTATGGCTTCCGATATTGCCAAGGCGCTTTTGGGCGTGATCGGATAGTTTCCTGCGGAGATTTTTTTAATGGTTGATATGGAGAGTCCGGTGATCTTTGAGAAAACCTGTTCTGAACCGGTCGGTGAACCAAGAATCTCGCGAATTACTGCAACCGTGGTTTTTTTAAGGCTGATCATGGGATGATATTTACACAGTAAGTGCTGAATGTAAAGCGAAAATGTCCAGTAAGAATGAACAAAATATCTTGCGCCTGCCGCCATTGCGAGTATCTTCGATGAACTATGAAAATATACAATCCTCCAATAGACCTGTTTACACCGGCAGAAGCGGCCCCAAAGCTGCGCCTTTCCAAGCGTACTGTTTGGGAGAAGTGCCGCAACGGATCCCTCGGCCACCTAAGAATATCAGGGCGCTGTATTCGGATCCGCCAGTCGGATCTCGACTCATTCATCAGAAAATGTGCCCGCAAATGAAGACGCCACAACCATTCCAAGGCTTCCCCCCGTGCCCTGCACCTGGGCAGGGACGAAATATCTGGTGCCTCGAAGCCGCCAATGCATGCCGTGCAGAGGGATTACCAAGTATCCGAGCCATGGAGATTATTCGCCAACAACTGACCCGTGATCCTAAAGCTGGTGAGATCGAGCG
>CAIOJL010000193.1 GCA_903858595.1 uncultured Spartobacteria bacterium | reverse complement strand
GCTGTGATTTTTCCCGGAAAAATCACTTTGCTCTGTTACACTTGAACCGGGAAATGTGCCTACTGAGCGGGTCAGTTTTCGGGTTCTCCCAGGTGTCCAATCGAATGGATTGGCAGGGGATAAGGAGCCGATTGCCGGGATGTCGAAAGCGTAGCTGGAGACTCCCGGTAATGGGCGGGTTGAAAGCTGGTCTTTGTGCCGGGTGAGCTGATTGGACGGAGGAGGCAGGCACCGGGTGAAAGCCTTGGCGAAACCCAGGGCCGAAAGCGCAGCGGCTGACTCCGGCCAATGAGCGTGCCGGAGGTGTGGATACACGGGTCGGAAGGTCATAGGTGGATGCCTCTAGTTGGCGGTGTCTGGCCGAGAATCTTTTGGGCGAGGGCTGGTTCCTCCTTGGGGGTGGCGAGACCTGCTGGGGACTGGGATTCGCCCAGGGACTCCTTCTGCTCGATCCCGAGGATGAAATCGGTGCTCCTCTGGGCCTGTGAAGAAGCTGTGAAGATCATCTTGGGATCGCTCTCGAACTTTTCGATCCACGAGCCGAGGTAGGCGGCAGAATTGTCGAACTGGACCTGGTTCAGAATCCCGGCCTCGTTGGAGAGAAACGAGGCCCCAAGTTCGGCGATTAACTCCTCCTTGGAGTAGCGCTCTGACCCGAACTTGATCGGCAGGGTGACTCCCTCCCGGTCTAGCCGGGAGGCGTGACCCGTAGAATGGGTCATCTCATGAAAGAGGGTCTGGTAGTAGGCCTCGGGGCTCCGGAAGGTTTTCTGGGCCGGCATCCGGATCACGTCCTCTCCGGGTGAATAGACCGCCGCAAATCCTGTGTGGTAGATGGGGCAGGTCTTGGCCTCCTCGACGATCTTGGCTGCCTTTTCGAGCGGATGGAGGGGGTTCTGCCCGACGCTCTCGGTCTGGGCAGGTGGGGTTATCCCCTCGGTCTGGTCGAAGTTGAAGGCATTGCTCCAGCGGATGAAGGGTATCCGGGTGGGGCGACCATTGCTTCCGAGGACCAGGTTCCCATGGTCATCTCGCTTCTCGAAGAGCTTGTAGTAGATGACCGGGGTGGCTTTCTCACCTTTCTTGACCTTTCCTCCAAGGTCGTGGGCCTGCTTGAAGGTCAGCCAGTAGGGGGACTGAAAGTCACTGCCTCCCAGGATGAGGGCATTGATCCCACGGTAGGGTTTCTTGGAGACGATATTCTGGACTCCCATCCATGGCTTCTGCCAAGGGACGGTCCCTTTCTTGAGCTGGTCGATGAACCGAGCCGTGATGATCTCGTAGATGTCCTTGCTCACAGGTCCACCTCCTCTCGGGCGTGGACCAGGTGGAGGATGGCTTGGTGTTTGGAGAGACCGAAGCGGCGCCCCACAGCAGACGTGAGGTCTTCTCCCTCAATGTTGCCGGTGAAGAGCGGGGTCTCCCCGGCGGGAACCCCACGGTCCACCAGACTGAAGAAGTAATCCTCCAGTATCAGGGGATAGAACTGCTCGGGAGCCGGGTGAACCTTGGTGGTCGAGTGCAATGCAAGGGGATCCGGCTACCGCCAGTTGATCGCGTGGCAGAAGTTCATGACGAGCTCCTCAACCTCGCTCTCGGTGTAATGGAGCGAGAAGGCGAGGTCTTCGAGGCTTTCCCTGCCAATGAGGTCAGAACGGACGCAGTAGAGCACCACGGCGGCACGGAGGCCTTTCTCGGAAGGCTCGTCCGCCTCGGCGACCCACTCGAAGGTTCTGCCTAGGACTTCACAGATCCTCTCGATGCTATCGTCCCCTCCCTCCGGGAGGGGTTCGATGTGGTCGACGGGGTGCCGTGTATCGGCGTTTTGGATGTCGTTTTCGGGTGTTTGGGGTGTGTTCATCCCGCGCACCTTGAACGAAAAAAACGACCCTGGTGCTCCCGATTGGGAGCAACTTTTCGACCCCTAAAAATACCGTCGCTGGAAACGACGCGGAGATTTCTGCACCAAGAGCGGTTTTTTGAAGCCGCCCAAGACGTTCAATGGCGACTCAAGAGATTGTGGGTAGAGCGACAGCTAGCGCCGGTTGGCGTCACGAGCCGGAAAAAGGTAACAAAAGGTAACAAAGTTTTGGCCAGCGGGGCGCTTTCTGGCGCTTCGGAGGGGATCGAGCTTATCGCCCGTGGAGCCTTTATTTATCAGCCTGAAAGAGTAATTGGGGCTGAGACTGAAGTGGTGCGCGATACAGGGTTCGAACATGTTGCTCCCAATTGGGAGCAATTTCAAAAGAAAGATCCTGTAAGATCCAACGGGGCATTATGAGCATCAATCAACCACAGGGTATCGCGGCATCCATATATGGACAGCTGAACGAGCCTATTTGTAGTCGGCGCATGCTCTACTCCTACATGACAAAAGCATCCCCTAACCCCTGAACCACATATCCCATTTCCCGGTAAGCGACCATTCGTTTGCGGTACATATGCATCATCATCGGGTGATTCGTTTCGATGTAATCATGGATTCGAACATCTCCCTTGCCGGCCGCGAAGCGATGCAGGCGACCGGCGTATTGGGTAAGCCGGCCTTTGAACGAGAGCGGCATGGCCAGCACCATCGTGTCGAGGCAAGGCAGATCGAAGCCCTCTCCGATCAATGAGGCGGTGGAAAATAGAACAAAAGGGGTTTTAGAAGTAGCTCTCACAGTCAACTTTTGGATTAAAATCATCCGTTGCTTCCGCCCTGTGGAACCATCAATACGAAAGATGGCCTCCTCGGGCAATATTCCCCGAGTGACTGATTCGAGACGATTGAGGTGTTCTTTACGATCACTTAGAACCGCCAAATATCTGCCTTCCTGGTAAGCCGCCACGATATCCGATGCAATCAGGCGATTCCGCTCCTCTGACTCTATTAAAAACTTCCATATTTCATGGATTGGCTGACGTTCTGTATCAGTTGGAAAGGATGTAGAGATTTCCCGAACAATGACTCTTCTGGTGGTATTGCTCGCATGAGTGTCTGCAATCTTGTGCCGAATAGGACCACACTGAAGATAGAGGATTTTTTGAAGGCCATCTTTTCTTATTGGAGTAGCTGTAAGTCCGAGCAGATGACGAGCCGTACATTGTTTCATCGCTGCCTCAAACGAAGTTGCAGGAATATGGTGGCATTCATCAACAATCACTTGCCCATATTTTTCCATCAGCAGGGCAGGAGAATCTGCCTTGGCAAGAGTCTGAAACATTCCGATCGCAACGGCTGCATCCCGATAACGTGCCTTCCCGATAATATGAATATCCTTCTTCAAGAGGCCTAGAAATTGCTGAAGCCGAGCACTCCACTGATCCATGAGTGGCTTCCTGTGAACAAGAATCAATGTAGGAATGCCTCTTCGAACAATTGCAGCACAGGCCATGACTGTCTTTCCAGCTCCCGGGGGCGCGACAAGGATGCCGTTGTCATAATTCATCATGATATCGACTGCTCTCTCCTGCACCGGAGTAAGTACGCCATGAAACTGGACGTGAAGCGGGGTGGCAGAGGGGAGTAAATCGTTCACGACGAGGTTCCCTCCTGCCTTCAGGATCAACTTCTCGATTTCAGGTAATGTGCCTCGTGGAAGAATCAGGCGGTTTTTATGCTCTTCACCACAAAATATGAATCGTGGGATGTTGAATGTAGGGAAGCGCAGACGCTGCTTTTCGTAAAAGATAGGATTGGCAATTGTCCCAAGACGCCTCAATGCCGCCCCCAATGGCGAGGGAACTCCCTCCAGCGAAACGCTGAGTTGAGCCCTTTTTTCCACCACAAGGTTCCTTGTAAAGATTCCTCGGGTT
>CAIOJL010000192.1 GCA_903858595.1 uncultured Spartobacteria bacterium | reverse complement strand
TCCGTTACTGCTAGCTTTTGAGCGTTCTTCCCTTTGAGAAGGTGCCTATCCATGAACTACTTACATAAGTCGACTTCAAGTCTTATATGACCAACAAGAATAACCAGTCGACGCTGTGGGACTTATAACTGGACGCTTGTGGGGTGTTTTGGATCTTTATCAACCCAAGTATCCCCACGCTCCTTCACATGAACAACCTTCTGAAACTTCACAACTAGGGAGCGAGGCGTTCCCTCCTCACAGTTTTTGATGACAGGTTTTTGGAGAAACAGCCCGTTGGGCAATTGCGGATCTAAGCATTTTCACGGGTAGAGCACCTGTATTGCCGGATGTATCGTTTATCCCATGAAGGAGAGGACGCAGAAAATCGTTATTACCTTCCGCATTGATCCCAAAATCAAGGAGGCAGCCAAGAGTTGTGCCAAGGAGGCAAAGCAAACCCTCTCGCGGTACGTGGAAGAACTGATCAAGCAGGATCTCTGGAAGAAGGGGATGTTAGGTTGCTGTCCCCCTTCAGCATTCTTACTTTGGGCCGGTTCTTTTTAGCGTTTTGCTGTCCAGGCTGGTCAGACAGAGGATCAAATGACGGTCAGCCCAGATTTTTTTGGCACTGATGGCACAACAATCCGGGGTAAAATTCCCTCGATCTGCCCTAGATCTTTACAAAAAGATGACGCATCCATGAGGGGTCAAACCTCCAACCTTCCGATCCGTAGTATGCTTTACTCAAAACCTTAAGGTCGTTTGCGTCATTTACTTGTCCCGCCACGCCCCGTGGGCCATGATACACATTAAAGCTTACTGCCCCTTTCCCGATAATCCGTCGCCGTGATCCCTTCTTCCCAGTATCTGCGGAAACATCTCCGCCGCACTGTGCCTCATTCGCGTGTGTTGACTTCCCCCGCGCAGCTTACGGGTTATGCTTCGGACGGGTTAGGTTACAAGTCATTCCTTCCGGATGCCGTGGTGATCCCGGCGGATGCAGAGGAGTTGATAAAAGTGATCTTGGCATTGAAAGGGATCCCGATCTGCATGCGCGGGGCAGGCACTTCTCTGTCGGGCGGACCTGTGGCCGCTCAGGGCGGCGTCGTGATTCACACTTCTAGGCTGCGTGCGATTCGTCGGATTTGCCCGGAGGGATTCTGGTGTGAGGTCGAGTGCGGCGTAAATCTGGATCAACTGGATCAGGCACTAGCGCCTTACGGTCTCTGTTATCCTCCCGATCCGTCGAGCGGGCAGGTCTGCACGATCGGCGGCAATGTTGCTTCCAACGCCGGGGGAGCCCATTGTTTTCGCTACGGAGTAACCGGAAATTACGTACTCGGGGTGGAGGTCGTCCTTCCGGACGGAACCCTGCACTGCTTCGGGGGGCCAGCCGGAGGGCGTGGACGCTGGAGGGAGGACTGGAAAAAGCTCATGGTTGGTTCCGAAGGGACGCTGGGAGCCTTCACACGATTCTGGTTGCGGCTGACGCCCCGGGCGGAAAAGGCATGGACCTTCAGTGCTACCTATGCCTCCCTTGAGGCCACCGAGAGGGCGGTTCACGGTCTCGTGCGACATCCGGCTTTCCCGGTGGCTATTGAGTTGATGGATCCGCGGGCGGTGGCTCTGGTGGAGAGTAGTCCTATGGCGATGGGCCTGCCGGAGAACCGTTTCATGATCGTGACTGAGATTGATGGACCGGCCGATCTTGTCGATCTCCGGGCTGAATCGGTTGCGGAAGTCCTGCGATCAGCGGGTTCGACGGACGTTCAATTCGGAGACAACCCAGAGGATCGGAAGAATCTCTTCCGAGCACGTAAGGCCATTGGGGGTCTGCTGGGCCAAATGAGCCCGGATTATGTCGTGCAGGATGCCGTGATTCCAAAGCGGGCGCTGGCGGAGATTCTCCGATTGATTTACGACGAGTCCGACAGGGCCGGTCTTCCGGTGGTGACAGTGATGCACGCGGGGGATGGGAACCTTCATCCGAATTTTGTGTTCGACTCGGGCAAGCCGGAGGAGTTGGAAAAGATCGAGGTCATTAGTAAGAAGCTCATGAAGCAGGTCATCGCGGTGGGAGGGACGCTTTCCGGCGAGCACGGCATCGGAAACGACAAGTGCGATTACATGGGGATGGTGTTTGGTCCCGAAGCCCTGCGCCTCCAGCTAAGCGTGCCGATGATCTTCAACCCAAGCCATGCGTTCAATCCGCTGAAAGTCTTCCCGGAGAGGAGGTTTGTTCCATGAGCGTACTCACTGAAGAAAGGCTCTTCGAACCTTTCATCGATGCCACCGACGGCGTGCTCTGCCTGCCAGCCGGAAGCGATGAGGCGGAGATCGAAAGGCTGGCCGGGCTGCATGGACTGAGGTTCCCCTTGTTGCACGATCGCGGGGCCCCGCTCTGTGATCAGGTGGCGGCCAGTCCTTTTGCACCGGCATCATCCCGTTTCGGCCCCTACTGTGACAACATCACCGGGATGAACTGGGAATTACCCGACGGACGCAGGGTGCGGATTGGCGAGCGCGTCGTCAAGTCGACGACGGGATATGATCTGCTCCGGTTTCTGCTGGGAACAGTCGGCCGTTACGGGCGTCCTGTGGACTATGTGCTGCGGCTGCGCCCCGCCTGCGAAGAGTCGCAGACATTTTTCCTGCGCGGCGATCCGGTGTTGCTCCGCGAGGCGGCTGCCGGAATCCTGCGGACTTCTTGGATCCATTGGTTTGACTCCGTGGATGTGCTCGAGGGGGGGGAATTCAGCTCCCTGCTTCGGGTCGCTGTGAATTGCCCGGCAGAGGAATGCGATGCCTACCTAGGTTTTCTCTCCGGAATTGCAGCTCGGCACGGCCTTTCGCTTGATCAATCGCCTGGCCTGCCGATGGACGGCTGCCCCGACCTTGTCATCAAGACCTCGCCCGAGGTTCTACCCGATATCGTTCAGCTCCTGTCCGGGGAGTATGGCGCAAAGTGCGTGGGGCTCTGTTACTGCGGCGTGGTTCATGTGTTCCTGCCTGGGCAGAACCCGGATTCGATCTGCCGGATCGCGCAGGCGCTGGAACCGGGCCTGCATGCCGTCGGCGGCGACTGGAGCAGCCGCCATGTGATGCCCGTCAACCCCGACTCGCCCGAGACAGAATGGATCGGCAAACTGAAAAAAGAATGGAACCTACCCTGAATCGTCCACTCTCCACTGCGGGCGCGGATCCGCTTTCCGCCTGTGTGCACTGCGGATTATGCCTGGAAGTCTGCCCCACCTACAAGCTCACCGGTGACGAGAATAATTCGCCCCGCGGTCGTCTTAGGATCTGGAGGGAAGAGTCGGCTGGCAAATTGGGAGCGGATCCGGAGACCGATTTCTACACCTCTGAATGCGTGGGCTGTCTCGCCTGTGAAACCGCGTGTCCGTCGTCGGTTCCGTACGGAGAGATCTTTGAAAAAACGCGTCACATGCATGTTGCTTCGGGGAGGTTTCGGCCAAAATTCGAACTGAGGGTTTCCGCGGCGGCGGTCAGGCATCCCGGATTGTTCAATCTTGCCCTGGCGCCGGCCCGGATTCTGCGGAACCTCGGGCTTTTACCTCATCGGTTCTTCTTTCCCGGTCGACCCGCGGTTCTCGAATCAACGGCCGCCTACGCGCATCGACTCTCCCTCCTGAGAAAGCCGTCCGGCCCCCGGGTCGCCCTTCTCACGGGCTGCCTCATGGAGGCGATGTTCCGCGAAATTAACTTCGCGACGGTCCGCGTGCTGATTGAGAACAACGTGCAGGTGATCGTTCCCCAAGATCAGGGATGCTGCGGAGCGCTGCATGAGCACACTGGTCTGGGGAACGCCGAGACACTGCATGCAAGGAACCGTGAGGCCTTCAGGGTAAGTAATATCGACTGTGTTGTGAGCAATTCATCCGGTTGCGGATACGCGCTCGCAAAAACGATGAACGGCACCCCTCCGGTGCGCGACGTGCTGCAGTTTCTTGGCGAGATGGGGATCAAGCCCCGGAGCACTTCCCGGGGAAAGGCCCGTGTCTACGTCGACCTGCCCTGCCATCTGATCCACGGGCAAAAGGTCGACGGGATCCCCCCCTCCGTCCTGGATGCAACCGGCTACGAATGGCAGCTTGCCCCGTGCGCCAAGGACTGTTGCGGATCGGGTGGCATTTACAATATTCAGAAACCGGAAAACGCCCGTGAAATCCTCGCCAAGAAATCCGCCTTCCTGAACGACGCCGAGGGTGAGCCTGTTATTCTTGCCACCTCCAACCACGTCTGCATGATGCAATGGAACTCCGCAAACAGTCTTGTGGAACGGCCGTTCCAAGTCCGGCATATCATCCAACTTCTTGACCCGGGCGAGGATGCTTTGCTCGGTTCCTGAGCCATGACAACGCAGAAGCGTATACACTCAGAAACCGTGAAATCCACCCTCATTTGGAGCACCGAAGCCGGCAGCATCCGTATCCTGCCAGAGCGCGGACGTGTGCTCGGCATCGAGGCGGGTGGCCATGAGGCACTCTGGTCGCCTCAGGAAGCAGCCGCCGGATGGAATCTCGGCGGAGGCAGGCTTTGGATCGGACCGGAGTCGGAATGGTTTTGGAAACAGACCGACAAGGTGGATTTCGAGCAATACCAGGTTCCCTCAGGACTTGATCCTGACGACTGGACACTCACAGATTCTGGTGAAGGCACCTGCACGGCTTCATTGGCGATCAAGTTGGTCAGTCCGCACTCCAATAGATTTCTTGATCTGGCGATACGCCGCCGGTTTGATTTATTGTCGGGGGAGCTGCTAAGCTGGGAAACATGCGGGATAGGATTGGGGGTGACCACTACTCTGGAGATCCTCGACGGCACGCTTGGGCAGCCCGTGGACCTCTGGTCGATCCTCCAAGTCCCCTGCGGAGGACGCATGCTTGTTCCAACGATTGGTGTCCCGCACCCACGCGATTATTTCGACCCGTGTCCCCCCGAAGAGTATCTGTCCGAGCAGGGTGTGTTCGACTTGAGGGTCGGGGGCCCCGCCGTGTTCAAAGTCGGGCTTACCCCGGAGACCTGCGCCGGCCGCGCAGCCTATGTCCGGCCGGCTGGAAACGACCGGCTTGTACTCGAATACAGTTTTCCGCTGCATCCAGCCCTGCTGTATTGCGACGCTCCCTTGAGCCATCCCGGAACCCAGGGCGACGCGCTCCAGTTTTTCAATGACGGCGGTAAGTTCGGCTTGTTTGGAGAGATGGAGCACCGCTCCCCTCAACTGGTCTGCGGGACCTGTCCGCAGTCATACGAGGAGACGTGTATCCTTCGTGCCTTCCTCTTATCGGAGGAAAGGTACACCGCTTGGAAAGTAAGATACATTAGCAAATAGCCTACCCAGAAACATGAAACTCCAACAAAAAGTCATCATCATCACCGGAGCCAGCAAGGGACTCGGCGTCTCTATGGCCGAAACATGCTCCCGCGAGGGTGCCAACGTGGTTCTCGCCGCACGCTCCAAGCCTCAGCTTGAAGCCGTGGCGGAGCGTATCCTTCAGTCCGGAGGCGAGGTTGAAACCGTTCCGACGGACATGAGCTGTCCCGAGCAGCTTGATGCCCTGGTCGCGCGGACGGTGGAGCGCTTTGGAAGAATCGACGGCTTGATCAACAACGCGGGCGTCAATTACGTCAAGCCCTTCCTGGAAATCGATCCTGCCGAATGGCGCCGTGTGCTCGATGTCGATCTGACCGGGTCGTTTCTCCTCACACAGCTCTGTGCGCGCCGCATGGCCCATCAGGGTAGGGGCGGTTCCATTGTCCAGATTGCCAGCGTCCACACCCACGCATCCCTCGCGGGAGCCGCGCCCTACGATGCAGCCAAACACGGTATGGTAGGCTTCAGCAAAGCGGCCGCCGTCGAACTCGCCCCCCTCGGCATCCGCGTCAACATCCTCTCTCCCGGTCTCTGCGAGACGGAAATATGGAAGGATATCGTCGCCGCGGCCCCGAGCGAAAAAGAATGCATCGACTACTGGAACGCCAACATCCCCGGTGGCCGCCTGATCACCGCGGAAGAAATCTCCAGGTGCTGCGTTTTCCTTCTCAGCAACGACTCCTCTTGCATCACCGGCGCGAATATTTTTGCGGATCTCGGCATGACGAGCCTTCTGGTCAGCCGCGAACCCTATGTTTCCAGTGCCATTGCCAGTCAGTAACAGGGCACGCGTTTCCGATGATGATCCTCAGCCGTTGGCAAACGCCGATCTTAGCGCAGGAATTCCACCCAGTCACCCCGACATTGCGTTCGATTGATGCCCCGATCTTCCTCTCCTCGTGACCACCAACACAGCCATTCTCGTCGCGGATACCCGCAGCAACCACGGAGAAGCCCCCAGCTGGGATACTGACCTACGCCGCCTGCTCTGGGTAGACATGGTAGACTGTCAAGTCAACGTGTTCGATCCTGTCACCAGTCAGGTTGTCAGTCACCGATTTGAGGAACCGGTCTGTGCGGTCGTTCCAGAACAGATCGGTCGCCACCTTATGGCCTTTGCCAAGCGCCTCGCCTCGGTTGATCTTATAACCGGGGAGATTCGTGAAATCGTTGGAGTGGAAACGCATATTAGTGGAAACCGCTGCAACGACGGGAAGATGGACCCGGCAGGACGATTCTGGATCGGCACGATGTCGAACGATGGGTCAGTCGAAGGTGCCGGGGCGCTTTACCG
>CAIOJL010000191.1 GCA_903858595.1 uncultured Spartobacteria bacterium | reverse complement strand
CCCTCAAAGACTAACTCTCATGTGGTCCAACTTCCCGAGTCCCGTCAACGTCACCGTCACCTTCTCGTCACTGTACTCAATCTTGTATTGCGGGCTCACCATATAGGTGATGCTCTCTACACTGTTATCTTCTGGCTATCGCAAATTTTGGGATAAACGTCATTTCACATTACTGACATCAGTTTCTGTGCCGATAAACAAACATTTTTTCATCTATCTTCGCCCGAATCCTAGTAAGACAGAAAAATCCGTAACAGATTAAGGCCAGAACTTGGGTTTCACTTTTAACGACTGACAGTTACTTGATCCATCTGAAAACCCGCATTGCAAAATTCCAGACGGCAATCGGAAAATAAGTTGCCGAGGAGGCGGTCCAGCGCGCCTGACGGGCGAAGTCAGACCAGAATTTCAGGATGCCCAGAAAGAAGTCATCATCACCGGTCGCCAACCTCCAAGAGGATGCTCCGCCCGAACCCGACGGGGAGGCGGTCCAGTGACGCACGATGTTTTGATAACCGCTGATGAGTTCCGCCTGAATCTGCGGTGATTGCAGTTCCTCAATAATCTCAACGACTTCCTTTCGGTAGCGATCCTCGCCGCTCCGTTGGTCACCATGAAATCGAAACGCGGCTAACGGTACCTCGACACCGGTGCAGCGAGAGTGCTTGAAGAACTCAGACCACAACCAGAAATCCGCCGCATACCGGTAGCGATCGGTGATCTTGCCACCGATCTTATCCCAGAGACTCCGTCTCCAGAAACAGGTCTCCTGCTGGATGAAATCGCTGTTCTTGGCTCCGCCCAGCAGACCCCTCGCAAGTCTTCCGGAGGAGAATCCGGGCATTTCGTTTAGTCCTTCGTAAGTGCCGTCCTCATTGATGCAAACTTTCTGCAGGGAGCTGATCCATTCCACTTCGGGAAAGCGCCGAAAGATATCCTCGACGGTCCTGAGCGTCCAAGGCATATAGAGGTCTGAGGAGTTCAACCATCCCATGATCTCACCAGTGCTCTTTTCGAAGCCTTTGTTGATCGCCTGATATTGGCCTCCATCCGTTTCGGAACACCAGTAGGCTAATCCTTCAGCATGACTCTTAATAATCTCCCTGGATCCGTCGGTGGATCCCCCGTCGATGACGATATGTTCTAATTCAGAAATTCCCTGCTTCTTAACAGAAAGTAATGTCTCTCCGAGGTGTCCGACCTGATTGTATGAGGGGGTGACGATGGAAATCTTCATGGAAGTTTCATTGATTATTCACCCTGTTTCTTGAATTCAAATACCTTTCAATCCAATACCGCACACTGGTTAGCATCAGTATTTTATTTTTAAGGGATAGCATCGGCTGTGATTCATTCAGCTTCAGGAAAGTTGCATATTCTTCGAGATGAGAGCATTGCTTTAGGAGATCTTGTTTTGCCTCATTTTGAAAATTAATGATGACATCTTCGATCGAGGGTTTTATTTCTTTTTCATCATGTAATGCCCCTAACTCAATTATCTTCTGTCTCATATCATTCATTATCATATGCAATTCACTCCATGAATTTAAACGGGTCTCGTCAAAACAAAAAAGCGCCAATTCCAGGGAAGTGATGCAGACCTTCAATGATGGAAGGTACTGCATGGCCCAGTAAACGTCTGCAGGATGACCCTTATCCTCAGGGAACGGTTTGAGCTTCAGAGTCCTAGAACTATAAAGATTTGAAGCGGAACTACCGATGATGCTTTCGGGAATAAATCCCGTCGCAAGCGTCCATAGATGTTGTGAGTCTGGGATAATGGTACCCCCGGCCGATTGCAGATAATCATTTATGTAGTGGATGGGCCATTTTCTTTTTATTAACATGTTTTTTTCATCCACCATTTTTGGGCTCGAAATCACAATCTCGGCCTGAAGATCAGTAGCCAATGAGTAAAGTTTACGCAATCCCTCAAAATCAATGAGATCGCCGATGGTCGAAAAATAAACATAAGGTTGCTCAGCCGATTGGACTGCTTTGTTCCAGCACTTGTAGAGCCCTTTCTCGGCGCAGATGATTTCAGCATTGTAGCGAGCGAGCCGTGTTTGGAGGACTTCCAAAGTACCGTCGGTAGAGTTGCTATCGATCGCGATGATTTGTTCAACCATGGGCAACCATTCCTGTGAAGCGTCTAGATGGCGCTCCAATTTGTCTCGACAATTGAGAGTGGGAAGGATGACGGAGATAGGAAGACGATTCATGGCTTATGCTG
>CAIOJL010000190.1 GCA_903858595.1 uncultured Spartobacteria bacterium | reverse complement strand
TCTCCTTGCGGCTCTGCACTACCTGGACCACCAGGAGCATTGCCAATCCGATCAGGATCAGGTGAACCAGGATGCTCAGGATCAGGAAACTCCCGCTCCATTCCATCCAGCGCTGCCAGAGGGTTTTCCGCGGGAGGGGGGTCTCAGCTTGCGATGTCATCTGCAATAATGTTCGTCAGGATGAGTAGTAGCCAGGATGAGTAGTAGTATCATAAGGATGTGCCGTTTTGCTACTCATCTCCGACATTGAAGGTCACGTTCGTGATCTTGGCTGCGGCCAGGGCATTGAGCACATCGATCGTCCGGCTGTACTTGGCATGGGGATCGCTGACGATGGTGACGACAGCGGGTTGATGCGCATTGTCCGCATTCTCCTTCAATCGCATCAGCGTGGCCCTCAGCTGAGGGAGCTCGGCGCTCTGCGGGGAATCGAAGGGCTCGTCGTTGAGCGACACTTCCCCCTCGTCGGAGATGGAGATGATGGTCTCATCATTGAATTCGGTGGAGGAAGTAGTCTCCGTCGATCCGGGCAGTCTGGTGGAGAGTTCATTCTCGACCTTGACGGCCCCCGCCATGACCATGAAGAAAAGCATGATCACGAAGACAACGTCGACCATCGGCGCGATCTGGAAGCCCATCGTACCGTCTTCTTCGTTGACAAATGATTTCATCGTGGGAAATGGGGCCGGGCCACGCCTAGTCGTGATTGACAGTCGAGAAGGAGATGTCTGAAATCCCCGCTTCCGCGGCCGCATTCATCGCTTGGGAGACAAAAAGAGCGGGAACATCCCGGTCTCCCCGGATCACGATCCGGAACTCGGGGTTCTGTCCGGGCTTGGAAGCCGCAACCTTATCCCCGTAGGCCTTTGCCGCCTTGAAAGGTTCAAGAAGCTCCGAACCCTTGGTGTAGAGATGATCCTGGAAATTAAAACTGCTCCGGTTCGCCTCGGGGTCCCACCGCACGTTCACGATCGCCTCGGAGCGTGAATCATCCTTCTTGACCGCCTCCGCCGCGATCGGAAGCTTGATTGTCTTGTCGACATTGAGCACCTGAGCCGAGGTGATCACCATGAAAAAAATCAGGATGACCAGCAGGACATCCACCATGGGCGCGATCTGAAAATCAGGTTCGCCTTTCTCCAGTCCTCCTCCGCCGCCTGCCATGGTTCGTTATTGGTTGGGGATGGTTCTACTCGTTCTTATTCCTCTTTGCTGGCAGGAATCTCTTCCAGGTTGGACACATCATCCGTGGCAATGACCATCCAGTTGGGGATATTCGCGTAGATTTCTTCTCCACTGATATGAACTCCCTCGAGGGTCGCATAGGGCATCTTGCGGAAAAGAACGTTGATGATGTCCTGGATATGGTGCAGCGCCGTGGTTGAGCGACTGCGCAGGAAATAGAACATGCCGAAGGCTGGGATGGCGATCACAAGACCGCTGGCCGTAGCGACAAGAACCTCACCGATCGCTCCTGAGAGGCTTGCGGGATCGCCGATTCCGGAACTTCCCAGCGTGCTGAATGCCTTGATCATGCCGGTGACGGTACCCAGCAGTCCGATCATCGGAGTCACGACGCCGATCACTGAGAGATAGTTGATCTGCGTCCCCATGGAGGCGCTCTCCTTGTGCATCTCCGAGATCATTCCCTCCTCGACCATGGTCTTGCCATCGCCGAGAAGGGAGATGCCGACGCGGAGGACATTGGTCAGCGGGGACTTGTTGTCACGGCAGAAGGTATAGGCACCGACGTAGTCTCCCTGCTGGAACAGGCGCTTCACCTCGGCTTCGTAGGCGGGGGGAGAGGTCTTCTTGATCGATGTGTTGCGCACTCCGTCGGTGGAAAGATAGACGGTGAGAATCGACATGATGCCGATGGGAAACATCACCCACCCACCCTCGACGATTGTCTCAAGCAGGGATTTGGAGTGGGCTGCCTTGGAATCTTTTTTGGCAGGTTCCTCAGCGGAGGTAACAGCTGTGCCGAGGCAGAAAAATGCGACGACAAGGAGCGGGAGGAGAGGGAGGCATTTGTTCATGGATGGTTATTTGATTAGGTTAGGGATGTTGGTCGGTAAATCAAGTTTGGGGCGCTTGCAAAATCTTCTGCTTCTTACTGGCATCCGGCGCCTGTGGGGAATCGGGCCAGTCTTTCACGATATCCTCAAGGGTTTGCGAGGCACGCTTCTGATCCTTGACGCCGACATAGGCTTCGTAGGATCCCATCATCGCTGCGGGCTGGAGAAGCGCGACAGATGGATAAAAGACTTTGATGGTCAGGAAGGCACGCAGTGCTCCAGGATAGTCTTTTTTGAGAAGGAGGGCCTTACCCAGCACAAACTGAGCCAGTGCGCTGCCTTCCCCCCCTCCGATCCTGGGAAGTGCCTTGGCACCCACCAGAACAGCCTGCAGATCGGATGCGCAAAACGATGTAAAGAGCGTCCCGGAGCGAGAGAGTGATTCCATGAGGGGGGACTTCACAACCCCCATCTGGCGGGCGAGTTCGGCAGACTCGGAGTTCTTTCCTTCGGAGACCAGTGCCAGCAGGCGGAGGCGTGCCAACTCAGGCCACCAGGATCCGGGAAGATCCTTCAACTCAGCCTGCTTTGCCACAGAGTCAGAGGTCAGACTCAGCACCTCGGCGGCATACCCCTTGGCGGCTGCAGCTTTGGCTTTTACAAGTTCCGGCGGCTCGGGAAAGCTCACCTTGGCAATGCGAGCCAGAGGAATCCCCATCTCCATGGACCCCGTCCCCCCGGGCACCATCACCTTGATAAAAAACTGTTCTCCGGAACGCCTGATGGATGAGTTGAGATAAGTCTGACCGTCCGTGGTGGTCACATCCTGAGCCTTAAGCCCAGTCGTGGCCATGGAGAGAACGATCCCACAAAGCAGGAGGGGAGGTCGGAAACAACGGGCAATCATGGCTTGGGAGCAACGGCAGGGGATGAGCCAGGGGTGGAAGGGGATTGGACAGAGGGCTCTGCGGGGAGCGTCTCGAGCTTCTTCCTGGCTGCGTCTGCCTGCGGCAAAGCTGCGAGGCGCGGCTTGGAAAGCAGATCCCTAAGATCCTTGGCGGCATCCTCGGGTTTGTTCAGTTTGATGAAGGCGTCCGCTGCCTTGAGATAGGCGGGAATCACCACGGATGGGTAGCGCTGGTAGGCAACGAAGACACGCTGGTAATACTGGATGGATGCGGCGGTGTTACCCCGCTTTTCCTCAAGATCACCCAGGGAAAGAAGCGCCTTGGCGGTGATCTCCCCTCTCCACTCCTTGGTTCCGGCGACCTGTTCGAAGGTTTTTTTGGCGTCGTCGAATTTGCCTTGGGCAAGGAGAGCCTGGCCCTTCCCGTAAGTGACTTGGGAGAGCGTGGCGTCCGCGGAGGCTTTGTCGACGGCGTCACCAAACCATCGGAGGGCATCCTCGGGGTGGTTTCTTCCCAATTCCACCTGCCCCATCCCGCAATAGGCATACTCAAGCAGGTCGCTCTTCGGGAATGAGTTCATCAGCTCCTTGAAAAACCCCTCCGCCTTGTCATTGTCACCGTTTGACAGGGCGATCTGACCACACTCGGAAAGAAGCATCGCGCTGAGTTGAGTGGGCGGGGTTTCCTTGGCGATGGAGGACATGATCTCTTTCTGGCGATCGGGCTTCTTGGTGAAGGAGGCCAGTTGCCCGACGGCATAACGCAGTCGGGCCTTGGCGAGGGATGATGTGCCGGCATTTTTCTCGCTGAGATACTTCGCCAAATCCCCTTCGGCATCATAGGGGGGGAGCGGCGTGGGTGAAGGACGCGGCGTGGCTGCCTGCACGGCCTCGATGGCATTCGTTCCGGGCGCATTGGTAACGGCAACCCCCTGCGCGGCGGGCAATACGGCGGGAAGATCCTTCCGGATCAGCGGGGGGTGAGGGCGCTTGGAACAGCTCTGGGCAAGAAGCGTGAGGAGTTGCTCGACGGCATCCTGCCGGCGATCATCAATGTTCTTGAGGATATTGTCGGCAAGGTACTTCTTGGCCTCCTCGGGGTTCCCCTGCTTGATCTTGGCCTTGGAAACCCAATAGACAGCGGCAACGACCGCCGGATTTTTCGGATGGCGCTCCACAAATCTGCTGAACATATCCGCAATGTCATCCCATCGGTTCAGTTTCTGGTACTCGGTGTTGGCCTGGAAGAGGGAGTACTTGAGCAGATCGTCATTGTCGGCAAGGTTGAGCGAGTCTCGGTACGCGGCGGCCGACTCGGCGGGCATTTCCTTGGCATCGTAAGCATCCCCCTTGAGCGAGAGCACTTCGGCCTGCATCGCCTCCCCTGGATGCTTCTTGATCCACTCGTCGCAAAGCCGGGTCACCTCGTCATATTTTTTGGCGGCCTGATAGCAAAGCGCGATCCGGTAGCCGGCATCGCCGACAAAAACACCCTGCGGATACTTCTTCGTGTACTCCTGGAACGCATCAAGCGCCGGACCATAGTCTCCCAACTGGAAGGAGGAAAGAGGGATGCGATAGGTGCACTCCTCGGCGAATTTACCATCAGCAAACTTGTCCAGATATTTTTTGTAATTGGTGATGGCTTCCTTGTATTTGTCCCGCTTCTCGGGATCGGCACCCTGGGCAAACTGGCTGTTTGCCAGAAGGAACAGGGCGTCTGGGACAAGTGCCGGGGAAGCTCCCTTCTCAACGAGGGTCCCGAAAGCAGTTTCAGCCTTGGCAAAAGCCCCCGCTTCCAGCGCAAGCGACCCCTTCAGATACCCCGCCTGCGAAGCGTATTTGCCATTCGGAAATTCCGCGACATAACGGTCGAGCGCCGGCTCCGCATCATCGAGCCTGGCGAGAGAGCAGTAAGCGGCACCGATGCTGAAAAGGGCATCCTCGCGGACCACGGGGTCCTTGCAGGTTTCCAGGAGGCTTTCCCAGATGAGGATGGTCTCCCACTTCTGATCCAGTTCATCATAGGCTTTGGCCTGCCGGATGCGGATGGGAACCTCGGTGTTGGGCAGTTTGTCAAACTGATCCAGTGAGGACTTCAGCTTCTTTTCGGCGTCGGCAAGCTGCGCGTTGGCCGCATTCACCTCCATGAATGCCCTAGGATTAGTCTGCAGACTGGCCTTGTTGTCGGCGATCCTCTTCTCGATGTCGGCAATCCTCTCTCTCTGAAGATCCATCACCATCTGTTTTGGCCGGACGGCGGCGTACATCCGTAGCGCTTTCGCGCGATCCCCCTTGGTCAGCAAACCATCCCCGATTGTAACTGCCAGCATGTCAAGCTGAAGGGGATTGTCAATGAGGTTGCTGGCGGCCTGGAGCTGATCCAGCAACTTGAGCGCCTCCTCCATCTGGCCCTGCTTGGAGAGAATCTCGGTCATGGCCATGGCTGCTTGGACGGAAAGCTCGTCCTTGATCCCTCCCGCGATCATCGGACGGATGGCTTCCACGGCCTCGCTTGATTTGCCGTTCTCCGCCAGCATCGATGCCTGGGCTAGGCGCGCCCTGACTGCCAGATCTCCTGTTCCCTCGGAAGCCTTCTTGAGTGTCTGTTCTGCCTCGGACTTGCGTCCGGTCTGAGTCTGGATCTGGGAAATGGCGATGAGAGCCTTGGTCTTGTTCTTGCCGTCCGGGAACTCCTTGATGCACCGGGCATAATACTCCTCGGCCTTGGGTAGGTTTTTTTGATTGAAGTAGGTTGATCCGAGCGTGAAGAGGATGGTCTCCAAGGCCTCGCCAGTGGGTTGCGCAACCAACACCGCCTCGAAGTTCTTGGCCGCCTCATCGTATTTGCCCGACTGGAATGCGATGGCCCCCGCCTTGAAGAGCTCCTCGGGAGCAGCCTCACTCTGTGGATCTGCTGGATAGGCCGTCTCGCAAAACAGGAAACAGAGCAGGAAAAGGCAAAGCAGCCTGACCCCTCTTAAAAAAGAGGGCGAGAGTGGGTTAACAATGAGAGGGCGCTGTCTCATCACAAGTTGGACTATTTTTGTCTCCTCCCGCGCGCAAAACAAGACAGAAAAAAACACTCTCTTCCAACGGTACGCTGATCTGCTATTCTTGCATCACCATCATGGTCAAGAAATCCTCCAAACCATCCAAGACTGGAAAGAAAAAAGATCCCCGCTCGATAATCTCCGAGGCCTACATGGCCACTCTCCAACAAGAGGGTCACGGCCCGGTCTCGGTTCACCGTTTTTGCGAGGACCTCGGGATCGGAGAAAAGGATTTCTATATGGCATTCCCAAATCTGGATGCTGTTGAAAAGCACTTCTGGAAAGCATGGATCGAATCGATCGTCACAGCTGTTTCCGCAGGCAAGGAGTGGCGTTCCTTCTCAGCCAAGGAACGCCACCTTGCCTTCCTCTTTGCCTTCTCGGGAGAGGCACTCGAACAGCGCTCCCTTCTGGAGCAGCGCTTTGGAAAGATCACTCTTCTTTGCAACCCTTCCTCACTTGATGGTCTGAAGAGTAGCTTGAAGGATTTTGCCGGTGATCTCATCCAGTATGGCATGGAGAAGGGGGAGATTGCCCATCGCGGAGCTCTAGGAAACTTCTATCCGGAGGTGCTCTACATCCACTGGCGCAGTGTTCTTGAGTATTTTCTCAAGGACGAGAGCCAGGGATTCGAGCGAACAGATGCCTTCATCGAAAAGACCGTGGAGTTTGCCTTTGACCTGCTCCGCACCCAGGCGATTGATTCAGCTGCCGATCTCGTGAGGTTTCTTCTTCCTCAGCTTGCTCATTTCGGGGGAAGGAATTGAAAAAAACAGTTGCCGCCCGGGAGAATAAAGCCAGCGGGAAGACTGCGAAAAAACCACCGCAGGAATCGATCCACTGTACCCCGATCAGCCGGATGGCGGCACTCGGCGGAACAGGGGCCAAGGTAGGGATCAACTACCTGAAGTATTACGGGAAACGGGCACTCTCCGGGGGAAGCAATTCCTCACTCGAAACGCATGCCCGGGAGCTGGATGAGGAGAACGCCTCCACCATCTATGATACCTTCAGCAAGCTGAAGGGTGGGCCGCTCAAGCTGGCCCAGATGCTCAGCATCGATAAAAACCTCCTCCCTCCGGCTTATGCGAACCAGTTCGTCCAGGCGCAGTATTCTGTCCCTCCCCTCTCCTACCCGCTAGTGGTGCGCACCTTCCGACGCGAGTTTGGCAAGGACCCCCTCGAGATTTTTGAAAGCTTCGGACGTGAGGCGGCTTATGGTGCCTCAATAGGCCAAGTCCACAAAGCCTCGATGGAGGGTGTGGATTACGCCGTGAAGGTCCAGTATCCAGGCGTCGCTGAGAGCCTGAAGAGCGATCTCCGGGTGGTGAAGCCCATCGCCCTTAGGATCCTGGGACTTCGGCAGCGTGATGTGGAGAAGTACTTTCAGGAGGTCGAGACCCGTCTTCTGGAAGAGACCGATTACGGGCTGGAGCTGGAACGCTCGCTCCATCTCTCCGAGGCCTCAGCCCATCTTCCGAACCTGCGTTTCCCAACTTACCATCCGGAACTCTCCTCCCGCCACATCCTGACCATGGAGTGGATCGACGGCATGCCACTCGACCGTTTCGCCGACGGTGACGCCACCCAAGCTGAGCGCGATCTTATCGGACAGGCCCTCTGGGACTTCTACAGTCATCAGGTTCATGATCTGAATCTCTTCCACGCCGATCCGCACCCAGGCAATTTCTTGGTCTCCGATAACAAGCTCTGCGTGCTGGATTTCGGCTGCACGAAGCAGATCACCCATGAGTTTTATCGAAAACTGTTCCGCCTCCTGGATCCGAACTTGCCCGAGAATCCAGCCCTCCTTGAAGAGGCCCTCCGTGATCTGGATGTCATCATTGCGAGTGATACTGGAAAGGAAATCGCTCAGATCATGATGCTCTGCCGCACCTGGCTCGATTTACTTGCACTTCCCTTCCGCTCGGATAGGTTCGACTTTGGGGATCCTGTCTTCCTTCAGTCGATCTATGATCTGGGAGAGGAGAACCGAAAGGCTGACAATCTGCGCACCATGAAGGGAGAACGGGGCTCACCAGACACAATCTACGTGAACCGTGCCTTCTTCGGCCTCTACAGCCTGCTGGGACGTCTCCGCGCCAGAGTCAATGTCGCATTGCCGGATTGGCTGATTGGGTGAAAGAATAGGCCCAATAAAGGGAAGACACAAAAAAGCCGGACCATCATGGCCCGGCTCTTCTTGAAATCGTGAAAAGCTGCTTACTTCTTGGCCGAGGATAGGCCGAGTCCCAGCCAACCCACGCCGGCAAAGATGAGCTCAATACCAAGAAAGAGGCCGAGCATATAGAGTCCGGTTGCAGGCCATTGCGAGATGATCAGTCCACCCAGAATGATGGAGATGACGGCACTGAAGAGAACCCAAGAGGCACCCTTGTGATGGCGCATCTTGAAGGCGAAGAAAATACGGAGGATACCGCCGATCAAGATGGCCCATCCTAGGAAGAGGGTGAAGGCGATAGCGGCCTTGAACGGATGGGCGATGAAGACATAACCGGCTACTCCGTAGGCAACAGAGACAAGAGCAAACCAGAAATGGGATTTCCAATCCCCGATCGTGAAGACCTTGATCAGATGGAAGGCGCAACCGAACATCAGGATGAATCCGATGAAGGTGGCCACGGCTGCTGTAGAAACGAGCTGATCACCCAGGGCGAAGAAGCCGAGCAAGATCATGGAAAGGCCACCGGCAATAGCCCAACCGCGGGAGATGGGGGGGGTGTGAATCTGTGAGATGGGGGATGTGTTGTCCATAAGAGTTCTTCTTATGGACATCCCATCACTTACTGGCAAGGGATAATCCCAAAAACTGCATGAGGGGTTGGAGTCCTGCACCTGACACGGGGATCAGAATTTCCAAGGGCGGATGCATCGCATCCGTTACAGCAAGAACTCAGAAAACAACGAGAAGAGCCGGATATCTTTTAGAGAATCTCAGCAAGTTTTGCGCCCTTTGGGCAGCCTGCTTCCGAGTGCAAGGAGATACCCTACCTGTGTCGCGCATCGTTCCAACATGCCGGGGGCGCGGCGCCGGAGATCCTCATCGGGAATGGACTCTTCCAATGCCGAAAAAAAGGCCTGGATGCCGACTGTCCGGATTTCCTCGGCTTCGGGTCCGAGTGAACCGCAGATCGCGATCACCGGAATACCCAGTTTCGCAGCGACAGCGGCCACGCCTGCCGGCGCCTTGCCAAAGGAGGTCTGCCCGTCCAGGCGCCCTTCGCCGGTGATTACAAGATCGCAACCGGTGATCCTTCGCCCGAGTCCTATCGTGGATGTAACAAGCTCAGCACCCGGACGCATCCGGGCGTCCAGAAACGCAACCAGACCAGCTCCAAGGCCCCCGGCGGCTCCGGCACCGGGCAACCGGGCGACATTCATTCCCAAATCCCTCCGGATCACGGTTGCCAACCGCTTAAGTCCCTCATCAAGACGTTTCACCATGGTTGGACTGGCACCCTTTTGAGGACCGTAAACCGCGGAGGCGCCGCACGGACCGCACAGTGGATTGCTGACATCGCAGGCGACGAAGACGGTTACCTGTTCAAGCCTTGGATCGCGTCCGGAGACATCAATGCTGGCCAACCTCTCCAGCGCCCCGCCCCCTTCATTTAATTCGCGGTTCCGAGAGTCAAAAAACTTGATGCCTAGCGCGCGGGCCATACCCATCCCCCCGTCGTTGGTCGCGCTGCCTCCGATGCCGACGAGGATCTCCTTGACCCCTTGGTCAAGGGCAGCACTGATCAGCTCTCCAGTGCCACGCGTGCTGGTAAGCATGGGGTTGCATTCGCCGGGCTTAAGAAGAGCGAGACCGCTTGCCAGTGCCATCTCGATCACCGCGGTGCGTCCGTCGCCAGAGATTCCAAAAACGGAGTTGATCATGCGTCCGACCGGATTGTGAACCCGACAGGCGATCAAGCGTCCTCGGGTAGCCTCAACGATGGCTTGGACGGTCCCGTCACCGCCGTCGGCCATCGGAATCTTCAGCACCGACGCATTGCTCAGTGCTTTCTTCAAGCCTCGTCCGATGCACTCGGCAGCCTCCGAGGCCGTCAGACTGCCTTTGAAAGCATTCGGAACAACGGCTATCTTCATGAATCCGCCGGATCCTCCAATCTTTCTGCTGCGCCTTTACTCTTCTCAAACCAGGAGAAGCAGACGGGGATGACGAAGATCGCGATCAGTGTGGAGGCCAACATTCCCCCGACCACGGTCGATCCGAGAACCCGGCGGGAGACAGCGCCCGATCCCGTCGCGATTGCAAGGGGCACGCAACCGAGGATGAAGGCAAAGGCGGTCATGAGGATCGGACGCAGACGGAGCTTGGCGGCATCCAGGGCCGCCTCGATGACCGGGCGTCCTTTCTCGACTTCATCTTTGGCGAATTCCACAATCAGAATCGCGTTCTTAGCCGCCAGACCGATCAGCATGATGAGACCGATCTGTGCATAGACATCATTGTCCATCTTTCGGAGGAAGAGCATTGCCACGGCACCAAAAACCGCGATTGGGGTGCTGAAGAGGACACTCATCGGCAACGACCAGCTCTCATACTGGGCTGCAAGGATCAGGAAGACAAAGAGTAGCGAGAGCGCGAAGATTGCACCCGGAGGGATTCCCTGTGCGGCCAGCTTCTCCTCGAAAGACATCCCGAAGTAATCAAATCCCATTCCCGGAGGCATCGTCCCTTTGAAGGTCTCCTCAAGCGCCTTCATGACCTGAGCTGTGCTCACCCCTGGAGCACCATTGATATTGATCTGGGCGCAATCGAACATATTAAAACGCATCACGAACTCAGGACCCGTGATGGACTTCACGCTCAGGAGGCTGGAAAGGGGAACCGGATCACCGCTCTTATTACGCACATAGAAGAGCGAGGCCCCCTTAGGATCGATGCGGGAGGATCCCTCGGCCTGAATGTAGCAATAATACTGCAGGTTGAACCGATTGAAGTAATTGACCGGAATACCCCCGAGGAAGGCTTGGAGCGTCGAATAGGCCTCGTGCAGATCAACCCCGAGCATCATGCACATGGCGGGATCGATCGTCATGGAAACCTGCGGCACGGAGGGAAGGTAGGTCGTCGTGACCGAACCGATCTCAGGGCGCTTTTTGATAGCCTCCATGAACTTCGACATATTGGTCGGCAGGAACGTGGGGTCAGTTCCCAGACGGTCCTCAAGAATGAAGGTTGTACCACCGGAGGTTCCGATACCGGGGATTGCTGGCGGTGGGAATGCGAAGTTGATGGCTCCCGGAATCGGGGCAATCTTCTTGTTGATCGTTTGGAGGAGACCGAAAGCATTGAGGGCGGCGCCTTTTCTCTCCTCCCAGGGCTTGAGTGTGATGAAGTAGAAGGCGCTGTAAGTATTCTGAACTCCCGAGAGAAGGTTGAATCCGACGATCGTCGTCACATGCTCTACTCCAGGGATCTTGCTGACGATTCCTGCAACCTGCTTGGAGAGATCATCAGTCCTCTGCTGTGATGAGGCATTCGGCAGTTGGGAGAAGGCATAGAGATAGCCGTTGTCCTCCTCGGGAACAAAAGATCCCGGGAGCTTCGATCCGAAGAATCCCGAGAGCAGGACCATGCCGAGCATCAGGAATCCTGCGATGAAGGTCTTGCGGAGCAGAAATCTGCAGGCGCCAATATACTTATTGCGACCTGCGTCAAAGATACGGTTGAAGCCTCTGTAGAAAGCGCCAAGCGGTCCCCCCACCTCCTTGCGGGGGCGCAGAAGCATGGCTCCAAGTGCCGGACTGAGACTCAGGGCATTGAAGGTCGAGATAATGACGGAGATCGAAATGGTGAGGGCGAACTGTTGATACAGCCCTCCAGTGATTCCGGGCAGAAAAACCGTGGGAATGAAAACCGAGGAGAGAATGAGCGCCGTGGCGACAAGTGGCCCAGTCACCTGTTCCATCGCCTTGGCGGCCGCATCCTTCGGGGAGAGCCCCTCCTCGATGTGATGCTCGATCGCCTCGACGACCACGATCGCGTCATCGACCACCAGACCGATCGCCAGCACAAGGCCAAAGAGCGAGAGTGTATTGAGCGAGAAGCCGAAGAGCGGGAAGAGGGCAAAGGTGCCGACAAGCGAGACAGGGACGGCCAGCGCCGGGATGAGGGTGGCACGCCAGTTCTGCAGGAAGATAAAGACAACGATCAGCACCAGAATCAGTGCCTCAACAAGCGTCTTCTGGATGTCGTGCATGCTGGCAGTCACGGCAAGTGTCGTATCGAGGGCTGTCTCCATTTTCAGCCCCGCAGGGAAGGACGGGACATAGGAATTCATCAACTTACGGGCCATTGCGGCGACCTGGAGAGCATTACTGCCAGGAAGTTGATAGACCGCCACGATCGTAGCGGGATGCCCGTTGAAGCGTCCTGCGAGATTGTAGGTCTGGGCACCCAGCTCCACCCGCGCAACATCCTTCACGCGGACAACCGATCCGTTATGGTCAGCCCGGATCACGATGTCCCGGAATTGATCCTCGGTGACAAGACGACCGGGAGCACGGACGGTGAAGGTCATCTGCTGTCCAGGCGGGACCGGCTCGGCACCGGTCTGACCGGAAGGGTTCACCGTATTCTGCTGGTTCACGGCTTCATACACCTCTGCCGTGGTGATGTTGAAGTTCGCTAACTTGGCTGGGTCGAGCCAGAGGCGCATCGCATAGGTGCCGGCTCCGAAAACAGTGACGCTCGCAATGCCGGTGAGACGGGTCAGGGGATTGACGATGTTGACGTAGGCGTAGTTGGCAAGGAAGACCGAGTCATAGCGATCGTCGTCTGTATAGAGAGCAAAGCAGATGAGTGGCGACGGCGAGGTCTTGATGACATTGATGCCCTGTTTGACCACCTGCTGAGGGAGCTGGGACTGGGCCTGAGCCTGACGGATTTGAGTAAGGATCTGATCAGTGGTCGGGACCGTGTTATTGGCGAAAATGACATTGAGCTGGGACTGCCCGGAACTGGAGTTCAGGGAGTACATGTACTGCATATTGTCGACACCGTTGACTTGCTGCTCGATCGGCGTAGCGACCGCTTCCTTAACGGTCACGGAGTCGGCTCCTGGATAGCTGGCCTGAACCTGAATCTGCGGAGGAACGATGTTCGGGAATTGGGAGACAGGAAGACCGAGGAGACAGACAATACCTAGGATCACTGTAATAATCGCGATGACCATGGCCACGATGGGCCGGTTGATGAAAAACTTAGCCATGAAGAATTCTTCTCTGGGTTAGGAGATTAGGAAGCCGTGATTATTTGGCGGGCGCTAAAGTAGGGGAAGGTGTAGCAGATGGGATTGACCTGCTTGCACCACTCTCGTCGGCCGTTGAGGCAACGGGAGTCGGAGAGGCCCCGGCAGTCGCAGGCAGCGGCATCACGGTGCACCCATCGACCACTTTCTGTGTTCCTTGTACGACGATCTTCTCTCCGGCATCGACAGCGGAAAGAATAACCGCCTCATCGCGTGTGGTCATTCCGAGATTCACATTGCGGATCGTGACCTTGTTGTCAGGCCCGACCACGGCCAGTTGATGTAGGTTCTGAATCGTGATAACGGCCGCTATGGGAACGATCAGCGCATTCTGCTGGACCCCCACAGTGGCTTTCACCCGGGCGAAGAGTCCGGGACGAAGCAGGGCCCCTGGATTAGGAAACGTCCCCTCCACCGTGATGGAGCCGGTCTGCGTGCTGATCTGGTTATTGGCGGCACGAAAGACTCCCTTCTGAGGATAGATCATGCCATCAGAGAGAATCATCTTCATTCCCACATCCTCGTCGCGCTTCTGATTTGCCGAAGCCTGAGAGGGATCCTTGAGACTTTGGCTGATAAAGCTCAGGTAATCGTCCTGCCCGACCTGAAAGACCACCTTGATGGGATCGATCGCAACAACGGTCGTGAGGGGTTGCTCGGAAGCGGAACTGACATAGGTGCCGACTTCGTAGTTGGCAAGTCCTGCCAAGCCATCGATAGGAGCCACCACCTTCGTGAAGTCGAGATTCACCTGAGCGGATTGAACAGCAGCCTGCTTGGAGGCAACCTCGCTGACCGTCGCCTGATAGTTCTGCTGCTGATTCTGAAACTCCTGAACGCTGATTACCTTGCCAGCCAGGAGGTTCTGGGCACGGACGAAATCCTGCTGAACCTTCGTCTCCTGGGCAACGGCCGTGGAGAGATTGGCCTTGGCCTGGTCAAGTGCGGCTTGGAAGGGAGCGGGATCGATCTGGAAGAGAGGCTCTCCCTGCTTCACCACGGTACCTTCCGTGTAGTAGCGCTGAATAATATTGCCGGCGACATTCGGCTTCACCAGAGCGGTCACCGTGCCCTGCAGGTTGCCAATCCACTCCTTGTGATTCGGCATGTCTTTCTGGATCACCGTTCCGAGGGTTACTGGAACCGGAGGCCGAGGACCGGCTACAGGCGCCTCCTTTTTGCAGGAGCACAGTGCGGGGAGAAGTACGGCCAGAAGGACCGGGTTCGAGGGGAAGCGTGTGGAGAAGAAATTCACGTCATTTGCTCTAACAGAGGGAGATAAGGTTGACTAGTGCGCTCTCTTGATTGATGGCGCAGGCATGCTCGGAAAATGAATTGTCAGTCTTTTTGTTCCTTGCGCACCAGCGCATCCCCAAGGGTTAGCCCAAGCTCCTCCGCAATTCTCATCACATCGATCAGCAGGCGGTGCCGGGCCTCATTTTCTGAACTTCTGGTGCTTACATCCAGATAGCCGTTAAGTTCCACCTCGACGCCGACCTTGCTCAAGCTGGCGACACGGACATCCAGACGCTTGGAGGTGAAAAGTTCGTCATTGATCATTCTTTGGCGGACGCCCTCGGTAAATGCATCAAGGTTCTCTGGGGAGGCACCGCCCGTGATCAGAATCGTCATGTTTACCAACCGATGTCGCCGAGTCCCCCGATTGTCGATCATCGACTCCACCAACTTGCTGTTGGGCACCACCATCACGCTGTCCTCCGCCGTCCGGATCCTCGTGGAGCGTATGCCCACATCCTCGACGGAGCCTTCAAACTTATCGGTCCTGATCCAGTCACCCCCCTTGAATGGACGATCGACCAGCAGCACCCCCGCACCAAAGATGTTTGAAAGCGCTTCTCTCGAGGCGAAGGCAACGGCGAGGCCACTGATTCCCAACCCGGCCAGCATGCTAGTCGTCGGGATGGAAAGGAAGTACGCGACGCTCAGCGCGGCAACCATCACAACAACGCAACGAAGAACGGCAAGCGAGATCGCCAGGAGGATGTCATCGGTGCGCGTGGGGGATTGTTTTGCCCAAGCGGTCATTAAGTTCCCGATCACGCTTAGCAAATGCCAGATCACGCAGGCGGCCCCCAAGGTGAAAAGCACCCCCAAGAACGGTACGGTGATTCGCCGAGTCGAATCCGGGATGCCCATCAACGTCGGCACAGGATACATCATAAAAATCACGATCACTATCCGGAGAGACCACAAGAGCACATGCTGATGGTTCCCCTCTGCCTTGGAGAGACGACTCAAGTGACGACAACAGGCCCTTGAAGCCACCCTCGCGATGCAGATGGCCAATGAAAGGGTAAGCAGCATGAACAGGGATTGCCAAATCTCCAAATTTGGAACCATGCCAGTCTTGAGCAGGAAAGGAACATGCCTTCCCAAAAAAGAACGCAGAGCAAAATAGGGGCTTTTGCGAATCTTGTGAAATTCGGGATCCAAGGGAGCAGGGAGGACATCTGAGGAAAAGAAGAGATCGGGTATCTTATTCATGGTCTTAGCGGTGAATTTCCACCGAGTCGCGGTTCCCGACCCCACAGGTGCTATGGTGATGGATTCTTTCCCCTTCACAAAACAGATGTATGGTTCCCTACTGGCCCCGTCGTTGGAAACGGACTGAAGGGTACTGAAACCGATGCGGTTGAGGACCTCGTAAAGACATTGGGCAGCGTGCAAACCATCGGAATTTCTGAGAAATTCCGGAAATAAACTGAGATCCAATGTTGATAGCGCCAGTTCCAAGTCACTCTGGTCACCACTCTCCATTCCTCTTTGGAAAGTCCTGAGGGCATCCCTGGGATTGCCGAGTTGCGAACAGGCATCCGAGGCCGGCGCTTGCCCCCCATGGATGGCAAGGAATGACGACCGGGCAGCCCTCATCTCATCCTGTGAGGGCATCAGAATTCTCCAGGTGCCCGCAGAATCCTGAAGCAAGGTGAGCGTCAGGCAAGCGTCGGAACCTACTTCTTTCAGCTTTATATCCAGTGAGTTTTCGTTACAGGAATCGGGAATCGATGAGAGGTGAAAGGTAGTCAGATCGACAAGTTGGAAGAGTTCTCGGACCATCCGAAGTTGCTCGATTCCAGGCATGGATGACTGAATCTTCCCAAAATCAACAGTGAGCAGTGCCTTTTCCCAGTTTTCCTCATGACCATCGAGCGCCAGATTACCGGCCCGAAGGAATGCGGCGATAGTCCCCCTGGGCGAATTAAGATTTCCCTTCAATGGACTCGGATTGGAATTCATCCGCTTACCCGTCCACCATTCCCCACTGTCATCATTACCCTCCAGAATGGAACCGTCCTGAAGAAACAGTGTGAACTTTCCGGAAAGATTTCCCTCATACCACCGCCCCATAAGCTTGGTGCCGATGGCCTTGGCCTCAATCCTGCCATGAAGCAGAGGGTACTCCCCGGTGACATTCTCACCGTCCTGTTTCATGACTAGCAACAATCCACCGGCATGCTGCTCCTCGATGCTTTTTCGATGGATCTCCCAGGATCCAGTCCAGTCTCCTGGATTGCTTTCTGGCAAGGCAGCTTCCGCACTCGGCAACTGAAATAAGGTCAGGAGTGAGGCGACGCCAACAGGGCGAAGAAAAGAGAGAAGAATTCTGATCATCGGGCAGGGATCGTCAGTACCGGCGCTCCGGTTGAGGGCGCGGCCTGCAAGCGGTAAAGCTCCATCAGGAGAGCGAAGGTGTCCTTCGAAGTGATGTCGGAATTACTTATGCTGTAGTAATGCCCCGCATATCTCACCCAGACCGAGGCGTCATTAGGGGGCAAGAAGGAGGAATGGATCGTGATCTCGGGATTTTTCCTGTTCTGTCTGATTCTATTCCGATGGATTGAAGGTGTTTCCGTACTCATGGCCGCGTTGAACATCACATCCAGGAGAGAGCGGAACACAATCCTGTTCACGGGCAATATATGGTTCTTGGTCGCGATCTCAGCACCTCTTTCCCCCACCACGATATCAAGTTCATCCTTGTCCTGGTCCGACTGGAGCGACTTCAGCCATGCCTGATAGTTCGGGTAACTCTTGGCAGCGCTACGATTGATCATTTTCCCGCCGTTTTCCGGGATGACCTTATCGATGAGAAGGTTGCCCAACTTTTCAATAGGCCACCCCGCCTTCAGAAGAAGACAGAAGGTATCCGGAGAAATCTCAGTGAGAAATTCCTGGACGTAGTTCTTCCCGTCGATTGGCGTGTAGGTAATTGTCGGCTTTGCCGAGAAATTGTATTTCAGGTCGCCGTAACCTGTGGCCACGTTGGCATTTTGTGAACTTAGCAATCCGTTGAGCCCACTTATTCCGGTAAATCCTCCGTCGGCAGTTGCCGTACTCTCATAGGACGCTGTCAGCGAGCCTGCCTGAAGAAACGAAGGAGACTCACGGTAGTGAAGGCGCACCAGATTCATCAGCATCTGCTGTGATTGGTTGAACTGGATGATTGAATTGTAAGCCATGAAATCGGATTTGATCGCGTGACTCGCCACGGCGCATCCTCCGAGAAAAACAATGCATGCGATGAGTGAAAGCCCGCAAAGATCAGAAATGCCGATCTTCAGGAAACAAATTGATAATTTCAGACGTGGCATCAGCCTATCTGGATTAACTCTTTTCTGGATGAACGCCAGTCAATCTCGCATTCAATACCATCTTGTCATTCAGTAAAGGCAACCATGCTTCATACACTTAGTTACTCGGGGAGTACTCCGAGATCTTTGTGCCCTGCAGGCCAAGTCCCGCCATCAGGCCTTTCTGCCCGAAGATAAAAGCCTTGATTCCTTGAAGGGTGTAGAGCGAGGCGCTTCCGGAAACCCCTTTGTCCGCGACCACGAGGCTGGGTGAAGCCCCCAGATTGAACCCAGCAGAATTGTTCAGCCCCTTGAGATCGTCCTTCGTCATGAAGAACAGAGCGTAGGAGAATGACTGGCCTCCCAACTGAGGACCGTAAGAAGCCGAGGTTGTGTTGTAATAACCGGCTGCCTGACCATTCTTCCAAAGAACACCATCCCCACGCTGACCTCCAATCATAACCACTCCAAACTTCACCACGGTCGGGAAGAGTAAAATCGCATAGGCATGCTGCCCCAGATCACGAGCCTTGGGATTGGCAGCGTAGAGACGCTCTAAGGCAGTCTTTGAATCGGTCTGTAACTGCAGGGCACTGGCGGCATTGGCATCGGTCGCGAATAGGAAGGTAGCGAGGGCGAGGAGCAGAAGGGATTGGGAGAATTTCATCAACGATAGAGAGTGAGGCAGTGGCGGGCTAGAACAACCAAAATAACATGCATCGAGCTTAAATAAACACGATCCGAGTATCTTCCGATTTAAATAAAGAACACCGCCGCAAGCAGCGGGGTATTGGTTTTCCTGTTTTTGCTGTGACGCCCCAAGGGGCGGGGAATTTACCCTCATGATATTAAATATTGATCCCGATTTTGCTAGATCATGGCTCTAAAAGCATCACACTCGGGTTCACCTCGCTATGAAAATATTGTCCTTCCTCTCCCTGAGCACCTTCCTCTTGGTAGCGACCAGTGCTCTCCATGCCGAGACATCGGCCCGCTTGGATCCCAATGCCCTCACTCTTCTCAAACGAATGAGCGCCACCCTCTCGCAAGCAAAGAGTTTCACCTTTTACACGGATAGTATCCTCGAGATGCCTTGCGCGACCGGCCAGTTTATCACCGTGGTTTCCAAGGGTTTTGTTGCCGTCCAGCGCCCGAACAAAATCCGCGCGATCTACGAGGGAGATGCCCACGCCTTTGATTTTTTCTATGATGGAAGTTCTGTCATGGCCGCTGCCCCGCGTGAGCAGGTCTACTCGACGACCAAGGCACCCGATACGATCGACGAGATGCTTACAGGCCTCCGCAAGGAAATCGGCATTCACTTTCATATCGCTCCCCTGCTCTTCAGCAATTCCTACGAGCATCTGACACGGAATCTGCAGAGCGCCGTCATCATCGGACCCTCCTTTGTGAACGGCGTCCCCTGCGATCACCTCGCCTTCCGCTCACCCGGAGTGAATTGGGAACTCTGGATTGCCTCAGGGAAGAACGCCCTCCCCTACAGGCTGGCCGCCACATTCACTGATAAGCCGAACCTCCCGCGCAAGCTCATCGATCTCTCCGGGTGGAACCTTCATCCATGGCTCCGAGGCTCCCTCTTTTCCTTGAAGCACCCCAAGGCCTTCCAAGAAATCCCCTTCACAGCCATCGTCAAAGATGTCCGGCAAGAAGCATCCCAACAAGCAACTCAGGGTGCAAGGCACTGATAGGATTTCAACCTTCACCAGATCCTCACGATGAAAACTCTCCTGAATCTCCTTCTCGCCACTCTGCTGGGTGCCTCCGCTTTGGCACTCACCGCTTGTAGCGGAGGCTATGCCCCGGGCTATGACGGATCTCCTGCTCCTGGCTACGGCTGGATTGGACCGGCATACTACGGCGGCGTCTATTACTCTTATCCAACAGCCTATTATGCCAGCCCCTACTATCGCAACGTGAGTGCCACCTATTATGGGGCAGCGGGCACTGCTTATCACTATAACTCGGCCTATGGTTCGGGGGCTGCCTATCGCGGCCCGTACAACAGCGGCGCCTACTATGCCAACAATCGCGGCGGCTACGGCTACTCCTACGACCACACCGGTGCAGCCTATGGGGCCCGCGGAGGCTCGGCGAGTTGGAGTGATGGTAGCGGTAGTGCTACTGGGTCGCGCGGTGGCTCGGCCTCGTGGAGCCGGAGATAAAGTTGCCCCTGCAGAAAGAGAATTCATCAAGAGCAAGCAAAGCTGCCTTCCTAGGCAGCTTTTATGCCTGTGAATCAATTTCGTTACTCACCATTCACCCTTCTCTCTCGGTCAAATCATCTACCAGGAAGAGCCTCTCACCGCGCATGACATAGATGATGAGGATCTCATTTTCTCGAATACGATAGAAAATTCGGAGCGGCG
>CAIOJL010000189.1 GCA_903858595.1 uncultured Spartobacteria bacterium | reverse complement strand
TGACCTCAATCTCTTCGATGAGGTCATTGTTTACACAGATGTGATCCCCGTTAAGAAGAAGCGGGATGCGATCGAAAAAGCGGTTAAAACAACCCTTGCAGGAATGCTTCCCCAATCAGCCAAATACCGGATCCTTCATCACGACTCGAAGTCGAATATGGATCTGCAGATCGTCGATTACTGCAACTGGGCCATCTACCGGAAATGGGATATGGGTGATTCCCGAAGCCACGAACATATCCGAAGTGCTGTTTGCTCGGAGTTCGACATCTTTCAGACAGGAAAAACCTTCCACTACTGAGATGAACTTAAACAAAAGACCACCCCGGCTACTCTTTCGAGAGAACCCATTGGGTTCTTTTCACCGGGGTGGGACCTTTGAATCTGTCGAACAATCCCTACAAGTTGTAGGAATCAAACGTGTCTTGTTGATATCAGAAAGATTCAATCGAAATCAAAAGAAATCAAACGAGGTCTGATAAATGTCCCTAAACGAATCCCATATCGAGAAGGCTACACTAGAGTGGCTGGCTGAGATGGGCCACTTTTGCCAGAGGACAAAAGCCCTCATCCCGTCCTTCTCCCATAGGGAGAAGGAGACCGGCCACGGACTCGACCTGGCGCAGCGGAAATTCCTGATTCCTGACTGATCAAAACGAGAAACCCATGAGCGACGAGACCCTTCATAAAGAACTCACTCGCGAGGAACTCTATGAGAAGGTCTGGACGACACCGGGCACGAAGCTAGCCGAGGAGCTGGGCATCTCGGATGTGGCGATCACGAAGCGCTGCAAGAAGCTGAATGTCCCCCGTCCCGCACGCGGCTACTGGGCGAAGCTGGCGGCAGGGAGGAAACCCCGGAAGCTCCCTCTTCCTCCCACACAGGATGAGGTGTTTCTCAAGTCGGCGGAACAATCCGTTGGGGATGAGCTTTCCCTGCCGGGAGTATCGGAATCTCTCCATGAGCTTGCGGTCGCGCTGATCGCTAAGATCAAGAAGGCGCATGTCGATTCTGACAAGCGAGCCAGCTTTTACGGTGATCGCACGTTACCCGAGGTCAAGGTGACGAAGGCTCAGGCGGAGCGAGCGGCACAGGCATTCCATGTGATTCTTCAGAAGGTGGAGCCGCTGGGGATTACGTTCCGGAAGGCGCAGAGTTCCTGTGGCCCCGCCTATTTCCAGAAAAGCCATGACCGACTGTATCTCAAGATCGAGGAGGAGATGGTCGAGAAGGCTCCCTCGGCCAGGCGGGGTCGGTATTCCGGATATGGCTATGGATTGAGGGAGGAGAAGGTACCCACGGGGCGGCTGATCTTTTCACTCAAGACGGATCGCTATGGCTCGAGTGATGAGAAGGAGTTCACCGAGAGCGAGAAGCTACCTCTCGATAAGGTTCTCGCGCGTGTGGTCAACGAGATCCGGAGTCACTATGTCGCCGCGCAGAAGCGGCGGAAGGCCGAGGCCATCCAACGGGAGAAGGATCGGATCGAGTCTGAAATCCGCCATAAGAAATACCTCGAGGAGCGAGCCATCAAGGCAGCAGAGGAGGCGAAGAAGAATCATGCCAAGGCGCTGAAGAAAACTGCCAAGAAGCGGCAGGATGATTTCCTGAAGGCCTCCGAGTGGTGGAGGATGTTCGAGTCGGCAAATGCATTCATCGTGGCGTGTGAGCACCGATGGAAGGGTAGCCAGAGTGGGGAACTGACATCCGAGCAGGTGGAGTGGCTCGCCTGGGCACGGCAGATCTCTTATGAGCTGTCCCCATTCGCCCTGGGCTACCCTGAGCCATCCAAGGATGGAGCCTTCAACCCGGAGGAGGTGCCTTTCGGAGGACCCTATCCTGAGATACGTGACTTTCCTTGGCCACCGACGATGCCCAAGATCCCACCGCCTGTCGTCGAGCAGAGAGGCTATGGCTACTCCTCAATCCCGGCTCCTGCTCCGGCCCTGTATCCTTTCTGGCTCAGACACCAAGGCCGATGAGGGCCATGAAGACACAACTATCTGATGGATAGATGGATATATCGCAACTACTAATTATAAACGTTTTAGTAGTTGGCTAGTAGTTGCAGGATTCCACATGTTCCATTTCGCCATATCTGGCGAAATATCTTGATTAAAGCGATCAACCCGCCATATTTGACGCATTATGAAGATCTCTCTGGAGA
>CAIOJL010000188.1 GCA_903858595.1 uncultured Spartobacteria bacterium | reverse complement strand
TTGAGGGAGGCGGGGGGGGGCGCGAGAGTGTGGGTCTTTATTGCTTCTCGATAAGTGTTGCCAGTTCCTTCAAGGGCATCGCCTTTCCATAGAGATAGCCCTGAGCGTATTGGCAACCGAGGCTGCGGAGATGGTCTGCCTCGACCTCCTCCTCCACCCCCTCGGCGACGATCAGAAGGGCGAGGCTTTTTGCAATACCGACGATGGTTTCGAGCACGGCTTTCAACCTCGCGTCGCCCGACTTGATACCGCCGATCAACTCCCTCGGGATTTTCAGCTCATTGATCGGGAGCCGGGAGAGTCTCACTAGATTGCTGTAGCCGATCCCGAAATCATCGACTGCGACATGGATGCCCGCTTGTTGCAGAATCGACAGGTTTTCCCTGACCGTCCCATTCGTCGGCATGAGTCCCTCCTCGAGGATCTCGAGGGTGAAGGAGTTGGGTTTGGCGCCCCCCTTTGAGATCTGGGCCAGAATCTTCGCCGCATAACCCACGTTAGCCAGGATGCTGGGGGAGATGTTGAATGAAAACCGGAAATCCTTTCTCTGGAGTAGCGGTTCGATCTCACCCCTGCTGGACTCGAGGAAGTTGGTGATGACTGCTTCATCCATCAGGGAGAGGGAGGTTGTGCGGATCAGAGCATCCATGAATTCCGCCGCAGGAAGGATGGATCCGTCCTTCTGACGGAATCGCAGCAAACCCTCCGCCCCGTGGATCTTGCCTGTTTGCAGGCTGACGATCGGCTGGAAGAGGAGAAAGAGATTCTTGGTTTTCACTCCCTCAATGATCTCGTTATCCAGCAGGCTGCGTCGTTTCAGCTCCTTGATGATGCGTTCATCCACCATGAAGATGCCTTCGTGTTTACCGAGTTTGACCTGCCTCATAGCCTCCTCGCACTGGGCAAGGATATCAGCCGTGGTCTCCCCGGGGATTCTGAGGATTACCCCGCCGATTGAGGCGTCGACTGTGATGTCGAGGTTCCTGAGATGGAAAGGCCGCCCAAAGCAGCTCTCGATCTTTTTCAGAAGAGCGGGCAACTCTTGTTCCAAGCCGGCACGACGCAGAAGTAGGAAGAATTTGTCACCCCCGAGATTGCCGACCAGATCCTTCAGGCCACAGTGTGCGTTCAGCCTCCGCGCGGTCTCGACTAGGACCTGGTCGGCCAAGTTCGCCCCGTAGGTGGCATTGAGTTGCTTGAAGCTATCCAGATCAATCGAGAAGAATGCCGTATCAGGAGCTATAGGATCGATCCCGGCAATGGCTTCCTCAAGCTTCTCCAGAAGAAGTGTCCTCGAAGCCGCTCCGGTCAGTGGGTCGTGGGTGGCCAGACGCCCGAGTTCCGCATTGAGCTGTGATTGCTGTTCCTCTGCCTGACGCCTCGCCATGCGGTTGGAGGACTCCGCGATCGCCCTCTCGACAGCTCCGAGTAGCCGTCCAGATATCCTATCCTTTAGCACGAAGTCGGTGGCACCTTTCTTGAAGAGCTCCACGGCCGTATCCTCACCGACCGCCCCCGTCACGACGATCGTCGGCACATCCGGGCAGATCTCCTTGGCCATGACGATGGCCTGACCGCCGTCGAAATCCGGCAACTTGTAGTCGACCAGGATGAGGTCAGGCAGGAAGCTCTTGAGTGCTAGCCGGTATTCATCCCGGGTCTGTACCCGGTGCCAGACGAAGTCAAGCCCCCCCTTACGGAGTTCCCTGATCACCAGTTCTGCGTCGAAGTCCGAATCCTCCAAGAGGAGGATCCTGATGGTTTTGCCTGTCATGAGGTTCATGGTTTTGCGTTTTGAACGGGCAGTTTGTTGAGCAGGAGCCAGTAGAGACCCATTTGCTTGATGGCGGCTGTGAAACTCTCAAACTCCACCGGCTTCACGATGTAGCTGTTGGCGCCGAGCTTGTAAGATTTCACCAGGTCGCCCTCCTCCTGAGAGGAGGTGAAGATCACGACAGGCACACACTTCATCCGTTCATCATCCCGGATTCTGGCCAGGACCTGGAGTCCGTCTAGTTTGGGAAGTTTTAGATCAAGCAGGATGGCCTTCGGGAGGTTCAGGGGATCACGATCACTGTAGGCGCCCTTGGCAAAGAGATAGTCCAGGGCCTCTTGACCATCTCTGACATGGACGATGTTGTTGGCCAGATTGTGCTCCTTGAGGCTACGGATGGTGAGGAGAGCATCGTTTGCGTTGTCCTCGACAATCAGAATATCGGTGGATTTGCCGTTCATGGTGTTTGTTTGGTGGATGATTGAGAATCGTTGTTTATTTGTTACTCGTTATCCGGGATGGTGAAGAAGAAGGTCGCTCCCTTGTCCACCTCTCCCTTGGCCCAGATCCGGCCTCCATGACGATTGACGATCCGTTGGACCAGTGCCAACCCCACGCCGGTTCCGGGGAACTCCTCCTTGCTGTGGAGCCTCTGGAAGACACCGAAGAGCTTATCGACATAGCGCATGTCGAAGCCCGCGCCGTTGTCCCTGATGAAATATGTCTTCTCAACGCGTTCGCCCTTGTTCAGCTCATCACCATGCTCAGCTTCCTCTCCCGGCATGACGCCGATTTCGATCTCGGCCACCTCCCGATTCATGGTGAACTTCACAGCATTCCCGATCAGATTGACCCAGAGTTGCCTAATCATTGCCTCCGTGCCGAGGGCCGGAGGGATCGGATGCAGGTTGAGGTGGATCGTGCGTCCTGGTTCCTGTGCCACCAGTTCATGAAAAACCTCTTGGGCCATCATTCCCATGTCGATCGTCACCGGCTCGACCTTCAGTCGGCCGAGACGGGAGAAGGCCAGGAGATCGTCAATGAGTCGGCCCATCCGATGAGCCTCACCACGGATCACACCGATCAGGCGTCTTCCCTCGTCATCGAGCTTGGGTGCGTAGTCCTCCTCGACGATGCGTGAAAACCCATCGATGGCTCGCAACGGTGCTCTCAGATCGTGTGAGACCGAGTAGGAGAAGGCGTCAAGTTCCTTCACGGAAGCCTCCAGTTCCTCAGCACGCCTCTTGAGGCTAGCGTTCAGATTGCGAATCTCTTGCAACATTTCCATAGCCTCGGTGGTGTCGACGTTGATCCCGACGATGCGTATCGTCTTTCCGTCCTCCCCTATGATAGCGGCGTCGGAGGCTCGGATGATCCGTATGGCATGGTCCGAATCCCGGATAATCCGAAATTCCCGCTGTTGATGCCCCTGCTTCTCAATGATCTGGAGCAGTAAGGATTCCTGTTTCTCCACGTCGTCCGGGTGTACATGGCTCTTCCAATCCTCATATCTGATGACGCTGTTGCCACTCTCCGGAATCCCGTAAATTGAGAACATCAGCTTGTCCCAAGAGACTTTATTGCTCTCGAGATCCCAATCCCAGATTCCGATGTCGGCAGACAAGGCGGCCATGCGAAGGCGTTCTTCGCTCACGGTCAGGGCCAGAGTACGTTCCTTGACTCGTTGTTCCAATTCGGAGTTGAGCTTGAGGATTTCAGCTTCGGCATTTTTGCGCTCGCTGATGTCGTGAGCCACTTTCGAGACACCAATAACCTGGCCGACGGCATTCTTGATGGGCGACGCCGTGAGAGAGACATGGATCCGTACTCCCTGCTTGGTCAAACGCTCGGTATCCTTGTGTAGCACTGACCCACCACGTCCGATCTTTTCCAGAATATGATGCTCTTCAGCGTGATACTCCTGCGGGATCAGCTTCAAGTTGGAAGCTCCCATCATCTCGCAGGCAGAGTAGCCGAACAGGTGTTCCGCCCCGTGATTCCAGCTGGTGATCGTCCCGTCAAGTTGCAGTCCCAAGATGGCATCATCCGAGGATTCGACGATGGCAGCCAAGCGACTGGCGATCATTTCAGCCTTCTTTCTCTCGGTGATGTCGCGTGCTGCGGCGAAAACACCCATCACCTGACCATTTTTATCACGGTAGAGGCTGGCGTTGTAGAGCACATCGGTGACATGGCCATCGGAGCTGCGAATAGTTAGTGGAAAGTCTTTCACGAAACCCTCCTCAAAGACCTGCTTATAAACACTACGCGCCGCATCGGAGTCAGTGAAGTAACTCGAGAAATCAACGCCGATAAGCTCCGAGCGCAACCGTCCGGTGATCTTCACGGTGGCTTCGTTCACATCGGTGATTTTCCCATCGGGGTTGATGGCAACCAGCGGGTCGAGGCTCGCCTCGATAAGACTGCGCGTGTAGTTCAGGGTTTGCAGTGCCGAAGCGGCCAGTTTCTTGTCGGCGCTGATCTGGGCCAGCGCTTTTGCGTCTTTTATCTTTCTTTCGATCACTTCACTTAGGTCGGTTACCGCCATCCAGAGCTGATCGGACCCTTCGTTCAGCCTCTGCTTGCCTGCAGAAAGAAGCACTGGCACCTCTGTGTTATCGATGCCCTTCAGCAGTAGCTCGCTATTCTGTTTCGCACCAGGAGTCAGGTGCAGCAGCGAAGTCAGTACGTCTTGACTCTGCGGTGCGATCCAGTCGGAAACCAGGGAACCTATCACCTTCTCAAGCGGGGCCTTGAGCATCTCGGCAAAGCTGTGGTTGGCATACAGGATCAGCCCACTAGTGCTCGTGATCAGGGCGCCCTGTTGCATCGCCTCGATCAGAATCCGGTAAGAGCGATCTTCACCCTCGAGAGTGAAGATGCGTTCTTCGCCATTGACCGATGCCACCAGCGCATCCACTCGGCCACTGCGGATGGCCTCCAGGGTTTGCTCCGCCTCAGCCAGTCGTACCCGCAGCGCCAGGTTCTCGTCCTGAATTGCTAGAGAGCTGTTGTGTTGCTTGGACATTATTTTCTCCTCTTCAGGTCGAGCCCCAGGAGCACATGCTGGGTGTCAGATAAGTCGCCCACCACGCGACGCAGAGGCAGGGGCATCTCTCTGATCAGCGTTGGAGCCGCGGTGATTTGTGCCCCCTTCGCGAGTTGCGGCTGCTGCCGGATGTCGATCACCTCCAACTGGTAGCGGTCTGCCAGATGTTCCTCACAGATTCGTTTCGCATTCTCGATGGAGCGCAGTGAGAGCGGCGTCATGCCGGCGATGTAGAGCTTGAGGATATAGGGCTCAGCAGTTTCAGCAGTCTTAGCAGTCTTAGCAGTCTTAGCAGTCTTAGAGGGCTCGCTCTTCCCTGGGTTCTGAGCATGGTTAGATGCTTGGTTAAGCCCTTGTGGTGGATCCTGGAGAGGTTTCCTGTTCATGTGCGCCTCTCCTATGAACCTATGGTCTTTCCCGGAGGCCCAGCGCGATGAGCGCACGCTCCGTGTCGGAGAGATCGCCGATAATCTTGTGCACCGGTAGCGGCTGAAGGCGCACCAGGGTCGGGATCGCCAGGATCTGATCCTTGCGCGCGAGTTGCGGATTTTGCAGGAGATCAATGACTTCGCTCTGATGGCGCCCTGCCAGATGTTCGTCACAGATCCTCTTCAGATTGGTAATGGCCGCAAGCGACTTCGGCGTCTGGCCCGCTATGTAGAGGCGCAGAACATAATTATCGGGGATTGCCTTTCCGTGAGCCGCTTTCACGGTTGTTGCTTTCACGGTTGTTGCTTTCACGGTTGTTGCTGTGGCGTCCGGAGATTCTTTATTTCGATTTTCCTTCCTTGAGACGTTTTGGGGACCCTAGGGCGCTGAAATCCTTGCCCCTCGCATGCGCCATGAGCTTACGTTGCTCGGCCGCAAGGGTCTCAATGGCTTCTTGCACATCGGTGACTTTCTGGCTCGCCAACTCCTGCACTTTGAACTCGGCACGCATGGCGGCAATCTGGGCTTCCACTATGGAACGCTTGCCGGCCAGTAGCTCGCGGCCGCGCTTCAATTCCTGCTCGCGTATCAGTTCCGCCGCTTTCTCGGCCGCCTCCTGGTTCACTCTGGCCGTGCCGGTCAGCACGCCAGACGGGCCGAGATAGACATCTCTCAACTGCACTCCGTGGTCGGTCAGCAAGAACTCGCGGACTTGGTTGGAATGCACCATGCCGCGCGACTTCAGGATGCAGAGAGTACGGTTGCGCTCACCGCTATAATCAAGGTCACGGAGCAGTATCCAGGTGTCGATCAGTGACGAGATCCGGATGTCGGTCTGCTCGAGAGGACTTCCTCCCGAGGTCAGGCTGGTAAACAGGCTGGTGATTCCCTTCACCTTCATCAAATTCACTAGGCGCATTAACATGCCTTTCACGTCCCTCTGATTGTCATCCATGACTAAACTGTTCAAAGGGTCGACCACCACCACTGCCGGGTCGAAGTCGTTGATAGACCGTTGCATCATGAGTAGATGCTTTTCCAGGCCATAGGTTGTGGGGCGGTGGGCTGCAAACTGTAGAAGACCCCGCCGCACCCATTGATCGAGCTTGATTCCGATCGAGCACATATTGCGGACTATCTGTTCAGCGGCTTCCTCGAAGGTGAAATAGATGGCGCGTTCCCCTCTGAGGCAGGCGGCGTCGACAAAGTGTGCGGCCAGGCTGCTCTTTCCGGTTCCCGCCGTACCCGACACGAGAACGCTGCTGCCTTGGTAGAATCCCTTGCCGCCAAACATGGCATCCAGACGCGGCACGCCGGTAGGCACGCGGTGGGTTGAAACAAGATGTTTCAGAGTGGCCGAGGTGATCGGAAGGACGCTGATTGCTCCCTCATCGATCAGAAATGGATACTCGTTGGTGCCGTGCTCCGAACCGCGGTACTTGATCACTCGCAGGCGGCGTTCGGACACCTGATCATTAATCCGATTGTCGATCTTGATAACGCAGTCGCTGATATACTCTTCGAGCCCCTGACGTGTCAGCATTTCGACGCCGGGTTCTCCAGTGATGATGGCGGTCACTCCTTTCTTCTTGAGCCAACGAAACAGACGACTGATTTCGGCTCTCAGGAGTGGGGGGTTGCCCAGATCGCTAAAGAGCGATTCGATGGTATCAAGCACCACGCGCTTGGCATTGATGGAGTCGATCGCGTGGCCCAGGCGGATGAAGAGACCCTCCAGATCGTATTTGCCGGCCGCTTCGATCTCGCTGCGCTCGACGGTAATGGAATCAATCACGAGCTTCTTGCGCCGGATCAGATCCTTCAGGTCAAATCCGAACGCTTCGACGTTGCTGATGAGCTCCTGCTCGCTCTCTTGGAACGACATAAAGACGCCCGGTTCATTGTATAGATTGGCGCCATTCACCAGAAATTGCATTCCCAGCACTGTTTTGCCACAGCCCGCGCCGCCACAGACAAGAGTGGGCCGCCCTTTTGGCAATCCTCCTGCGGTGATTTCATCCAAACCGAAAATGCCGGTGGGCGTCTTGGGGAGTTGTGGTCTGGACTTTGCTTTACCTCTTTGTAGGGAGGTAGCTTTCAGAGCACGATTCATGGACGCATTGCGTGCTCTCTTGGGCCTTGGGATGG
>CAIOJL010000187.1 GCA_903858595.1 uncultured Spartobacteria bacterium | reverse complement strand
GAGAGAGAGAACAAGATCGCCTCCTCTGCTCCCGTATGCCCCTTGCTCCTCAATGCTATGACTCTCTTCCTTAGATCATCGCTATAGCTCTTCATCCACCCCTTCTACCACTATTCCCAAACGACAGATATATTAGAACATTCTCTAGGGCGCTAGAACTTCCGGTCCCAAGAGATTGAGTCAAACCTTCGCCGGAAGGTGTTCCCTGCAGAATTCCTTCCCATTCACAGTGACACGGAAATCAATGTCCGGATGGCTGACCTCGGTCCTGCCGCACGCCTCGCACAGGTGGAGAGTCTCGAGCGTTTGGTTTTTTGGACTCCGTGTTTGGCTTCGCATTTGACCTTGGGGCTTGAGTCGGGTGGAAGCACCGGAGAATCCGGTAACACTCCTTTTCAGAATGCCGAGATGGGATCTCAACTCGGCGTTGAAAAACAGGAGGTAGTTCAGAAAAGCCGCTCCCAGAGTTGCGGCCACGATGAGTGGCTGGCCCAATGCTGAGAGGATCATGATGAAGGCACTGAAGAGAGCTAACCAGGCGATTCTGACCGGAAGAATGAAGAAAATCAGGACTTTGAAGTCTGGATAGACCGTTGCATAGGCAAGTAGCAGGGAGAGATTGAGAAAGGTATTCGCCCGGCTAATAGAGGCCCCTCCACCTGACAATCCAAACGCGAAGGAAACCACCGTGCAGAGCAGGATGCCACAGAAATAAAAGGAGGTAAGTCTCGCCGCTCCCATGGCGTTCTCCAGTCCATCGCCTAGGTAAAGCAAGAAAAGGAGTGAGAAAAAGATCCAGAACGGACTCAGGGTCTCGGGAATGAAGATCCAAGTGACGAGTCTCCAAATCTCTCCTCGAACAACAAGTGCGGGATTGAGCTCCAGAACCGAGAGGTATCCCGGTGCCAGATGGTGGAGGATGAAGACTAGGGCATTGAAAAGCACCACATAGCGGATTAATCTAGGTATGGCGCAGTGTTCCGACAACCGTTGTAGTGTCTTCGTAAATTTGGATGGCACGGGGGACATGGGAAGAGGATGAGGGATCTGTGCGATGATGCACGCCGGAAGATATCAATGCGGTGGGTTAAGAAAGCACGTTTTCTTAAGGATCTTCAAACACCCGAACGAAGGCCGGTTTGCCATTCCGCAGGAAAAAGGGGACTAGGCAGTTCCCCTCAGCTCCTTCCTGATCGATTTCAAGTGGGATGCTTTGCCCGTCGATGACGGCTTCATAGCTCACGCACGGGGGTTGGCGTACCAGCAGAACGCTGTTTCCGGGAGCCAGATAGGCAAGCTGCTGGGCCGGCTCGTTCTCGGAGGCGGGGCTTCTGAGCAGGAGCGTTTTCCCCGGCATGGCATTGATGATTCTGTAGTGGCACGGATCAGCAGTGACGAGCGCGTAGGGAATGACATGGAACTGAATGTTGGGAAGGAAAACTCCCCGGCTTGCTGGATCCCCAAGGAGCTGAGGCAGTTTTTCCACCGGTCCGTGAGTGCTTAGGTCGCCCGTCAGCAGGAGATACTGGCTGGAGAGCGGTTTGAAGTGGATCGTTTGGACGGTCACGGGTTTGCCGTTGGTGCTCCATATCGCATAATGCACCTCCGGCGTTGCGATGGCGTGATTGGCGGTCCATTCCCCCTGGGGAAAGTATGGGAAAGCGATCGGTGTATTGGTCCCCTTGATGCCAAGGGCTATAGATGGAACGCTGGTAGCGTTCACAATGGTGACCCGGACCTCGGGAGTGGGAGTCGGGATGGCCGCGGCGTGATGGTGCCTAGGTGAAGTGTGTGGTTCGTGAGTTGAGCCCGTCGGCCCGCTTGGTGTGAAGGCGGGAGAGGGGAGTAGCGTTGTCTGGGCCAGCAAGAAAAATGCAGTGAAGGTCATCATGGCTGAGAAAAGGAATGCTAGGAATCAGCGCCATTGCACGTCATGTAGCGAAGGAATGAGGCGGCCCGTGGCATCGGGCTCCAGCCGTAGAAGCCCCTCCACCAGCGAGCGCCCCCTGATTTTGCCTTTCTGATCGAGGGCTTCGCCGATCACGTAGAGGTGGAAAACGCGGGTTTGCAGGATGCAATGACCGATGATCTTGCCGAATGCCTCTTCCCTGGCACGGTCGAATACGGCGGCCGCTGGGGGTGAACTGCCGGGGATATTCCTGGCTAGGTAAGGCGTGTAGGTCTGGGCATTGACGAGATTGGTCGTGAGCGGGTAGAGGTCGGAGAGTCTCTGGTAAGGACGGTTTGTTTCCACGACGGAGGCCAGATCATCCGCCGCATGGACGCTGATGCGTGAATTCGTGAAACGTTGGTCCGAGCTGACTCCGACTCCGTAGAAAAGTGAAGTGAGCACAGAGTGAGAGGCGGTGTTGACATTGATACGTCCCGGAATGCCGGCGTTCGTGCCAAGATGGTTAGTATCTGCCGAAGTATCCCTAGAAGGGGCGCGTCGTCCTTCGTCGGCAAGCGTAAAAAGGTCCAGGAGTTCGATGGCCCGCTTGCCGGGAACATCCCAGTTATTGGTCCCCGCGAACTGGAACTCTGGTTGGCCGATTCTGAGCGTCCTCCCGCCACCACTACAGGTTAGAATACCGGCCTGACTCGGGTTCACGGCCGAGCCCTGATCATCCACCTGGGCCGGCTCAAAGATATTCCCCAATTCCGCAAGGGAGACCATAGCTCCCTTGCGCATGACATCGGGGGCCGTCTTGTCATCGATTCCCTCACGATAGGAGGAGGGGATCCGATCAGGCATCTGCTCGGCAGTGGCAGGGCGGTTCCCGATCACGGGATTCTCCGGGATCCAATCGCGGCTTTTCCATGTGTTCTTGGGATCCAAAATCATGCCTTTGTTGAGCACCCCGCCCGGGACAACGCCGTTCCAGAGAGAGTTCTCCTGATAGGTTGCGATCGGCACCCACGTGTAGGAGGTCAGGAAGGTGGCACGAGGATCTCCGACAAAGCGGTATTTTCCTGGGTCCAGCGCCTCTGAGGATTCATCCGGGACAGTTTCTTTTCCCGAGTAGGTGGGAATGGTGAGGCATTGCCACCGGGGTTGGGAGTTGAGCAGTTGTTGTGCATTGTGTTTTAGTCCTCCCTGATCGTTGATTGCAGAGTCAGGCGGACGTCGGGTCAGGTCGACCAGCTTCTCGTTCCAGTAGAACTCGAAGTATTCCGGGGCATTGTTCTCGTTGCCGGTCGGACCCTCCTTCCAGCTTGGTTCGTTGGTGCTCGGAGGTGTGGGTGAGTTCCAGGTCTGGGATTCCGGCTGGAATGCTAGAACAGTGAATTCATTCGGCCGCAGATCTCTGGTTGAGAACGATGTTTCATCATATTTTCTGAAAGGGGTCTCCATACCGGTTCCAAAGGCCACATAAGCCCGGTTCCCTATTACCAGACGGGGAATGCCTCCCTTCACGATGCTCGTTGTGGGGTTCCAGATCTCGACAAAGAATTGGCTTTCGATCGAGGTCATGTTGGTCGTGCTGTTTGTCAGGTAGGCGGTGCGCGTGCATTTCTCGGCAATCTGCGTCACATAGGGGACGAGATCCCTGCCCGATGGCTCGCCTCTTGGAGGCCCCGTTGGTCCTGATGCCTTGGAAATATAATCGATGATGCAGCAGGCTAAACGTGTCAGATAAAGGAACGGGTCGCTCCCTTTCCTGGCCAGTGAGGGATCGCGCTGTTTGAACTTCGGGAGATTCTTGTCGATGATGCGGGCGATGTTGGTCGCTCGATCGTAGGATGTGACACCCCAGGTGGGGTTTGTGGCCAGATCATTCAGGTTGTACTTTGGCAACCCTCCCTCGGGCAACGTTGCCGGAATGAGGTCCGGCGTTTTGCAAGGATCGCGGGTGAGCAGTGAGCGCTTTTCCTCGTACTCCCGAGAGTCTTGGAACGCGGCCTCGAAGCTTCCCTCTGTCGGAAGATTGCTCGCGATTTCATGGAGATGGGTGGCTTCCTCGGCGCTTGGCAAGAGAGTGCTCCCATCCGCCAGCGGGAGATCGCCGGGACCATGATCCCAGTCCTTTGGATCCGTGCGTGGATTGCCGAGGTGAAGGGCTGGATTCAAGCGGGCCGACTCATCGGTCATGATGAAGGCATAGCGTCCCACAGTTTTTCCTTCGCTGTCATGAAGTGATTGCCAGAGTGCCGGATACACACCCTCGGAAGCGATCATCCCATACCCCCTCAGCGCAGGCTCATTCGTGCCTTTTGAGTTGTTCGCATTGTTCGTGTTGAGGGAGCTTCCGATGAATGAGGGATCATTCAGGTCCACTGCTACGGAGGGGTTAGTTGAAAGTCGCTCATCAAGCAGTGACTCCAGTGTGTTTTTAGAGAGTTTTGGAAAGAGAGCTGCTTTGGTGAGGTCGAAGGAAAAAAGAGGCAGAATCTGGGTGCTGTTCATGAGGTTGGATGCGCCCAGAAGGAGAGGGGGTACGACACCCTCTTTAGGATTTGCTCCTTGCTCATTGGGTAAGGAAAGGCCGACCAGATAGGCTGGACGATTAGAGGTCGCGATCAGCAACAGCTCACTTGCTGAGGCAATGCCCGACTCAGCGCTTAGTTCCGCCTGTTCCTCCGCTGAGCAAGCCTCGCTACTTGTTCGCTCGATCCGCACGCTTTGGAGAAGGCAGACAAGCAGGAGTGTGAGCAGGCTGATCAGGCTGAGGACAGCGATGATGGCCGAGCCGCGCTCCCTTTGTCGGGACGGCAACCTAGGACGTAGTGTCATCATTGCAGGAACACGCTCTCGCGGCATCGCGGGAGATGAATGATGGCAGTCGATCGTTGCAGCCCCTCCCGCAGAAGGTGGCCGTTTCTCTCTACTGCCTTGGGATCCGAGCCGATGAGGCGAGCCGTCCTTGTATTGATGGCGGAGAGAGTGAGCTCAAGCAGCTCCGGAGGAGTGGCTTGTTCAAGAAGAGGACGGATCTGCAGGGAAACGATATTTCTCGCCAGAAGTTCCGTGGTCGTATTGTTCTCTGGGGAGGCTTTGGAATAGAGCTCTTGAAGGGAATCCTCTTCCACTGCTTTGGCAACAAGTTCCCCAGAGGCATGGAACCGGTAGAGATTCGTACATCCTTTTTCCTTGGGATCCGCGGCAAGAAAGTATCCTGCGGCACAGAGATCCCCCTTGATCTCGGAGTGCCTTCGGTCCGCCGGATGTGAGACGAGAAAAAAGAGACCTGGGGATTGTTCCTGTTCGGACTTTCCAATATTAAGCGAGTCGGAATTGGTGGTGATTACCGCCGAGTGGAGGTCCTCGGTGATGATCTGAAGTGAGGCCCGAAGTTCCCGAAGAGCCTCGCGTCTTCCTTCGCCATCGCGCCAGACCTTGGATGCTCCATCTCCCATGCCGAGTAGGATAAGAATCAGAACTGCGAGAATCGCTGAGGAGACAAGAACCTCTGTGAGCGTAAATCCCTCATGGTTGGGGTCTTTTTCGCAATCGCTGTTTTCGCCACGAATGATAGATCGCTTGGTCACGGTATCGCGAGAAGTTTTGTAAAACGATGGAGGGTTCTTCCCGATGTCGGGGCCGAAGGAGATGAAGCTATAATGACCTCAGCGGTCACGATGTCGGGAGTCGAACGTTTCGGGCTTAAGGTTAGCCAGGCGAGGGCAGTGACCCCCTGCTCGAGGACGGGATTGGTGGCTTCGGAAACAGGTATCTCACGAATTGGTTCACATGATGAGTCGTAGGCAACGCAGCAACTGGTCGGCGATTTGGCGGCGATATTTTCCCAGATCGGAATGCCATTGCTCATCGCGGTGGCCAGATGAAGTGATGAAGAATCGTGTCTGAAGGTGAGGCCCTCCATGATGTCGGAAGCGATCAGGGTTGCCTGGGTCTCTTCCTTGGCGTCTCTTTCGGTCTTGTGGGTTACGGAAAACAGGGCGATCAGGGCAAATGCCGTTATGGAAAAAACACCGATGGCAACCAGAATCTCCACAAGAGTGAAGGCATGAGAATACAAGTAGCTGACTTTCTTTTTCATGGCTTGGGACTCGTGGAACTATAGCTGGCGCGCCCGCTGCCACGGGAGAGTTGGATGGGAGTAGGTAAGGGACCTTTGATGGATTGCAGACATAGCAAGAGCGCCGGTCCTCCCTGTTGAGGAAGACCGATTCTTCCCGAGCGTTGGAACATCACCCCCCCCAACGAGATGCCGGGGGGGATCGGAGCGCCCATTGCGGCGGCGATCACTTCAACCATTGGCTTCTGATCCATTAGGGTATTTTCCCCAGTCTGGAACGTGATCCCTCGGGGAAGCATGGTCCAGCTGCCCACAGATGTGAATGGTACGGAGACCGTGCCTCCTATTCCCTCGCGTGTCACGATGCGAAGGGATGCTTGTTTCCGCGTATCATCGTTCTTGAACAGCACCCAGACCTCTTTTTTGCCTGAGACTGCCGCCAGACGCGCCTGCTCAAGGGTCCCCATGACAAGACTCACTGCGGCGCTGCTTGTTTGGGAGCGAGTAATCGCTCCCCATGCCGGAACAGCAAGCGATACGAGGGCCGCGATCACCGCCATGACGAGAAGCAACTCCGTCAGTGTGAATCCCGAACGGGTAGAGTTGTTTGGTAGAGGGACAGACACAGCAATGAAGCGTGTCTGATTGTCTTGCGTCGATCCACTCCAAACGGGCTCCGCACGACAATCACCGGCAACTGCAACTTTTTTTATTGGCATGCCCTGATAACCGAGAAGCCCAGCCAAATGCCGGCCACGCAGAGCAACACGGAGAGAAAGACATTCAGGAATGCCCCGATCCAGTTTCCCTGCTCCATAAGCAGGAAAGTCTGGAGGCTAAAGGAGGAGAAGGTTGTATAGCCACCCAAGACGCCGATCATCAGAAAAGTACGGGCCCCCGGCGAGAAGAGCATCTTGCCCGGCTCGGACAAGCCATAGCCGGCCAGAAGCCCCATCAGGATAGCCCCCGTGACATTCGCCGCCATTGTACCGAAGGGAAATTGATTGCCCAACCAACGGGTGACAAGATCTGTCATCCCTGCACGGGCGACCGATCCCAAGGCTCCGCCGACGCCGACGAGTACGTAAGGATGTCTGAGCAGAAGGGTGATGGACCACATAGCTTCAATGAACAGGAAATGAAAACTAGTTTAAAGATCGAAACAATCCTGCGGGGTGGCGTGGGGAATGGAGCATGTTTCGGAGATTTCAGCTTTCCGATTTTTGTCTTCTTCTGATACGCATCAAATCATGTTACCCACTTCGCGAACCCTCCTTATTCTGACATCACTACTTCTAGCCACAGTCCCACTGGGTGCGCAGGGCTTCCCAACCACGAAAATCGCTAAGATGGACGCGGCTTTCTCGCTGCAGTCTCTTCCGAACAATCATGTGGTGCCATTGAATATCATTGCCGGGGATTTTGCAAAAAATCAGGAGGCGGCACTTGGAAAATACAACGGGCAGCGCATCACGGTGATCGGACGCATCTCCGCCCTTAGCCAGGGTAGCAGCGAGAATAAGGTGCTGGTGGTTACACTTCAGGATCCCTCGGCCAACCTTCCGGCGGTAAGGGGTGACTTTCTCTTTGGATCAATTCCACTAAATTCTGAAATTCAAGTTTCTGCGGATAGTTCAATGGCTACTATCGTGCATCGAGACGGCAGCGGCAACATTCTCTCGCAGCAACCCTATCTCGCAGTAGATCAGCGTGTTGGCCTCAAGGGAAATTTCAAGGAACTCAAGGCCGGCGATATTGTCTTGACCGATTGCAAGTTGATTTCAAAGCAACAACTTCATCAGTTAGAGAGTAAATAAATCTGACATTTTATCTCATTGGTTGTTTTCCAGTGAGGGGGCGTCGAAAGGGGTAACCTGTTTAAGCTTTTCCGCGCAGGTTTTTATCCCTTTGCTCCGGGGATGCCTTTTCGCTCACTCGGCCTTGATGCCGCGATTCTCAAAGCCGTCCAAGAGACCGGCTACACCGAACCCACCCCGATCCAAGCCGCTGCGATTCCCTTTGTGCTTCAGCGCAGGGATCTGATCGGGATCGCCCAGACCGGCACCGGTAAGACGGCCGCCTTCACGCTACCGATCCTCTCGCTTCTGGCCGCATCCCCTTCCAAGGGCATCCGCGCTCTGATCATTGCCCCGACCCGTGAACTGGTTGTCCAGATCGAGGAGAATGTCCGCGCCTATGCCAAGCACATGCCGCTCACGGTGGCCACGATCTTCGGGGGAGTCAGCGAGCGTCCCCAGATCAAGGCACTCGAGCAGGGAGCCGACATTGTGGTCGCCACTCCGGGACGTCTTCTTGACCTGATTCGCGGCAGAGAGAAGGCTTTCGCTCACATCGAGTTTCTCGTGCTCGACGAGGCCGACCGGATGCTCGACATGGGCTTTGTGCCGGCGATCCGCCAGATCGTGAGGCTTCTGCCCCGCAAGCGGCAGACGCTCTTCTTCTCAGCCACGCTCTCCCGTGAGATCGAGAAGCTAACCGGCGAGTTTCTGCAGGAGCCTGAAACAGTCGAGATCGGCCGCCGTTCCAATCCCGCCGACACCGTCACCCAGTCGGTCTACGAGATCCCCCAGCATCTCAAGCCGGGTCTCCTGCTCCATCTGCTTCAGAACCAGACTCTCAGTGTGGTGCTCGTCTTTACGCGTACCAAGCATGGAGCCGACCGCATCTCGCGGCGTCTCGAGCAGGCAGGGATCACCACCGGCACGATTCATTCCAACCGCTCCCAAAACCAGCGTCTGCGGGCCCTCAATGAATTCAAGGAGGGCAAGATTCGTGTTCTTGTGGCGACCGATATCGCAGCACGCGGCATCGACGTCGACGGGATCACTCATGTGGTGAACTACGACTTTCCTCCGCACCACGAGGATTATGTTCATCGCATCGGCCGCACGGGTCGGGCAAAGGCCGTTGGCGAAGCGATCAGTTTCGTCTCCAAAGAGGATGAGGATGCCCTGCGTGCCCTCGAGCGCTTTACCCGCCGAGGGATCCCGCGTGTGAAGGCTGAGGGATTCGATGACAAGGCGCCGGCTCCTCCCCGGGAGAGGGGTGCAGGCGGCGATCGTCGTCCTTCACGCAAGCCAGGCGAAGTGAGGGCTCCCCGCTCCTCATCTTCTTCCTATCGTAGCGGAGGCCAACCACGTCAGCGTCGTGCTGATTCAAGTGGCGGAGCTGGTGGTGCTCAGTCTGGTCAGAAATCCTCCGGTGAGAAGAAAGGTGTGATCGGACGGATCTTCGACCTTGGCCGCCGCTAATCATCTTAAGAAAAGATTTAGCCACAAAAGGCAGGCAAAAAAATACAAAAGGGGAATGAGAGGATGACTCTCCAATTCATCTTATGGATGCAGCTCAAGAACAATCCCAGAACCTGTGCATTATGCATCATGTGGCAAAAACTTCAGACTTCAGTCTAACCCCCTTCAGCCTTCTCCCAGCTAGTGTGGCCCTTGCAGGACGATCTCGGTGATGCCGGAATACTGTGATGTTTTGCCGGAAGTGATTTTATTGATACTCAGTTCGATAAGATCCCCTTGGTTCAGGAGGATGTCGGGGAAATGGAAGTCTTGCCATCGCCAGGTGTCGCCAAGGTACAGCCGGGCGATCGACTTTTTGTTCACTCGTAGGGTCATGGTCTTCACGCGGGCATAGCCGCGGAATTCCTCAAGCGTCCGGATCACGCCGTTGGTGATATTGATTCCGTAGAAGGGAGTGTCTCGGTAATCCTTGGGAAGTTTATTCGGAATACGTAATTGGATGATCTCGCCGGGACCCGGAATGGGGAGATCCAGGCGATCATGGCATCATCGTCGCAGAGATCCGAAGCGGGCTTAAACGTGGAAACAGAACTGCCTGCCAGTGTTTCCCAGAAGAAGGCATAGCGAAGCGAGCAGCCTCCCATCAGATCCTGCAGAACCGGTTCGCCCACCTTTGGTTTTAGCAGGGGAACTGATTCACCTCGTACTAATGAGCCCATTCCGATGAGAGCCAGCAGGCTCCCTGCAAAAAGGGCGGATTTCAGGCGCACGATTTGTTAGCTCTTATTTTAAGCCCTCCACGATGGCGGACACATTATGCCTCATCATCGAGTCGTAGGTGTTCCCCTCGGTCTCGCCGAGTCCGTCGGAGTAGAGTGAGCCGCCGGCCTTGGCTCCCGTCTCATCGGCAATCTGCTGGACGGCCCGGGGATTCTCGATGTTCTCGAAGAAAATCGCCTTTACCCCCCGCTCTTTGATGACGCCGATAATCTCCTTCACATGCTGAGAGGAGGGATCCTCGGCGGTGCTGACTCCCTTCACTGGATAGATCGTGAATCCATAGTCACGGGCGAAGTAGCCGAGTGCGTCGTGTGAGGTGACGAGCTTCCTTCGATCGTGCGGCAGTTCAGCGAGCTTCACCCGGATCCAGCGCTCGAGTTCATCGAGTTTGGAGAGATAGGCTGACTCGTTTTTGTCGTAGCTGGCAGCATTCGAAGGATCGGCTTTTGCAAAGGATTGCGCCACCATACGGGCGGCCTCTTTCATGTTCTCCACGCTGTGCCACCAATGAGGATCCTCCACCTTCTTTTCCCGTTCGGTCATCGTGAGTGAGGAGATGTCCTTGCCCGTATTCACGAATTTGGCAGAGCCGCCCGCGGCCTCTTCCAGCTTCGTGAGATAACCTTCCATCCCCTTGCCGGTAAGAAGTACTAGATTCGCATCGGCCACTTTTCTTACATCACCGGGCGTTGGTTCGAACTCATGCGGGTCGATACCGGGCTTGATGATCCCATTAACCATCACATGGTTGCCTCCGATCTGCTTTGCCAGATCGGTCGTGACTGTCGAGAGCGAGGCCACGTGCAGATCCGCACGGGTGGACGAAGTGCCAACAAGAATAGCAAATAGTACGGCTAGTGGGTTTCGGAAGAGTCGTTTCATTGTTGTTAGGAAGAATCTAATTTAGTCAAAAAGCTTCCCTTGCCTATCCGTTAAGCGCTGACACTGATAAATCTGTCACCAGACGGGGCTGGATTCCTTTGGAGGATTCCTTTATCGAAACCAATTCCATGCAACTCCGCTTTACCTCAATCGTACTGTTTTGTGGACTGTTGGCCATGGAGGGACTGCATGCCGATCCGATCGATCTCTCCAATTCGTTCAATATCCTCAATCAGCAACGACTCGCCGGGGAGTTCCTTGGTTGCAGGCCAAAAGCCGAGATGAACGGCGTTGTGCTCGCGCTTCAATCCGTCTCCGATATGCTTGGCAACACCACTGGCGGTGAATCTCGAGGTAGCACCTATTCCGGACTCCTTAACCTCGGTCTTGCCGTCGACCTCCAGAAGGCGGTCGGCTGGGAGGGGGCGTCGTTTAAGAACACCTGGCTCTGGCTCTACGGGAACGATGTCTCGTCGAAATTCATCGGAAATTCCCTGACCGCGAGCAGTATCGCCGGCCAGCCAGCTTTCCGATGCTACGAACTCTGGCTCCAGCAAAATCTGCTTCATGATGCCATCTCGCTGCGTGGCGGTCTGATTCCTGTCGACACCGAGTTCATGGTTTCCGACACGGCAAATCTTTTAGTCAACAGCACCTTCGGACCCCCGCCCTTATTCACCATGAATATGCCGAATGGCGGGCCGACCTATCCCATGGCGACTCCCGGACTTCGGTTGGCGCTTCAGCCCACCTCATGGCTCACCATTCGTAGCGCCTTCAGTCAGGGGAATCCTTTTTCCCAGCAGGATAATAAATACGGCTTCGACTGGAACTTCGGTCAGGCCGGAGGACTCCTTAATATCAACGAAGCCGAGGCCGATTGGTGCAAGGATTCTGCCTCGAAAGGATTGCCCGGCTACGCTAAGGCAGGTTTTTGGTTCCAGACAGGGCAAGGCTCTCAGGGATCGGAGCAGCAGTTTAATTTCGGATCCCCAAGCTCCAGCGCCTACAACAACGGTTTCTACGGCATCATCGACCAGAAGCTCTATGTTGTTCGCGATAAAGCCGCCGTGTCCTCGGACAAGAATGTGGTTGCAGGCAAGGATCCTGTGTCTGCACAGGGCTCCCCGGCAGCTTCCTGCACCTGCTCCTCGAAGGGACTCTCCTCCTTTGCCCGTATCGGATTCTCTCCGAATCAGTCCAGTATCGTCGGCTTCTACACCGATATGGGTCTCACCTACACCGGACTGATTCCGACACGCGATGCCGACAAGCTCGGTGTCGCCTTCGGTTATGCCCGAATGGGCTGCCAATGCAGGCAGAGTTATCAGGACAACGGCGCTCCCGGTTGTGGTTTCGAGTCCGTGGCAGAACTCACCTACTCAATGCGTCTAGCCCCAGCGATCGCCATTCAGCCCGATCTCCAGTACATCATGCACCCCGGAGGAACCCAGCAGTACGGGAACGCCCTTGTGGTGGGAATGCGGGCGGTGGTGGATTTTTAAGCAGGGACCGGTTAGGCTCTGCGGATGGAAATTCAAGAGGTGATCAGTGGGAGCGAACGCGATGCCTCGTCCGTCCGCGATTTCTTCAATGGCTGGACGCTCTACCGCAGGATTGTCGATAACGACTATCTCTACCATCGCTCGGTAGGGGAGGTATTCTCCAGGTGGCTCGACCGTATGGACGGCCCCTTCAGTTTTCTTGATCTGGGATGTGGCGATGCGGAGTTCAGTTCTGGGATCCTGAGTGGAAGGCCGCTGCGTTCCTATACCGGGATTGACCTCTCTCCAGTGGCTCTTGAACTTGCGCATCAGAATATCGCTTCACTCGGCGTCCCCTGCAACCTGATTGTCGGTGACTTTCTCCTGAGCCTGAGTGCATTACCTGAAAAATACGATCTGATCTACATCGGCCTCTCGCTCCATCATCTTTCCCGTCAGGAGAAGGAATTCTTTTTCGGCGAGCTCCGTCGCAAAGTCTCTCCGGGAGGGTCACTGCTGATCTTCGATCCCGTGCTGACCCCTGGTGAAGCGCGGGCTTCCTATCTGGGACGCTGGTCCGATCACGCCCAGTGGTCGTGGAAGGCATTGACCGTGGAGGAGGTCGCGGGAGCCGTGCAACATGTCACGACTTCCGATTTCCCCGAGGAGCTCTCCACGCTGAACAGGATGGCTCTGGCTGCCGGATTTCACTCTGCCGAAGTCCTCTTCATGGACCGAACTGATTTCTACGCCTTGATGGCGTTTCAGGCCGCATGAGGCTATCCCCCGTTTGTTCTCTCCAAGCCAGGGCTTGCCTTCCCATTGCTGATGGGGCTAGGCATCTGCCATGCAGATGATGAATCACATGCGGTTTTTGCTTCTAGCCGGTTTTCTTGCGCTGGTTCTTCCGG
>CAIOJL010000186.1 GCA_903858595.1 uncultured Spartobacteria bacterium | reverse complement strand
TATCCCAAATACCTCTCCACAACCCAATCACCAACTTCCCTGCTCTCCAAAGGGCTTTTTAAGGGCCGACTAATTATTCGGTATGGAAAAGGGGATTACGCAAGATGAGGGTGCGCTGACTCAAGAAATCCTTGCGGATAAAACAGAGGGTATTTTTTCACCTGCTTACGGACAAGGACCCTTCACCCGGCCCCTCCCAAGACCACCCGGCTGCTGGGCTGGGTGTATCCAAGATCCCTGCTGCCTCACAAACCGCCCCGACCGAAAACAGGCTCTGCTATATAGCACCAAAAGGGCTAGCTTAGGCCTTCACGCGCTCGATATGAGCCCCGAGGCCATTTAATTTTTCGTCGATAGCCTCGTAGCCGCGGTCGATGTGGTAGACGCGGTTGATCTCGGTTACTCCATCCGCCGGCAGGGCCGCCAGGACAAGGGCTGCCGAGGCGCGGAGATCACTGGCCATGACAGGTGCGCCGCTGAGGCGCTCGACTCCGTGAATGGTCGCACGGTGATCGGCGAGATCGATGTTCGCTCCCATGCGTTTGAGTTCCGCGATATGCATGAAGCGCTGGGGAAAGACTGTCTCGCTGACAACGCTGGTGCCCTTCATGGTCGCAAGCATGGCACAGAACTGGGCCTGCATGTCGGTAGGAAAGCCTGGGTAGGGGATTGTCTCTAGGTGGAGTGGCTTTCGCGAGCCGTTCGGCGAGATGGTGACGGTGTCGCTTGTGTGAGAAAGCTCGAATCCCGCCTCCTTGAGGGCATGAATCACGGCGCCGAGGTGGTTCGGTTCGCTCCGAGTGATTGTGACCCGCGATCCGGCGATGGCTCCGGCTACAAGAAACGTTCCTGCCTCGATACGATCGGGGATGACGGTGTGATTGGCCCCGTGGAGTTCGGCGACTCCCTCGATCTCGATGTGATGGGAGCCGGCTCCTGAAATTCTGGCTCCCATAGCGCTGAGAAAGCGGGCCAGATCGACCACTTCGGGTTCCTCAGCGGCTCCCTCGATGACGGTGGTTCCTTCCGCTAGGACTGCTGCCATCATGATGTTCCCGGTGCCGAGGACGGTCGGGCCGTGGCGGCCTCGCAGATTGATGCGGGCTCCCTTGAGCTTCTCGGCATGGAGCATGATGTCGCCGCCTTTGACTGTCACCTTGGCCCCAAGAGCCTCGAACCCTTTCAGATGAAGATCGATAGGACGATCACCGATAACGCAGCCGCCGGGTAGGGAGACCTGGGCAGATTTTTCACGGCCGAGCAGTGGGCCGAGCACGCAGACGGAGGCGCGCATTTTCCGGACTATCTCGTAGGGGGCCTCCGTGATGATCTTCTCGGCGCGGATCTGGACCACGCCGCTGGCACGCTCCACCTCGGCACCTAGGCTGCTGAGAATGGTGAGCATGTAGTGGATGTCGCTCAGGTCGGGAACCCTATCGATGACGCACTTTTCCTTGGTCAGCAGGGTGGCGGCCAGGATCGGTAGGGCGGAGTTCTTGGAACCTCCGATGCGGACTTCACCCTCCAGGCTTCTGCCTCCGTGAACGAGAATCTTATCCATAATGCGTTTCTTTTTTCCTGATCACTTGCCCTTCATCGCTTCGATGAAACGCAAGATTCCTTGGTAATCGGGGAGGGCGGTAATGTCGCGATAATTATGCCATGCAAGGCACGTCGTGACCTCATCCGACTGGTCGATTCCGATCTCCAGCAGGAGGTGTCCTCCGGGTGTAAGATGTTCGTAGGCTAGGGGTGCCAGTCGGTGAACAAGATCAAGTCCATCAGCACCACCATCGAGCGCCAGCAGAGGGTCGTGTTGCACCTCTCGGCTGAGTGTGGAGATCTCTGCGGAGGGAATGTAGGGAAGGTTGGCAGTGATCAGATCAAAGGAGTTTTGACTCAATGTCTCAGGAATGAGATCCGCTTCGTGAAAGATAATGCGATCGACTCCGAGCAGTACTGCATTCTCTCGGGCCAGCGTCAGGGCCTCGGGGGAAATGTCAGTAGCGCTGATCATGGCGTCGGGACGCTCCAGAGCCATGGTGAGGGGAAGCACGCCACTGCCCGTGGCAACATCCAGAATAGAAGAATTCTTGGAGCCTAGGTTGGTGTATGTCAGGGCGCGTTCGACTAACTGCTCGGTCTCGGGGCGGGGGATTAGGGCCCTGGCATCGCTCTTGAACATACGTCCGCAGAATTCGACGGTGCCGAGGAGATGCTGGAGAGGGATGCCGGTGCCGCGCCTGCGGATAAGAACGCGCAGCGGAGCTCGCTCGGTCTCGCCCAGAGGCCTGTCGAACTGCAGATAAAGATCCATGCGCTTGAGGCCTAGGACATGGGCTAGCAGATGCTCTGCATTGAGCCTTGGTGATTCCACGCCCTGCTTGCCTAGGAACTCGGAGGCTCCCTTGAGCACTTCCAGTAGGGACATCATGGCGGTCGCCATGCTACTGGGAGTCCGATGCTGCCGATGCTTCCAGACGTTGCTGGGTGTCGGCGGCCCCGATGGCGGCGATCAGGTCGGCGATCTCTCCCTCCATGAATCGGTCGAGATTGTAGAGGGTCACTCCGATGCGGTGCTCGGTGAGTCGGTTTTGCGGGAAGTTGTAGGTACGGATCTTCTCCTCGCGTCCCCCAGAGCCGATCTGGCTCTTGCGGTGGGCGGCGTATTTCTGAGCCTCTTCCTCGCGCTTCTCCTCAAGCAGTCTCGAACGCAGGATAGTGAGGGCCTTCTCCTTGTTCTTCTGCTGGCTGCGGCCATCCTGACAACGGACGATCTTGCCCGTGGGGATGTGCATGACCTGGACGGCAGAGTCGGTGGTATTGACCCCCTGACCTCCGGGACCCCCCGAGCGGCAGACCTCGATGCGGAGGTCCTGAGGGCGAAGCTCGAAATCGACCTCCTCGGCCTCGGGAAGGACAGCCACGGTAGCTGTGGAGGTATGAATGCGGCCCTGGGCCTCGGTCGCGGGGACACGCTGAACGCGGTGCACGCCGCTCTCGTAACGGAGCCTGCGGAAGACATCGTTACCGAAGATCTGGAAGATCACTTCTTTGAAGCCGCCGGCATCGTTTGGACTGGCCTCGATCAGTTCGTAGCGGAGTCCTGCGGCCTCAGCATAGCGGGTATACATCCTATAGAGATCCCCGGCGAAGATAGCGGCCTCGGAACCACCGGCTCCGGCACGGATTTCGACGATGGCGTCGCGGTCGTCGTCGGGTTGGGGAGGCAGGAGTGACACGAGGACGATCTGCTCGAGCTTGGGAATCCTGGCATTGATCTCCTCGATCTCGGCCTTGGCCAGCTCCGCCATCTCGACGTCGGTCCCGGAGGCTAGCTCCTGATTCTCAATAAGCTGCACGCGGCAGCTCTCCATCTCGTCCCAGGTGGAGATGAGTTCCTTCACCTGGGCATGCTCCTTGAGCACCTCGCGGGCTTTCTTGGCATCGTCGAAGAGGGAGGGATCAGTGATCTCCTTCTCAAGCTCCTCAAAGCGCTGACGCCTCTTGGCGATCAGCGGTTTAAAATCCAGATTCATGGCGTTGTTTCCCGATGAAGGTTCTCGGGAGCCGCCCGGCACCGGCCTATTCCGATGCCAATCGTCCTCCCGACTGGTGGTCGGGAAGTAGGAAGCTAGGCCTTGGTGGCGAGCTTTGGCTTGGTCGCGCGGGTGGCGCGGACATTGCCGTAGCGACGTGTGAACTTCTCGATACGTCCTGCCGTGTCGATGAACTTCTGTTCACCGGTGAAGTAAGGGTGGCAGGCAGAACAGATACCGATCTTGATATTATCTCGGGTCGAGCGGGTCTGGTAAGCGGTGCCGCAGGCGCAGATGATCGTCGTCGGGTTGTAGTTGGGATGAAGACCGGCTTTCATAAGAGTCTGTTAGAATGCAGTAATGAGACCCGGGAGGCAAATAAAAAGGATGAATGATGAGAATGGGGGTAAGGCAGGGAAATCATCCCGAACGAGCAACAAGGATTAAGGGGATCCCTCCTTCATACCTCCTTCATACTTTCCAACCATTCCCTGTAGATGAGCGGTGAGATCTCGGAGGGCTTGATCTCGCTGCGCCCTCCCCAGAAGACATTGGTATAGAGGAGAGGGATGCCGGCTTCCTGAAAATGGCGGTCCATGGCGGCCTTGTGCTCCAGGACGCGTTCCTTGTCGGTGCCGTGGGCCACACCCATGATGTTCACGTTGTTGAATTCCGGTCCACCCTCGCGCCAGTAGCAGTGAGTCATGATGTCGTGACGGCCGATCTCGGCGCCAGCCTCCGCTTCGCGACCAGGAGGTACGGCCCAGTGGAAGAGTGCATTGAATCTGGTGACGCGCACACCGGTGGCCGAGGGCTTCACATGCTCCAGGAAGGTGGAGAAGCGGCCCAGTAGCTTGCGATCCAGGAAGGAGCGGGCGACTTCGTAGAACTCCTCAGGGGTGACGCCTGCAGCCTCTGCTCTCTTCAGCCAAGGAAAGGAAATGATCTCGTCGGGTGTGAACTCGCGCTTCAGCTCCAGGAGGACACGCCATTCCAGATCCGTGAGATGAACGACAGCAGGGCTCATCATTGTGGCGGGTTCTTCGGAGCGTTCACCGGGAGGGGAGTTTTTGCGGCGAACATGTCCGACTCCGAGAGTGAATATCCCCTTGGCCTGCATGATACGATAGGCGTCAGCGCCGATTTTTTTCGCAAGCAGTTCACAATGCTCCGTCAGGGAGAATCCTGCCGGGACCTTGAGGGTGGTCCAGAGACGGAAGGCCCCTCCCTCGATGCGGGCGTCCGTGGAGCGCACCACGACATGGCCGGAGAAGGGATCCTCCTTATAGAGGAATTCAAACGCCGCTTCGAGTTTCTCTTCGGGGACACGCCAGGCAATCAGGGCACCCTCGGCGAGATTGTTCGCAATCAGGGTCTGACGGACGCGGCGGATGGTGCCCGCCTCGAGCATAGCGCGGATTCGCGCCAGAACAGTCTCCAGAGGTTGACCGGACTGATTCGCCACTACGGCAAAGGGATCCTCATGGAATCCGGCGATCTTGTCTTCGGAGATGGCTAGGATAGCCGCGTTGACAGGGTCGTTGTGCTCGACGGGAAGCATAGGAAAAAGGATGAATGATAAATTATGACTTATGAAATTCAAAGAATCCGAAAAGTTGACTGAGTTAGGATTTGAAGGGAATCCTTGTAGTTTTCAAACTCTTTTCCTGTGTTCCTGATTTCTACATTGATGACTTTAGAGATTCCGAGATGACGTCGAGGACGCGATCGATCTCTTTGGCGGTGTTGTAGAAGTGGGGGCTGAATCGGAGCCAGAACCCATGGTCGCGGGTCTTCCGGTAGGAGGCCGAGATGGAGGCATGTTCCAAGGTCGTGATCATTTCGGCAGGATCCTTGGCAGGATGACGCGTGGTAAGGATTCCGGAACGGAGGGGTTCGTGACTCCGTGGTGAGAGAAACTCGAAGCCCAGTCCTGCGAGACCGGCTTCTAGTCGGTCTCGACGCTCCAGAATAAGCGCTGAGATACTAGGGATCCCCTGCTCGCGGATGAGATTGATCGAGGCCCTCATTCCATAGATGCCGGCGACATTGAGGACACCCGGCTCATAGCGGCGGCCACCCTCCTCGAACTCGATCGTCCGCTGGGCCAGAAAGTCTGGCGACTTGATATTCCAGGAGCCGAGCAGTGTCGGGCGGCAGGTCTCGAAATGTTCCTTCGCCACATAGACGATGCCGGCAGCCAGGGGGCCGAGTAGCCATTTGTGGGCATCGGCCGAGAGGAAGTCGACCTCACGCGCCGGGGTGGGAAAGGCGCCGAGCGTCTGGATAGCGTCGAGCGAGAAGAGGATGCCCCGCTTGCGCAGAAGAGCGCTGATGGTAGAAATATCGATCCTCCAGCCGGTCTGGAAATGACAGGAGGCAAGCGCCACGAGTCGCGTGGCCGGTGTGAGGACTGCCTCGACGCTCATAGGGGTGATCTTGCCGAGAGATTCGGTCTCCAGCCATTTGATCACGACTCCACGGCTCTGGAGATTCAGCCAAGGATAGACATTGGCCGGATAGTCGTCGCCGTAGATGACGACTTCGTCTCCGCTCTTCCAGTCGATACCGTTGGCAAAGAGGCTGAGTCCTAGGGATGTCGGGCCAAGCAGAGCGATCTCCTCCGATGAAACTCCTAGAAGGTCAGCGGAGTCCATCCGTGTACGGGCCACTTCCTTGAGCACCCCTCCGAATTCCTGCTGATCCTCGCTACTGGAGTCGATATAGTTCTTCATCGCCTCCGCCGCGCAGGCAGGAAGAGCGGTCACTCCGGCATGTCCCAGGAAAATGCGCTTCTTGGCGACCGGGAAGGATTCCAAGCGCTCCGCTTCGCTGGCAAAGGAATTCATCAGGATTTTTCCACGTTTTCGGTCGATGTCTCGTGAATCATCTTCCAGAACTGGTCGGTTGTTTCCGCCTGATCTCCGTTATCGTCAGCATCGTGCATGGGGAGCTTTGAGCGAAAAAGGAAATCGCGGATGGTGTTCTTGTGCAGAACACGATGAATCAAGATTCCCTCGGCATGGCGCTCAAAGTAGATCCGGTGATCCCGGCAGCGGAAGCGGTGGAGTGTGCGACCGTCTCGCTGGATCGTACTGAAACTGGCCCCATCCAGGGAGTTGAGATCCTCGGGGAGAATCTGAAACTCAGCTAGCAGGTCGAGCTGAAGGTCCTTGGGAAGGGCGCTCATCTCAGAGGCGCTCACGGGGTTGAAGATGACTTGAAACACGTTAGAAAAGATAGTGGGATCAGGAAAAAAGCACAGGGATAAAGGGTGTGGCCTTCAATGTTACCCGATCTCCTTCATCACCTTCATCTCTGTGTATCTTCTTCGGTCAGTGTCTTGTTGAATGCGGATGAAAATCGCGGCGGGGATCGTTGCGGAAGGATTCGGCGTTGAGCGAAACGACGACGGTCGATTCGTGTTCGTAACCAAGGATGTTGATCATGCCGGTCTGAAGCACAAAATGACGGCCCTCGATGGGGGGTAGCTCCAGCCAGCGCGCGATCAGGACACGAAGGACATGACCATGGGCGAAAAGAACCACATCATCCTGTACCGCCTTGGCTCGGGCAATGACCCTGTCGCAGCGCTCGGCCACCTGTTCGGCGGAGTCGCCGTTAGGCGTGGGATGGGTGAAGACGGTCCAGTTCGGATCCTTCACCCGGATTTCCTTGGTGGTGATCCCCTCGTAGTCACCGTAGTGCCACTCGGTCAGGTCCTCGCTGATTTCCGCGCGGTCCAGCAGGCCGGCGAGCTCGCAGGTGCGACGTGCCCGCTTGTACGGACTGCAGAGGATCAGCTTGAAGTCCCAGTCGGAGAGCTTCTGCTTGAGCACGGCGGCTTGGCGCTCTCCCTCCAAGGTCAGCGGAATTTCGCTGAAGGAGGTGTGTTTGCCGTTTTTGCTCCACTCGGTTTCACCGTGACGGACAAGAACGATCTGGGGGCCGGAGGAACGCATGTGAGAAAAGGCTAAAGGGGAAAGGGCTAAAGGATGAAGGATTAATGCTGAAAACTAACCGGGAATAATTTAGGCACTCTCCTTGATTTTGTAGCAGGAGCTTAATCTGAATAGGCTGAATTCTAACACACTTCAGCCTTCAGTCAGTGATCCGAAACATCACACGATCAGCATGCAGTCGCCGTAACTGAAGAATCGGTATTTCTGCCGGACTGCCTCAGCATAGGCCTTCAGGATGAACTCCCTTCCGGCGAAGGCACTCACCAGCATCAGGAGGGTTGAGCGGGGCAGATGGAAGTTGGTAAGCAGCGCATCAACCCGCTGGAATTGATAGGGAGGATGAATAAAGATGCCAGTCGATCCGCTGATTGCGGAGAGTTCGCCAGATTCCTGCGATTCCAGAACACGGGCTGTCGTGGTCCCGATGGCGAAGATCTTGCCCCCCTGTTGCTTGGTGGCATATATTCGGGATGCAGTTTCGACGGGGAGGGTGAAGTGTTCATAATGCATTCGATGCTCCGAAATATCCTCAGACTTGACCGGTTGGAAGGTTCCTGTCCCCACATGTAGCGTAAGGAATGAATGAGGGATTGTTGCCAGGATTTGATCAATGAAGTGGAGTCCGGCTGTGGGAGCCGCGACTGATCCAGGATCGCGTGCATAAACCGTCTGATAACGTTCTCTGTCCTGAGCGTCGGCCGGACGATTAAAGTAGGGTGGGATGGGCATTTCGCCATATTTTTCCAGATCGGGTGGCGAGGCGAATTTCAGCATTCGTGTTCCATCCTGATGAATCTCGAGAACAGTCGCTTGCGTTCCAGCTGCATCGACTATTGTGCCGACCCTCATCTTCTTGCCGGGACGAACCATCGCTGTCCAGTGCAACGCATCCCGTTTCTCCAGAAGCAGGATTTCGATTTTCCCCGAGACATCGTGCAGGCGTGCCGGAACTACCCGGCTGTCGTTGAGTATGACAAGATCGGCAGGCGAGAGGAAACTAGGGAATTCTGTAAAATGGCGATGGGTGATTGTTGCAGCAGTCCGATCCAGCACCATCATCTTGGATTCTTCCCGATTCTCAGTCGGACGATTGGCGATAAGATCCGGCGGCAGTTCATAACTGTAATCAGCAAGGCGGGTGGACATGGAAGAAAAGATTAAGGCTGAAGAAAAAAACGTAATGAGGGAGGGGGCACGGGAGATCAGAAAACCGCCATATCTATAAAGATGTTGACACATTGTAGATTCACTTTCAATTGATAGATATGTTTACTGACAAGACAGAAAGCTTTCAGAAATTGCTAGACGCAGGGAATGGAATTGTGACTTTTCCCGATGGCGAGCATCTTATCTCGCGTCCACTTGAGATCTCAGATCGGACTAGGCTTGTATGCTCGCCGAGGACGCACCTCAAACTTGCGGATAGCGCGAACTGCCCAATCATCAAGAACCGTGACAAGGGCAGAGACATGACGCGTCATGTAACCATCGAGGGAGGGATATGGGATGGCAATAACCTGAACCAACAGCGTGACAAGCCAACGTACGACTCGTTCAAGAATTTCTACTCGCATCTCATGGGTTTCACATATGTAGAAGACTTCATGTTGCGCGGAGTGACGATCAAGGATCCCGAAGCCTTTGGCATCCAACTGACTGCTGCCATTCGCTTCACCGTCGCGGACATCACATTCGACTACAACATGAAGTGTCTCAATATGGACGGAATCCACGTGAACGGTTTTGCGAGAGAAGGTCATATTACCAATATCAAAGGAACCACCAATGATGACCTTGTGGCTCTGAATAGTGATGAGGGCTTCCATCTTGGATGTGACAACTGCGATATGGAAAATATAACTATTGACGGTATATACGGGGGTCACGATGGATGGACTGGGGTGCGTCTGCTTTCCAGAACAGCTAAAGTGAAGAACATCACAATTAGGAATGTATACGGTTCGTACAAGTACAACGCTGTATCCTTCACTCACTGGGCGGCTGAGCCCGGGGACTACGGCTGGTTTGACGGGATTACTCTTGACGGCATATTTGCCTCAAGCGTTAGAAAGAGCGGCACGGGACACGGTGGGCTCATCTGGTTTCAGCCCGGCGTTCACCATGTCGGAACGGTCATGATTAACAATGTGATGCGTATTGACGAGTTCGATGCCTTCAACGAGATGAATACCATTGAAGTTTCCGATGATGTCATTATTGACACCCTTCTAATCCGTGGATTAAGGCAGTGCGTCCCTGACGAAAAAGCTCCGGTATTGATAGTGGAGGGTGCGAAGGTCCGCTGTCTTGAGGTGATGTGATTCCCATGATGACTTGGGACAAGCGCGGTGCTTGGCGTCAGTTCACTTAGTTGTCGTGCTGGTCACAGTTTGATCGCCTGCCTGAAGCAGGGTGCATTGGAGAGTCAATTTGTTTGAGCATTCACCCAAATGCTAATTTTTTGAGACTATCTGAAAACTGGGGAATGATGCGCGAGAGCAAGGGAGGTCTGGATGGTCAGGCACCTGCGATGGAGAATCCCCGCAGCGGGCTTTGACCGAGCAGGGAACGCAGGCAGACAGTCTCTTAGCTCGGAATGTGATACTGATGCAGTCAGCGATCATCAGACGTCGATTTGCCAGCGCTTCGGGTTAGTTAGCAAGGAGCAAGCGATGTGACTGTAGTCTGTGCTCCAGTCCGAGCGAGGCGACGCTGCTATACGCCATAAGCCGCTGCGCAGAATGGCTGCAGGATTTGTTTATTACGCTCTAACACCGGAATGGTTATCAAGGTGACTTGAAGCATCTGATGCACGAAATGATTTGACCGTGAAATCCCAGACCTACTTGTTTTTTGGATGAGACTTCTTCGGAATTTGAGGTTTGGACGCAATTTCGTTTATCTTTTCGATGGATTTTTGATCTGGGGTAGGTTCAGGCAATGTCGACGGACCTGAATCAATTTTGATCGCCTGCTGAAAACCAGGATCTTGTGCCAATTGTTGGAAGATCTGCTCACGGCTGATTTGCTGAAGCGCGGCGTTTCCCCCGAGCTGAACTGCACGATGCAGGCTGGTGAACACCGCATCCCGCTGTCCCATGATGAGATTGTATTTTGCAATGGTGAATGGGATATCCCACTGGTCGGGTTGCGCTTTCTCGAGAACCTTTGCAACTTCCAGCGCCTGAGGAATGCGTCCCTGGGTGGCATAGAAGTTGATCATGTCCCTGAGGAATGAGATGTCCTTGGGCGTCGCTGCGATGGCATTGGAGATGGTCGCGTCGACATCGCCCTGACGTCCCAGGATCATGAAGCTCTGAAGGACCGGCGCCAGTGCCTGTCTGTTGGTTGGGTTGACCTGCAGTGCGGCGAGTTGCATCGGGAGATCCTTGAAAGCCTTGAGTCTAGCTTCCGTGGCCACGGCCAGGCGCTGAAGCACCTTGCTGTTGGGATCCATCGGTAGGAACCCCGCCACGAGATCTCTGGCATCTTGGAAACGTCCCTCCTGCCATAGCAGATTGACGAGATTACTGGTGGTCTCGGTATTCGCCGGCCAGAGAGAGAGAGCCTGTCTGTAAGCACGCTCCGCTTCCGAACGCATGCTGCGGAAGGCATAAATGTTGCCACCGGTATTGCGCAGTTTGGCAAAGGAGTGAAGTGCCAGATCGTCATTGCGGAAACCGGGCACGGAATCGAGTTTCTTGATGTAATCATCCCACCAAGCCAGATCCTTCTCAGCAGTTCCCGGAGGCAGGGCGTCCATTTTGTCATGAGCGATCTCGTAGCAAAGCCCGTGCGGGATGGCGTAGGGATAGGACCATTGCATGGGGAAACTCTCCTCCACATAGAAATGGCGTGGAGTAGCGTCTTTCTTGTCACGGTTGTGCAGGAAGATCCATTCGCCCACGGCCGAGTTCAGCGCTACAGGATCGCTCTGAGGGTTGGGCATTGTTTGGGGATTTTTCTGGTACTGATTCATCAGCACCTCGAAGAGGGCCATGATATCCTCCCGATGGGGAAGGGTGAGTGTTTCATTCGGATAGGTATGATCGCGCCCAAGAAGCTTCTCGAACCAACCGAAGGTTGTCGGGCGCTCTGTGGTGTAGTGGGAGCGGATGTAGCGATTGTAGAAGGTGTCGGCCAGTGCGTTCTGGGTCACGATGTAGAGATCCCGACGATCGAAGTTCGGATCCCGCTTCGTTTTCTCGAAGCTTTCGCCAAAGACCATGTAGGTCGGCACAAAACGGCCCGGGTCGGTCCCACCGAAAACAAAGCTATCCCTCGGTAGGTCGGCGAGCATGTCGTGCCCGTACATCCATCCGAACCAATGACCATGCTGGGTGCTCTTCGGATAGCAGACTACCAAGGTGTAGATCGCAACTGCGGCTGCAATGAAAGGCATTGTCCATGCCAAGGATCGGAATCTTCCGTTATAAAGTGAGGCGAAGATCATGGCCGCCCCGTAACTCGCCAGCATGATGAAGAAACCGTAGCAGAGGCTCTGGTACTGGTACTGCATGTCCCATCCGGAATTATCATAGCCGTTTGGTGCCTGAATGGGTTCCAGGAATGCTGCGAGACAAAAGCCGATGACCAGCAGGTAAAACCAGATACGCTGCTCTCGTGACAATCGCCAGAAAAGAACAAAACCCAGAAGGGCAAAGATCAACGGAATTGGTGAGATGTTATGGGCGAGAACACTCCAGTAGACTTTACAGTATCCCGCAAATTGCTGCATGGCATTCTCATCATCCGGGGCTTTGGGTCCCTTCTGTTTCTCTGCAGGTGCGACGCCAACGAGTTTTCCGACCGTTCCTTGAAGCTGATCAGCCAGAGTTCCCCAGTACTGGGAGCGGTTGATGGCATAGAAGAATCCGTCGGAAGTACTGCAGTAGCTCCAGTTCATCGGAGGATTGGTCGAGGAAGCAAAGGGCATGTAGGCGTAAGGGAGTAATCCGACGAAGACGGCTACAAAAAGGAGCAATCCCTGGCGCCACTCAGTGAGCTTGCGGCGCACAATGATCAGGAGTAGGAACCCAGCCCACACTGTGTAGAAGAGCCGGACCGCCGCCTTCATCGCCATGAGATGGTATTGATCCGTGGAGAGGTAGGCAAAGCCGAGGTAGAGAAGGCTTGCTACCAGAATGCTGTAGACTGTGTATTCCCAAAAGAGTTCGGCATGCAGGAGTAGGATCACCATCAGAGGCATGAAGGCCATCGCCAGGGTCATGTGGTGATTGCTCATCCCAAGGCAAAAAATGAAGACCAACCAGACAAAGGCATTCTTCCAGTGAGGCCGCCTGATCCAGACATACGTCAGCATCAGATAGATCATCATTAGGCAAACATGGAGGGCGTAGAGTCCCTTTCCGACGACCGCGTGCGACCAGATCGGGGTCACCCAGATGAAGGTAAGGGTCGAGGCGACGGAGAGGATGGTCGCAGGCAACTTTTTCACACCCAACCAACGCGTGGCATTGAGCGAGACTAACGAAAAAACAGCAGCCGCGATCGCCGTGCAGAGCCCGGAGAAGAGATTGATTTTCCAGGATCCGTTGCCAAACGGGAAGATATGACTGAAGAGTCCAGCCAGGATTGTCCAGAGTGGGTAGCCGGAGGGGTGCATCACACCGAAGTGCAGGGCTGCAGTCGCCATCTCGCCGTCGTCGTTGAGGCCTATGTTCGGCATCACGGTCGACCAATAAGTCAATAGCGCGATCAGGAAGCAGAGGAGGGCTGTCCAGCGCTCGTGTTTATCAAAGATCCGGAAGGGGTGAGATCCGGTCTCACCACTTTCTATCGAGATGCCGGATTCAGGAAGGTAGGAGGTAGTGATCGGAATGTTCATGGGAAGAATGGGAAAAAACAGGTGTAATTTTACGGGCTAATGATCTGAGAGCAGTAAGATGGCTTTGCATGTACGCGCGTTCAAATTTTATTGCAATTCTTGGATGGAAACCTCCTTGGCGATCTGCGAAATCCGCTCTTGATGAGTAGGCCCCAGACCATGAGGAGAGCCTCGACGACGATCTTCTTGGACATCTTGGAGACACCCTCGATGCGATCCGCGAAGATGATCGGCACCTCGGCCACTTTGAACCCGCGCATCCAGGTCCGGTGATTCATTTCGATCTGGAATCCGTAGCCGTTCGATTTTACGGAGGGAAGATCGATTGCTTCCAGCGTCCGAAGGCGCCAGCACTTGAATCCCCCGGTGGGATCCCAGACCGGAAGTCCAGTAATCCATTTTACATAATAGGATGCACCGACACTTAGCACGAGTCGCTTGAGGGGCCAGTTGATGACACGGATCCCGCCGGCATACCGGGAACCGATGGCTAGATCCGCCCCTGTTGTTTGTATCCCCTCGAGGAGCTTTGGCACATCTTCGGGGCTGTGTGAGAAATCCGCATCCATCTGGACGACAAAGTCGTAGCCGTGTTCGAGCGCCCATTGGAATCCCGCCACGTAGGCGCGACCTAAGCCGTTTTTTGCTGTGCGAGAGAGGAGGTGCAGGCGCGGATCGCGTGCCGCAGTCTCTGCTACCCATTGGCCCGTGCCATCCGGTGAACCGTCATCGACTACTAGAATCTCAAGGATCTCGAGAGTCTCAGTCAACGCAAAGAGACGCTCGACCAGTTTAGGCAGGTTTTCTCTCTCGTTATAGGTGGGGACGACGACCAGTGTGCGTTTGGACATAGTAAGAAAGACAGATTTTTTAAATTAGCTGCCCTTCCCTTTGCGTCGAGCGTCAAAAAGTGAAGATTAGAGGATTCCCCCCTCTTTCGTTCCAGCAAAATTACTAGGGATTCGCTTTGGCAGGGATACCGTATTCGCTACTGAGCCGAGCTTCTTCTGATGGCAAGGTCGCTGCATCTAGATAGATAGGACCGGCGGACCCCTCCAGATCAATTTGTTGAAAGCCGTTTTTGGGATGTGTTGCTGCTTCTCTCACATCCGCCAGTCCGTGGATCGGCATTCCGTTAATATTCACCACTACCTTGTTGGCTAGTTCCTGAAGCCCGATGGTCTGCGATGAAGGGAGAACGAGCGAGACGATAACTAACCTCTTCTGATCTTTAGGCAAATCTTTCTGAAATGCATCGAGGGCAACAAGATTCTGAGGGGCATCACTTCTCCAGTTAGCTCCCCATTCCTGAAGGTAGGGCCTGCTTAGTTCTTGAAAGAGGAGCCCCCCTAGAAAAGTGTATGGAACAGAGTCGCCCTGCAGACGCGCTGGACTGATTTCGGTCAGGGGATTCCTTCCTTCCAGCGTCAGCGTAGCTGTCCCCAGCGTACCGGTGCCTTCACCGACGCTCCTGAAGTACACAATTTCCCATTTGTCACCAGGTGAGGATTCCAGGGTGGCAAGATTGCTGAAGTTGATTTTTCCAAGGCGGGGATCGGTATAGTTTCCCTGGCCATCGATGGGCTTGCCGCCCGCTTTAACGATAAGATCAGCCTTCCGGAGGCCTGCTTTTTCCGCCGGGCCGTTTGGATCAATGGAAGTAATAATGATGCCGTTGAGCCCTTTTCCTGCGCCGAGCCATTCGCGCAAGGTTCTTCCGCGGGCCTCTTCGTCGGTCAGTCCTGCGCGCGCCAATCCTGAGTAACCGGGCTTTCCACATTCCTTCATAAAGCGCCCGATCAGCAGCGAGGGAATAATGTCCGCAGATTGTGTGCGGGGATCATAACGCATCACCAGACCTGCGAGCTTTCCCTCATGCAGCGCCGGAATAACAAAGCTTCCCTCACGCTGTGGGATCGTCGTGGAAGCACGATAGAGTAGGTAAGATCCTCCATCCGGGGAATAAGGCATCACTGCTACCGTGGTCAAGTTGGCCAGACTGAGAGCGGGTGCCCCGTTGGGTTCAAGTTGGAGGATCTGAATAATGCTCCCGGGGAGAATCATCGTGTCGATCGGTAACGGACTGGTTCCCTTAAGGAGTTCGGGCTCAACTGGCTTCAGGATGGCCAGATTGCATTCCTCATCGATCGCCTCGACTGTGGCCGTTCCCTTCGGCCCATCCTCTGGCTTCTCCAAGGCGATGTAGCTCGCATGGGCAACCATGTCTGCAGTGACTAGAAGTCGTCCCCCTTCGATGATCGTGCCGAGTCCGACACGGGTGAACGGCTGTTTCTTGAGCCAGGGGCGCTTATTGTCGGGATATTGGATGGTGGATGTGACGCGGAGGACTGATTCAGCAAGCTTTTGCGGAGTCGTATTCTTTTCCCGGCAACCCATCGGGATTAGCAGAAATACAAGAAGCGGGAGCCGGAGCATGGGAAGGAATCGTTTCATCGGATTAAAGATTCCGCGGTGAGGGGATGCCATAGGTGAGCATAATACGCGGATTCGCCTTCAGTGCCTCTTCGCGGCTAAGGACGATGGGTGCACCGATCCCATCCAGGATTACGACATCATAGAGGGCTGGCTGATCGAATGCCGCGCTGACATCGGCGAGTGAGTGGATTTTTCTTCCGTTGATCGAGTCCACGATTCCTGGACGAAGACCATCGCATTCCTTGTGAATGGGATCGGCCAGTATTCTGCTCAGAACGACGATCTCGGGCCGCTCGACATAGAGATGTTTTTCCACGAAGTTCTCGAAGGCTTGCTTGATCCTCAGATCGGCCATGCTATTCGCCTTGAGGAAGTTTCTATCGAGGGGTTGAAAAAGTAGTCCTCCGTAGAGCAGATAGCGGGGCTTTTCATCATAAGAGTTTCCCTGCATTCGGAAGGACCAGGTACCATGGAGTGGAAATTCTATCACAAGTGGTTTTCCATCACGAAGAACCGCGATGCGGACTTTCTCACCCTCGAATTTCTGCTCCACAATCTCTGTCATATCGACCGACTCTCTGTTGAGTTCGACTCTTCCGTTACTTGCAATGGGATGATTATCTATCGAGTGAAGCACATCCCCCTTCTGAAGGAAGCCATGGGAGGACCCCTTCTCCTGCACATCGGTGACCAATACTCCCAGGTCATCATTCGCCAAGCCGAGGACCCTGCGGGAAGGGGCGCTGAGAAGAGGACGGAAGGCGATCGAGAGATCGGTGTAGCCTGTGTAGGTTCCCTTGGAGAGATCCTTCAGGAATCGGGCGATTACCGGGATCGGAATCATGAATCCGACATTCTGGGCAACTTCCCCTGAATAGCCCTGAAAGGCCACCCCCACCACCTTCCCATCCTGAAGGACCGGCCCGCCGCTGTTACCAGGATTGATGGCGGCGTCGATTTGGATCACCAGATGCGAATCGACTCCAGAGTGGGTGTAGAGGTCGAAATCGATCTTAGAGACCACACCCCTGGTCACACTCAGGCGTTCCCCTCCCAGCGGATATCCATAGACACTTACGCCGCTCTCGATGAGAGGGACTCCACCGAGTTCAAGCGGTACGGTCCCTTCGAAGAAGGCCGGGTCATCGACGCTCAGGAGTGCGAGATCGCAGTCGTGAGCGATGAATTCCACATGGGCCGTGTAGGGATGACTCACCCGTTCGCGGGTCAGGGTGATGAAGCGCGCATTACTGACCACATGGGCATTGGTGAGGATTCGTTTCTTTCCGCCGGGGGCGATGATTACGAATCCCGAGCCGATCCCGCCGCCGATATGACCCGCGTTCCACGGGGAAGCATAGTCCGCTTCCTGATCCGTTACTTCGATCCTCACAATACTTGCCGGGAGGTTTTGGCCAATAACGTTTCCACGGTTTTCAGAGGTGGGATCCTTGGCGCTTAGCGGGAGAGTGGTAGGGAGCATGAGGCTCAGATTGAGACCCAGCATGGGAAGGAATTTCCGGCAGCTCATGTAATGGGGGGATTTTCACCCAAGTGCCTAAGGAACCACTGAGTAAATCGCATTGAGGCCGTTGCGGAAAGAATGGGCCGTGGGTAAGGCGGCTTCGCGCGCTCATCCCCATGCGGGCTGTAAGCGCGAAGCCAACACAGCCTCCGGCCTGTTATCTCCGGACCCCCTTGGGCTGAGGGCATTTGGTCGTTTTCCTGCGTTGCTTGCTTGGGCAAGACCGCAAGGGTATTGCCACTGCGCTGCACGCCATGGAAAACAATCAAATACTCTTCAGCGGCCATCATGGGATTTAATCAGT
>CAIOJL010000185.1 GCA_903858595.1 uncultured Spartobacteria bacterium | reverse complement strand
TAACGGCGATCGCCGCAGCCGCGGGGTTGTCACCTTCGACCGCAAAAAAGAGATGCAGGCTGCCGTGACGATGCTTAAGGAGGGAGGTGCTGTCGGCGTCCTGACCGATCAGCACGCGGGGAATGCCGGGATCTGGATGCCACTCTTCGGCAAGCTCGCATCCACCTCCCCGCTGGCGGCAAGCCTCGCCCAGCGCACCGACTCCCTGCTTGTTCAGGCCACGGTCCGAACAGTGGGCTTGGCCCGATGGGTTCTGCATACCAGCGATCCGATCCCGACCGAGGGGCTGACCGTCGAGGAGGTTACGATGAAACTCAATACACTGCTCGAGCAGGAGATCCGGCGTTCTCCCGCCGACTGGTTCTGGGTTCACAACCGCTGGAAAACCCCCCACCCGAACTTCCTGCTCCGCGGAGTGAAGCGCGGAATCTATCTACCTCCTGAGATCAAGCCCTCCGATCTCCAGCCCTTCAAGATTCTACTCCGCTCACCGAACTGGCTCGGCGACGCCTGCATGGCTGTTCCTGCGATTCGCGCGATCAAAGAGGGACGCCCCGACCTCCGACTCACGATCCTCTCACCGGAGAAACTCATGCCGCTCTGGAAGGAGATTCCCGAAGTCGATGCCATCCTCTCTATCCCGCCGAAAGCCTCCCCATGGCAGGTTGCCAAGCTGATCAAGTCAGCCGACTCCCTCGATGTGGCGATCTTGCTGCCGAATTCCCTGCGCAGCGCCCTAGAGGTCTGGCTGGCCGGCATCCCGCGCCGGGTCGGCAGGGAGATCCACCGGGGCAAGCGTCTGCTGAACCAGACCTTCCCTCCCAACCGGCAGCTTCACCCGACACTCCATCAGACAGAGGAGCTGCTCTCCAGCGTTCGCCATCTGGGAGCCCCGGAACCGACAGTGCGCACTCCCCGTCCCGCTCCCCAGGGCCCTATCCGCATCGCACTCTGTCCCGGTGCAGAATACGGACCTGCCAAGCGCTGGCCGATCGAGCGCTACCGATCAGTCATGGAGGAGATATCGAAGGATCAGGACCTCACCTGGGTTATCGTCGGTACGGCCAAGGAAGCGGATCTCGGAGAGGTTCTCTCACGCAATTTTCCCGGAAAGGTGGAGAACCTCTGCGGCAGAACCACGCTCCCGGAACTCATCGCAGAGCTCAAGAGCTGCACCCTGCTCCTGACCAATGATACCGGCACCATGCATCTCGCGGACCTTCTAGGTCTGCCGGTCGTCGCGATCTTCGGCTCGACCGAACCGTCCCTCACCGGCCCGGGCCATCTCGGCAACATCACCAAACCGCCTCACCGGATCATCAGACGCAAGGTCGAATGCAGCCCCTGCTATCTCAGGGAATGCCCAATCGACTTCCGCTGCATGAAAGAGATCACTGTCCAGATGGTGACTTCTGCAGTGCTCGAATCGCTGCGGGAGGTTGAAGAGTTGAGAAGTTGAAGCGGATGCCCGAAACTTTCCTCCCTTACCGCTTTCACCCATCACTTTGTTTCCATCCCCACCCTTTCACCCTTTAACGATCCACTCTTCCCAATTCAGGTTTCAAGTCTCAAGTTTCATCCTTCTTTTTCCCATGCTTACCATTAAAAAACTCAAAAAAACCATCGGTGGCCGCACTCTCTTCGAGGAGGCCGACATGCAGGTCAACTATGGCGAGCGCGTCGCACTGGTCGGCCCGAATGGAGCCGGAAAATCGACCCTCTTCTCCCTGCTTCTAAAAAAAGATGAGGCGGATTCGGGCACAATCGAACGGGATGAGTGGACCATGATCGGCCATCTCGCCCAGGAGGGTGAGGCCACGGGGGATGAGACCGTCCTCGATGTCGCCACAGGTCGGGCCGGAGAGATTCCGGCTCTAGAAAAACGCCTCAAGGAACTTGAGGAGGCCGGCACTGTGGATACCCCGGAGTACAGCGAAGCCTCCTCCAAGCACGCCGCTCTCAGCGACCCCAAGGTCGAGGCCAAGGCCAAGAAGATCCTCGGGGGTCTGGGCTACCAACAGGAGGACTTCGAGCGGAAGGCCAAGGAACTGAGCGGCGGTTGGGTCATGCGCGCCCATCTGGCCCGCCTTCTCGTCATGGAGCCCGACCTACTTTTGTTGGATGAGCCGACCAACCATCTCGACCTTGTCTCACTGCTCTGGCTCCAGAATTATCTGAAGACCTATCCCGGCGCCGTGCTTCTGATCTCCCACGACAGGCAATTCATGGATGAGATCATCCAGACAGTTTATGAGATCGCCGAGTGCCGCCTGCACTCCTACTCCGGGAACTACAGCGCCTTCCTCGAGGAGCGGGACTCCCGTTACGAGCGGCATAATGCAGCCTACAAGAACCAGCAGAAGGAGATCACCGACCTGCGCGAGTTCTATGACCGATTCCGTCAGGTCGCCTCCAAGGCCTCCCAGGCCATGAGCAAGCTGAAGCAGATCGAGCGCCTAGAGCTGATCGAGAAGCCGCTTCCTCCCCGCAAGCCATTCCGCTTCCAGATCCCACAGCCTCCGCGAGGCGGCCAACGAGCCGTCATCCTCGAGGAGATCCATATGGCCTATCCCACCTCTCAAGGTGAGCGGAAGGTCTACTCGGGCCTCGACCTCACCATCGAGCGAATGGAGCGCACCGTCCTTGTTGGACCCAATGGCGCCGGCAAGTCGACCCTGCTCAAGATCTTGGCCGGTGCACTCGAGTTCCAGAAAGGAAAGCGGATCGAGGGACCAAATGCGAAGATCGGCTACTTCAGCCAGCACAGAGCCGCCACCCTTGATCCGAACAAGTCGATTCTCGACGAGGTCAGGGCCTCCAACGGAGAGCTCTCCGAGAACGACGCTCGCGGGATTCTAGGCTCCTTCCTCTTTCGCAAGGATGATATCTTCAAGAAGACCCCCGTCCTGAGCGGCGGCGAGAAGACACGCCTGAATCTCGTCAAGTTCCTGGTCGATCCCCCGAATCTCCTGCTCATGGACGAGCCGACTACCCATCTCGACATCCACACCGTCGAGTCGCTCATCATGGCGCTCAGCGCCTACGAGGGGACGCTTGTCTTCATCAGCCACGACGTTCACTTCATCCGGAAGTTGGCCACCAAGGTCCTCCATGTGAATGACGGCAAGGTCACCTCCTATCTGGGGACCTATGACGACTTCCTGGAAAAGGTCGGAGC
>CAIOJL010000184.1 GCA_903858595.1 uncultured Spartobacteria bacterium | reverse complement strand
CTGCGCTGTGAGCAGCTCGGTATCCGCTCTCTTATTCTCCATCCCGGATCCCATCTCGGCGCGGGCATCGAGGCCGGCACCGCCTGTGTCATTCGTAATCTCGACCGGTTGCACGCCGAGCACCCGGAGCTGAAGGTGCGCATCACTTTGGAAACAACAGCCGGCCAGGGCGCCTGCTTGGGGGCGCGTTTCGAGGAAATCGCAGCCATCCTATCGGGCGTGCAGGATACCAAACGCCTGGAGGTCTGCCTCGATACAGCTCACGCCTTCGCTGCCGGATATGACCTCTCGGCTCAGAAGGGAGCGGAGCAAACCTTTGCCGAGTTTGATCGGGTAATCGGGCTTAACCGCCTTTCTTGCCTTCATATCAATGACTCCAAAGCGAAGCTGGGATCCCGCGTCGACCGACATGACAATCTCGGCAAAGGTCTGATCGGACTGGAGGCCTTCCGCTGGATCATGCGCTCCGCAAAGCTCGCGCCGATCCCGAAGATCCTCGAAACCCCAAAAGGCAAAGACCTTGCCGAGGACGTGGAGGCAATGGCCCTGTTGAGGAGTTTTCTGTAGAAGAACTGAAGTGGGCGATCATAAGGCCTCTCCTCTTTGGCTGCTTGTCTTTTGGATGCCACCTCTTTTTCGTGAGTTCCTGAGTTCCATATTCAATCCCTCCTATGGTTAATCCGTTTGATTTTACAAGTTGCCGATCTTAAAACTGAATGCTCCATGTACGAAGAAGAGAACTCCGCCTACTCAAACGCCTACCGCCAGTATTCCCAGGACAATGTCCTCGAGAGCCGCGAGCTTCAGGTGGAGCGGAAGTTCTTCCGTCTTGAAGTCCGTGAGAACGACAGGGGTCGCTTTCTAAGGATCAACGAAGAGAACCAAGGACGACGTAATACTGTGATCGTACCCGACTCCGGCTTCGGCGATTTTGCGAAGGCGATCAGCGACATCCTAGCGTCTCAGGCCCAATCCTAAAAGTTCTTAGGGCGCTCTTCATATCCGGGAAAATAAGGTATGAGTGACACGGCCGCCGCGCGGAGCACGGAGGATCTCTGCAGCAGCTGCGGTATGTGCTGTGACGGAGTGCTCTTTCACTCGGTCGAGCTCCAATCGGGAGACCAACCCAGAAAACTTTCCGCGCTCGGGCTGAAGATCCGCAAACAGAAGGGGGTCGAATATTTCCTTCAGCCCTGCTCTGCCCATCGCGAAGTGTCAGGGAAATGCTCCTGCTTGATCTATGAGGATCGTCCGGCCCGCTGTAGGAACTTCGCCTGCCGTCAGCTCCGTGGGGTTCTCACAGGTGAAGTCACCGAAGAGGTTGCGCTGGAAAAAATCCGCTCTGCTCGTGCGCAGGTCGCTCAGGTCAACGCTCTTATGGGTCAGATCGCGGAGACAAATCCCAACCGCTCCCTGGCCCATCGCGTGGCGAATGCTCTTACGCTTCCGAAGGGCGCCGAACAGACACCTCTTCATGATGAACTCAAGGTATCTATGGAGAATCTCGAAGCCTTCCTAGCAAAAGACTTCCGCGTTTAGTTAAGAAAAATGCTCTATAAATCTCGCCTGCGGCGTCCGTGAACACTCCTCTGCAGATCCTCGTCATCCGACGCGATAACATCGGCGATCTGATCTGTACGACCCCCCTTCTCCATGGGTTGAGAAGAAAGTATCCCGATGCCCGGATCTCGGTTCTGGCCAGCAGTTACAATGTGAATGTTCTGGATGAAAATCCCGATGTCGATGAGGTCTTTGTCTTCCTGAAGAAGAATCAAAAGAGCCATGGATACGGGCGTCTGGGCATGCTCTGGAACCGCTGGCGACTTCTCCGCACGATTCGTAAGCGCCGCTTCGATCATATCATCCTGGCAAACGGAGGCTGGCGCTACGCCCACACGCTCGGCGGGAAACAACTGATCGGGTTTCGCGAGCCCGGGGAGCCGGCTCATCGTCAGCCCGATGTTCTGGCTCCGGATCACAACGGCCTCGAGGAGCATGAGGTTTCCAAGATGGGAAGGCTGGGAGCCCTACTCGGTATTGAAGAGGCACTGGGTGGCACGAAGCTCTTTCCAGACGCGGCCTTGGTCGTTAGAGAGAGCAAGCGGCTGAAAGCCTTGGGATGGAACCCGGAGAAGGCCTCCATGGCACTTCACCTCAGCTCTCGAAATCCTCTCCAGCGGTGGCCTGAGGAATCATTCATCGAACTTGCCAAGGCCTTGACCGCCTCTGGGGACAACCAGATCCTGCTGTTCTGGTCACCAGGTGCCGAGGACGACGCCATGCATCCCGGTGATGACGAAAAGGCCGACCGCATCCTGACCCGACTTCACGGTCTGTCGGTCTTTTCCTCTCCCACCGCAACAATCAAGGAGCTGGTTGCCGCCGTTTCCCTTGCTGATCAAATGATCTGCAGCGATGGCGGAGCGATGCATGTCGCCGCTGCCTTGAATAAACCGATCGTCTGCTTCTTCGGCACCAGCTTTGTGCCGGAGTGGCATCCTTGGGG
>CAIOJL010000183.1 GCA_903858595.1 uncultured Spartobacteria bacterium | reverse complement strand
CAATTGGTTGAAGGTTCGAGTCCGTCCCGGTCCACTCCCATAAACAAAGGCTCTACAGCCATTGTCAAAAGGTTTTTAAAAAAGGCGATTTATACCAACCACCATCAGAAACGACACTCTATGGCTGGTTTTTTGGGTTTGTAGCAATATCGTCATCGCTCTGGTTACCTGAAGGTAGCCATCACTCTTCCTCCGCGCTACGCACCTAAAAACATAGGTCCTCTTCTTAAATCAGCTCGTTGACGATATTTTCGATAAGCTCCTGACGGCCACTGCCGTGCTGGATCGGATCAGGATGACCGAGAGCATACTTCTCGAGGCTACCGAAGCTGGACTTGCCCGCCTCGACCTCGGCGCCGATACCGCTGTCCCAGGAAGCGTAGCGGCTCTTAACGATCTCGGCGATGCGTCCATCCTTGCGGATGGATGCCGCGATTTTGAGGCCTCGCGCGAAGGCATCCATGCCGCCGATATGGGCGTAGAAGAGGTCGATTGGTTCGAAGCTCTCACGGCGCACCTTGGCGTCAAAGTTCATTCCACCGGTGGTAAGGCCGCCCATTTTCATCACGCCCAGCATGATCTGGGTGGTGAGGTATAGGTTGGTGGGGAACTGATCGGTATCCCAGCCGATGAGCTCATTGCCGGTATTGGCATCGATGGAGCCGAGGGCATTCGCTCCTAGGCAGACCTCGATCTCGTGGGCCATGGTGTGGCCGGCGAGGGTGGCGTGATTGGTTTCAAGATTTATCTTGAAGTGATCCTGGAGGCCATACTCGCGAAGGAAGTTCAGGCAGGCCGCCGAGTCGCTGTCGTACTGGTGGGTAGTAGGCTCCTTCGGCTTCGGCTCGATGTAGAACTGACCGGTGAATCCGATCTCTTTTTTGTAGTCGACGGCCATGTGGAGGAAGCGGGCGAGGTGATCGAGTTCGCGCTTCATGTCGGTATTCCACAGGGTTGAGTAACCCTCGCGACCGCCCCAGAAAGTATAACCTTCACCACCTAGTGCGTGTGTGACTTCAATCGCCTTCTTCACCTGGGCGGCGGCATAGGCATAGACATCGGCGTTGGGACTGGTGGAGGCACCGTGGGTAAAGCGAGGATTGGCGAAGAGGCATGCCGTTCCCCAGAGGAGCTTGATGCCGGTGCGCTGCTGTTCTTCCTTCAGGACTGCGACGACGGCATCGAGGTTCTTGTTGCTCTCAGAAAGGGTCTTGCCCTCGGGAGCCACATCGCGGTCATGGAAGGCGTAGAATGGAGCGCCGAGTTTCTGAATGAATTCGAAGGCATAGCGGACACGGTTCTTTGCGTTCTCGACGGAATCGGTGCCGTCATCCCAAGGGCGGATGGCCGTGCCTGCGCCGAAGGGGTCGGAAAGGGAGTTGCGGAAGGTGTGCCAGTAGACGACCGAGAATCGCATCCAATCCCTCATCGACTTTCCCTCGATGAGTTCGGAGGGGTTATAGTGTTTGAATGCGAGGGGATTTTTGGAGGAAGAACCCTCGAAAGGGATCGAGGTGATGTCGGGGAAGGCTTGATTACTCATAGGTATCAAAAGTTAAAGGGGAACCTGCTGGTCAAGTGAAGGGGAAAAAGAGCCCCAGCGGTCTTTTTTCTCGTTCAGGATGTTCGTTGCAGGCAATGATTACTGCTTATGGCAATTCGCGCCCTTCTCTTTGATCTTGATGACACGCTGGCCGTCGATGAGGCAGTATCTCACGAAACCTTTGCCCATGTCGCTGCGGTGGCCTCCGCTCGTTTCGAAGCCGAACCCGACCGTTTTGCTGCCGATGCCATGTCGATTGCGCGATCTCTCTGGGCAGAGGGGGAGAGTCGCCCTTTCTGTCGCTCGATTGGGATCAGCGCCTTCGAGTGTCTCTGGGGAGGATTCACTGGGGATTCCCCGGAGCTAACGGCACTCCGCAACTGGGCGATGGCCTATCGTGTCGAGGTCTTTGCCAAGTCACTTGCAGTCCAAGAAAGGAATATCTCAGAGGATGCCGCCGTGATGCTTTCCTTGGAATTTGCATCCACCCGCCGTGCCCGTCAGCGATTGCTGCCGGGTGCACGGGAACTGATGACTGAGCTCGCCCCTTCCTACAAACTAGCCCTTCTGACCAATGGTGCGCCCGATCTGCAGCGTGAGAAGATCGCATCCTCAGGGCTAGAATCCTTTTTTCAGGCCATCGCGGTATCCGGTGAGCATGGCGTCGGAAAGCCCAAGCCCGAGATTTTCGATTGCCTTCTTACCGAACTCGGGGTTTCAGGCAATGAGGCTGTGATGGTCGGCAATAGCCTGGAGCGCGATATTGCCGGAGCCAGGAATGCCGGCATCCGTTCGATCTGGATCCGGATTCCCGGTTCCGAGGAGCAGGCGGAGGTCACTCCGGACCATACCATCACGAATCTCGCGGAAATTCCGGCGATTTTAAAAGAACTCGTCTAACCATTCCCTAACCATTCCTTAGATATTGGAGAAATAGCGACTTGACCACAGCATCTCCCTCCCTCATCTAATTGCGGGCTCTTATAATCACCAAGGCGTGTATCTTTTTCTCATTTTCCATAATTTATACCCAATCGATCACTAACGATCCATGAATTCCCTTCGTCTTTTCTGGTTTGCACGATTTGCAGTCGCGGCGGTTTTGGTGTTTTTGCCCGGAGCGCGATTGGATGCCCAAGTTCCCGGTCAGGCTCCGCTGATCCAGGAGATCAATGTTCAGTTCGTGGGGCCTACCACGCTGAGTAAGCAACGTGTCTTGGACAATCTGGCGACCAAGCCGGGGGCGCTTTATAACGATCGTCTTGTCGAGGAGGATATCAAGTCTCTCTACGCCACGGGTCAGGTCTCCAACGCCCGTATTTTCGCAGAACCGATCAGCGGGGGACTGAAGGTGACCGTCCTGCTCCAGGGGCGGGCTACCGTAGGGGAGGTGATTATCGAGGGGGCGGAGGCCATTCCCAACACGAAGATCCGCAAGGAAATCGCGACCAAGCCGGGCGAGCCCCTCAGCGACGAGCGGCTCAACGATGACCGCCAGAAGATTCTCAAGCTTTACGAGGACAAGAATTACACCGACGTGAAGGTCGATACGAAGTCCACGGAGCTTCCCGACAAGAAGATGAAAGTTGCCTTCCTTATCAACGAAGGGCCGAAGCTAGTCATTCGCGGCATCTCCTTTACCGGGAATGATTCCGTTCTTCCGAAGGATCTGATGAAGGTCATGAAGACCAAGACGGCCAACCTGCTTTCCTTTCTGACCAAGGCGGGTCGCTTTACCCCATCTCAGATGGACGAGGACAAGGAGGCGATTCGCACTCTCTATCAGAACAAGGGATTTGCAGACATGCGTATTTCTGATGTCCAGACCACGCCGCTGCCGAACGGCAAGGGTGTCGATTTGGTGATTTCCATATCCGAGGGAACGCAGTACCGGGTCAACAAGCTCGCCATCGACGGTGCCACCATCGTGGCTCCAGCTGATCTGGTTCGCTACCTCAAGATGAGGACCGGATCCCTCTACACGCCGGATGGTATGGGTGCTGATCTGAAGAAAATCCGCGATTACTATGGTTCCCGAGGCTATGTCGATATGGTCGCCCAGCCGCAGATCACACCCGCTGGCCAGGGAGGGATCGATCTTTCCTATCGCATCGACGAGGGAGTCCAGTCGTATGTGAACCTGATTAATGTTCAGGGCAATACGAAGACCAAGGACAAAGTCATCCGCCGCGAATTAGCCGTCCAACCCGGAGGAATCTTCGACACCACGCTGGTCGACGTCAGCAAGACTCGGTTGATGAATCTCAATTACTTTTCGAAGGTCGACACAGTCCCTGTCGACACCTTGGTTCCGGGCCGCAAGGATCTCGATGTCATCGTCGATGAGAAAAAGACCGGATCTTTCAATTTCGGAGCCGGTTTCAGCTCCATCGATAGTTTGGTTGGATTTGCCGAAATGCAGCAGTCCAACTTCGACCTCTTCAACTGGCCCAACTTCACCGGTGCCGGGCAGCGTTTCCGTATCCGCGGCCAGTACGGTCTGCAGCGTCAGGATTTCACCCTGTCACTCACCGAGCCATGGTTCATGGGGTACAAGGTCTCCGTGGGCGGCGAGTTTTACTACCATGCCGCTACCTTCCTGAGTCCTGTCTACAGCCAGTCGAACCTCGGCGGCGCCCTTCAGGCACGCAAAGCACTGAATCCCTTTACCGCGCTACGAGGAGAGTATCGGTTGGAGAACATCAAGGTCTACAATCTGACCGGAAATTATGGTAATGGTCAGTTGCCTGATCCTCAGGCTGGAGCCATCCAGAATGCTGGAAATAACTCACCCTACACCAAGAGCGCAATCTTGCTTGGACTCGATTATGACAATCGCGACAGCCTCTTCCTGACTCATAAAGGACAGTCCGTCAGCCTGAGCGGCGTGGTGGCTGGAGGAGGACTGGGTGGCAATGTGCAGGACTACGGTCTCAACCTCGAGGCCAAGAAATATTTTCCCCTCCCTTGGGACATGATCCTGCTGACCAAGGGTTCCGTCGGACTCATGAATCCCTGGGGTAGTGGCACCAAGGGCACGATCAATAAAGCTCCGCCGATCTTCGACGAACTCTACCTTGGAGGTGCCAACGACATGCGAGGATTCTCCTTCCGCGAAGTAGGACCGAAGGACTTCTATGGCAATCCTGTCGGTGGCAATACCTCGGTCTATGGAACCGGTGAAATCACCTTCCCGATCATTCCCAGACTTCGGGGAGCCTTTTTCTCGGACTGGGGTTTTGTGAACGCCGGTTCCTGGGACTTCAACCCCACCAAGGTCACAAGCTCTGCCAATGGCCTGAGCTACACCTCAGGCGGCCTCAACGGAGATGTTGGCATCGGCGCCCGCATCGACTTACCGATCGGACCGATCCGCGTCGATTGGGGTTATCCCGTCATGTCCGATTCCTGGAACCACAGCAGCGGGCAGTTCAACTTTAATGTTGGTTACACGTTCTAGGAAGATCTATAATTATCCTCAAGTATGACATCGAGCACACGTTTAGCCCTTCTCACAGCTTTTTTCCTTTTGGGTGGGGCAGCTTTCGCCAATGCGCAGGTTAAGTTCGGCACCGTCGATATGAATCGCGTTTTCAGCGAGTACTACAAGACCAAGGATGCCCAGGCCAAGTACGCGGATGCAGAGAAAACTGCTAATGACGATCTGAACGGACGTGTCGATACCCTCAAGGCCAGCATGAAGGAGATCAGCGAGCTGAATATCAACATCCAGAAGCCCGAATTGTCGAAGGATGCAATCGATGCCAAGAAGAAAGATCTCCAGATGAAGGTTGCGTCCGCCCGCTCCCTCGACCGTGAGATTGCCGATTATCGCAGTTCCAAGCAGAAAGTCCTTCAAGACCAGTTCCTTCGCATGCGTAAGGACATCGTTGATGACATCATGAAGACTGTGAACGATTTTGTGAAGATCAAGGGCTACGACATCGTCTTCGATAAGTCGGGCCTGAGTGCCGGCGCCATTCCGATTGTTCTCTACTCCCGTGATGATCTCGACTTCAGTCAGGATGTGATCACCGCCTTGAACAAGACCGCTCCGGCCAAATCGGCCAAGTAGTCCGGCAACTCCTTCGCCTCGCCATCCCTTCCCATGAGACTGCTGGAATTGGCAGAGCTTGCGGGGTCGAAGACTCCGAACGGATCGGGTGAGTTGGATATCACAGGTGTTGCTTCCCTGCAGGAGGCCCGCCCCGGGGACATAACGTTTTTTGGAAATCCCCGCTATCTGTCCCAACTCCGTTCCTGTAAGGCCTCCGCAGTCTTTGTTCCCCTAGAGTTCATTGAAGAGATCGGACCGGTGCTCTTAAAGGTAGAGAATCCCTCCGCGGCCTTTGCCTCCGTGGTGGGAGCCTTCGCACCACCCGAAGTTTTAGTTGAACCTGGCATTCATCCTTCGGCCATCGTCCCTTCTTCTGCAAAGCTGGGTGAGCAGGTTTCTGTGGGTCCCTTGGCTGTGATTGGTGAGGATGCGGTAATCGGTTCCGGATCCGTGATCGGAGCAGGATGCCTGATTGGCAGCAAAGTGCATCTTGGCGAGAGATGTCATCTCCATTCCGGAGCGATCATCCGTGAGCGTTGCATCCTGGGTAACCGCGTCATTCTTCAACCGGGTGCAGTCATCGGATCGTGTGGATTCGGCTACGAGTTCAAGGAGGGACGCCATGTCAAGATTCCTCAGACCGGCATTGTTGAGATCGGTGATGACGTCGAGATCGGGGCCAATACCACTGTCGACCGCGCTCGCTTCGGACGCACCGTCATCGGCGAGGGGAGCAAGATCGATAATCTGGTACAGATCGCCCACAATGTGCAGATCGGTTCTCACACCATCATTTGCTCCCAAGTCGGCATCTCTGGTAGCACGCGGATCGGGTCCTATGTCACTCTCGCCGGGCAAGTCGGCCTCGCCGGGCATATCGAAATCGGTGATAAGGCCGTGCTGGGAGCCAAAGCCGGTGTCTCCAAGAGCGTCCCAGCGGGCTCGATGTTGATCGGCGCCCCTGCCAAGCCGATAAAGGAGTTCAAGCAGACGAATTTCTACATCTCCCAGCTCCACAAGCTTTACGACAGGGTTAAGGAGTTGGAGAGGAAGCTATCCGAGAGTGATGAAACCTGAAAACTGAGACCTGAGTAAGTAAACTTTCAGATACCGATTTTAGTTTAAGGAATTGATTTTCATCAAAAAAATCGGGTTTTTATTTTGAGCGTATTCACTTTCACAATCTGACGCGCTTTTTTCTTTCAGGTTTCAGGTCTCAAGTTTCATCCTTCTCCCTTGCAGGTATTCCTGTCGTCCCGCTATATTGTGGGGACTCAATCTCAAACTACCCCTTAGGCCCAATACCTTGTATAACCAGAACGAAAAAGTCGAACCGATCGATGTCGCCGAAGAGATTTCCCGATCCTTCCTCGACTACTCCATGTCGGTCATCATTTCCCGGGCGCTTCCCGATGCTCGCGACGGTCTAAAGCCCTCGCAGCGCCGCATCCTGTTTGCCATGAGCGAGCTTGGAGTCATGCCGACCCGCAAGCATCTCAAGTGCGCCAAGATCGTCGGCGAGACCATGGGTAACTATCACCCCCATGGTGACCAGGCGATCTATCCCACTCTCGTCCACATGGCCCAGACCTGGGCAATGCGCGAGACACTCATCGAGGGTCAGGGCAACTTCGGTTCCGTCGAAGGTGACCCTCCAGCCTCCATGCGTTATACCGAGGCACGCCTGCGGCCCCTCGGCGCCGTCCTCATGGAGGACATGGATCACGACACGGTTGATTTCGTTCCGAACTACGATGACACCCGCGAGGAGCCGACGGTTTTCCCAGCCTCGATCCCGAACCTTCTCGTCAATGGCGGCACTGGCATCGCGGTAGGCATGGCGACCAATATCCCTCCGCATAACCTTGGTGAGACCATCGACGCCGTCTGTGCCCAGGTTGATAATCCCGACATCACGCTCGACGAGTTGATGAAGCACATCAAGGGTCCTGACTTCCCGACGGGATGTCAGCTCTGCGGCGTCGGCGGTATCAGGCAATACTTCGAAACAGGGCGTGGCTCCGTGAAGGTGCGAGGACGTGCCGGCGTGGAGGAGATCAAGGGCGGTCGCGAGCAGATCGTCATCACCGAGATTCCCTACAACGTCAACCGGGCCACCCTTGTCGAGCGTATCGCTGGTCTCGTGAACGAGAAGATAATCACCGATATCAGCGCTATCCGCGACGAGTCCGATGAGAACACGCGTGTTGTCATCGAGCTCAAACGGGATGCTATTCCGAAGGTCGTCATCAATAACCTCTACAAGCACACCGCGCTTGAGTCCTCCTTCTCCATCTCGATGCTGGCCATCGACCGAGGTCGCCCGAAGCTCCTTTCGCTCAAGGAAGCCATCGCCTGCTTCATCGAGCACCGCCGCGAGGTTATCCTGCGTCGCACCCGCTTTCTCCTCCGCGAGGCCGAGACCCGCGCAGAGAAGCTCGAGGGCTACCTGATCGCCCTAGCAAATCTCGACAATTTCATCAAGATCATTCGTGATTCCCAGAACCGCGACGAGGCCCGCACCCGCCTGTTGGCCATCGAATTCTCGAAGAAAGAGATCGAGAAATTCGGCATCCTACTTCGTCAGGAATCCCGGCTGAATGACAAGGGACAGTACTGCTTCAGCGAGCCTCAGGCCGATGCCATCCTCGAGCTGCGCCTCTACCAGCTCACTGGCCTCGAGCGAGACAAGCTCAACGCCGAGTATCAGCAGCTTCTCTCCACGATCGCTGACCTGGTCGACATCCTTGCCCGCGAGGAGCGCGTCTTCACGATTATCAAGACCGAACTGAAGGCGATCCGTGACAAGCACGCCGGCCCTCGCCTCACCGAGCTTGTTCCTGAGGAGGGAGAGATCTCCATCGAGGATTTGATCGCCAACGAAGGCTGCATTATCACCGTGACCCACAAGGGATTCATCAAGCGCACGGCCGTCAGCGCCTACCGCTCGCAGAAGCGCGGTGGTAAGGGTGTAATCGGAATGACCACCCGGGAGGCTCAGACCGATGCCGAGGAGGGCGATTTCGTCGAGCATCTCTTTACCGCCAGCACGCATGACTACCTTGTCTTCTTTACGAAGACTGGCCGCTGTTATGTCGAGAGGGTGCACGAGATTCCCGAGATGAGCCGCACGGCCAAAGGCCGTTCCATCGCCAATATCCTCAACTTCCAGTCCGGAGAGCAGATCGCCGCCACACTCCGCATCGAGTCGACGACCAGCGGTGGTGCCGGAGGTGTCGAGACCACCTGGAATCCCGAGAAACACATCTTCTTCGCCACCCGCAGCGGCATCGTGAAGAAGTCGAACCTCGGAGACTTCTCCAACATCCGCAAGGGAGGCATCATCGCCATTGAGATCGAGGAGGGGGATGTCCTTATCTCCGCCTCCCTCACGGACGGCCACGACGAGGTCGTCCTGGTCACCAAGGATGGTATGAGCATCCGTTTCAGCGAAGAGGAGCTCCGCGATCAAGGGCGCAAGACCGTCGGTGTCTGGGGCATCCGTCCCAACAAGGGCGATGAGGTCGTCTCCGTCAGCCTTGTCCGCAACGACTGCATGTTGCTTGTGGCCGGCGAGAATGGCATCGGCAAACGCACCTCCTTCGAAGAGTACCGCAAGCAATCGCGCGGTGGCAAAGGCATCATCACCATGAAGACCGGCGACAAAGTCGGTTGTGTGGTCGGAGCGCTCTCGGTCACTGATTCGGACGAGATCATGCTGATCACTTCCAGTGGTCAGATGGTCCGTACCCCTGTTGACAAAATCCGTGAGACCGGACGAAATGCCATGGGTGTGCGTCTGATCAATCTGCCCGTGGGGGAAAAGTTACAGGGGATTGCGCCCGTAGTTTCCCAAAAAGAAGATAACGTGGTGGAGGGATAGGTCTTTTGATTTCTAGCTTCGTTGCCCTGCGATTGCAGTATGTATCATACAGCAGCGCTTGGGCGTCTAGCTATCTCCTCAAAATACCATCGCATTAAGAAGAGGGAGCACATCCTCTTGACTGAACGTGGTGCTGAGAAGGTAAAGTTACTTCTTTGATAGAGGAACCTCTCCTTGGGCGCAGTGCCAGAAGCGCAGGATTTCGACTTGATATTCAGTCTCAGAAATCTGGCAAACAATTCTGTAACCCTTATGGAGCCAGTATTGGTAGATCCCTTCGGGATATTCTGGGCAGACAGGACCTGCCAATGGGTGGTTCCCAAGCATCCGTTCCGCCGCCTCAATCAATGAGTCGCCCAATCTAGCGGCTGCATTCGGGTCGAATCGGGAAATGTAAGAAACCGAATCGGCAAGATCGCGGATGGATGTTGGCGCGAAGACTACGCGCCGATCCAATCCCTTAATTTCTTTTTAGCAGCATGCGAATCCATACCTTCACCCTCGCTAATTTCACGGGAGGCCTCCTCAATTCCTGCCAAGAATGAAAGCTCTCGGATGATCGAGAGCAAATCGGCATTTGCAGGAAGCTCGCTGATCGCCGTAAGGGCCTGTTCCTTGGTGGTCATTGAAATGGAGATATACTCCTGAAAGTTCCCTTTCGCAAGTGATTGTAATCACAGGATGCATTCTCACAGGGATGAAGAGGATGAATGGGATATTGTGAAGATCCCGAAATCTTCCTTTCCCTTTGATCTGATGATCGTCCCCGATCAAGCATCCTCACGTTTGGTGAGGACTACCTTCGGTATGATTAAGCTGCGTTCCCAGGAACCTTTTTATCCCCTTGATCCCAGTGAATTTTTACACACACCTCGTCACCTCCGCGTGAGATTCTCTTTGATGGTAATTCCAGTCAAAGCACAAAAAAACCGCTTCAACCATCGGTGGGAGCGGATTTTCTTTTGGAAGGAAATCTTTTCCTTATTTCATCAGGAGAGCGGCGCGTGAGCGCTTGATCTCGCGGGTAATCTTGCGGTGCAGGTGAGCGGCGAGGCCGGTCATCCGACGGGGAAGGATCTTGCCAGCCTCGGTCGTGAACTTGCGAAGGAGGTCGGGGTTCTTGAAGTCGATCGCGTCTGTGGAGACGTCGAGGCGACGGCGGGGCATGCATCGGTTGGCGCGGCGGAAGTTGCGGCTGCGCTGTTCTGTCTTTGGTGTGCTCATGATGGAGAGAGGATTGAAAGGGCGGCGTTTACTTGGTCTCGCGATGGAGTGTGTGGCGTTTGAGATTAGGATTGTACTTCTTCTTCTCAAGTCGGCCCGGAGTATTCAGGCTCTTCTTGTTGCGGGTCGTGATGTAGCGGGAGACGGGCTTGCCTTCGGCAACCGATTCGGTGCACTCAAGGATGATGATGTCGCGTGGCATATTAAAATAGAGGTTGTGGATGGATCGTGTTAACTGATTTCAGTGGTGTCTTCCTCTTCGTTCTCAGACTCTTCTTCAGTCAGTCCGAACAATGAGGTGATCTGGGGACGAGCACTGTTGTGGTGCTGGTTTTTCTCCAAACCTGCTTGGCAATCCACCGTGTAGCGGGTGAAAGGCAGCGCCTCGAGCCGCTCGTGTTTGATTGGCTTTTGGCAGAGATCGCAGACTCCGTAACTGCCATCCTCGACCCTTTTGAGGGCCTCGTCAATCTCGTAAAGAGACCCCTGCTCTTTAGAGAGCATACTGAGAGCGAAGTCGCGGTCGTAGGCGTCGCTGCCGGCATCGGCTTGATGCATACCGAAAGCGGAGGTCTCGGTGCCGGCGTGCAGGTTGTCGCGGGCAACACCCCTCATGGCGTCAAGGAGGGTATCCTTGAGTTCGAGGAGACGCTGGCGCTGCTTGATCAGGAAGGGGGTGAGCTTGAGGTTCTTGTTGACCTTGGGCTTGATAACAAATTGCTGGGCCAGAACGCGCTCATTCGAAGAGGCGGGCGCCTTAGACTTGGAGGGCTTCGCTTTCCCCTTAATTTTGGAGATTGGGGAAGCCTTGGAAAGTGTGATCGCCGTTTTCGCAAGACCCTTGGAGGCCGGATTCGCAACTTTTTTGAAAGCTGTTTTTTTGACGGTGGGTTTGGAAATCTTGGAAACCTTTTTCGGCGCGACTTTCTTGGCAATCGGCTTCTTGGCTAAAGTCTTTCCGACTGCCTGAATGACCTTCTTTGCTGGTTTCGGTGCAGGAGTCTTTTTTGCCAGGGCAGGCTTCTTGGCGACTGTTTTAGCAGAAGCTTTCTTAAGCGCTTTATTGGCGCTTTCCGAGGGTTTTGCAACCTTCACGAAAGCTTTCTTCGGGGCCGCGGCTTTCTTGGCCGGGGCCTTTTTAGCAGGTTTTTTGGATGCCATAACGGAGTCGGATAAGTCTGTCTGTTGATTGTTAGGGGAAACAGGGGGAGAGGCTTGTTATAGCTCACCACGACATCTCGCAAGAGAAATCTTTCAGAAAACTCCTTTGTGAAAAACTTGATCATTCCCATTTCAGAGGATGATCCGCTCGGCAGCCAGCAAGGCCAGAAGTCCCAGTCGGATGCTCCAGAGAATGGTGCGGATCCAGTTTGTCGAGACCAGAAGTTCCATAGCCTTGGCGTCGGGACGTTGCTCCAAGAGATTGTGCAGGGGTGCCTGAATCAGGAAAGTGCTTGCCCAGATCAGCACAAGACAGCCAAAAGACCAGAGATAGAGGGGAGTGAGTCCTATCGCTATCGGCAATTTTCCTCCTGAAGCAATGGAGAGAAGCAGGAGAGCAATCGCGGCTCCCAACTCCACCAGCATCAAGGGTGCCACCACCAAACCTGTCCTGATGGTGTGAGACTGCTCGTACGCAACGAACCCCGCGGCGGGGACCTTCAGAAAAAGGGGATAATGGACGATCTGCACGAACCAGATGATCCCTGTCATCAGGGCCGTCACCAGAATCTGGGTCAGGAGGAGATTCCTTGCTGAGAGGATATCAAAGGTCATGTAACAAGAATAAGCCAAGTGATCGAGGATTGTAGAGAGGAGATGTCTATTCTAGAATGTTCGGCTTGCTCTCGGCTCGCATTTAACGAACTGCATTACCATTCCTATGAAACCTCTCCCCGGCTTCCGAGACCTCTTTCCTGAGGATTTTGCGCGTCGTAACTATATGGTAGGCAAATGGCGTGAGGCTGCCCGCCGGTACGGATTCGTCGAGTTCGATGGTCCGACACTGGAATCGGCCGAGCTCTATCGGAAGAAAAACAGCGGCGGCGAGATCCTGGGACAACTCTATGAGTTCATTGACAAAGGGGAGCGCGCCGTGGCCCTTCGCCCCGAGGTGACTCCGACACTGGCCCGAATGATCACAGCGCGTCATCGTGATTTTCCAAAGCCGATGCGTTGGTTCAATGTCGGCACCTGTTTCCGCTACGAGCGCCAGCAGCGGGGGCGCTTGCGCGAGTTCCTTCAGTTCAACTGCGACCTTGTTGGAGACGCCTCGCCAGCCGCCGACGCCGAAGTGATTTCCTTGCTTATCGATTTGCTCCGTTCCTTCGGTTTGGGACCTGAGGATTTTGCCATCCGTCTGAGCGACCGCGCTGCATGGCATGATTTCATGACCCTGCATGGAGTGGAGAAGGAAAAGGCCGGTGAGTTCCTAACGATCGTTGACCGGATGGAAAAGATGCCTCCCGAGAAGACCGAGGAACTGCTTGCTCCCTTCGGTATCGCGTCGGCCACTCTGCAGGAGTTCATTGCCCACGCAGAGATCCCTGCCCTGGCTCCCCTGCTGGCCGATCTGGAAGCCCGCGGTCTGCGAGAATATGTGCGCCCTGACCTAGGGGTGGTGCGCGGGCTGGCCTACTACACGGGAGTCGTCTTTGAGGCCTTCGCACTACGGGCCGGGCTGCGGGCCATTGCCGGCGGGGGCCGCTACGACCGTCTGCTTGCCGATCTGAGCGATGGCTCGGCCGATCTGCCGGCCGTGGGCTTCGGTATCGGTGATGCCGTCCTGCTAGAGCTTCTCAACGAATGTCCCACAGCCAAGGCTCAGGAAGTAGCCGCTCTCAAGGCCGATGCGCCGGTCCAAATCTATCTCGTGATTGCCGACCAGACCCATCGTTCCAACGCTCTGTTCCTGGCCCAGCAACTCCGTGGAGAGGGTTGGCGTGTCGGCTTCCCTCTGGCCCAAGAAAAAGTCGGCAAGCAGTTTGGCTCGGCCGAGAGCCTCGGGGCCTCCCATGCCATCGTGGTTGGTGCCGAATGGCCGGAAGTCAAGGTGAAGCGCCTCTCCGACCGCATGGAGCAGGAGCTGGATCATGCCACCCTGGCCGTCTGGCTAAGCGAAGAGGAAGGACGAAACCTGAAACTTGAAACCTGAAGGTCGCACAATCGAAGGGTTCTGCAGCCAGATAGAAGATCGTTCAAAAACACAAAATGATAAAAATTTGATTCCCGAGCATTGAATCCTTTTTCAGGTTTCAGGTTTCAGCTTTCATCCCTCTCTTTACTTTTCCCATGCACTACCGTGACTGCCTCTGTGGCGCCCTGCGCCCTTCCGATATTGGACGTGATCTCACCCTGAGCGGTTGGGTAGCTTCACGCCGCGACCATGGTGGCGTGATCTTCATCGACCTGCGCGACCGCGACGGCATCACTCAGGTGGTCTTCCGCCCCGAGGTCCACGCTGAGGCTGCCGCAGCCGCGCACAGCCTTCGCTCCGAAGATGTGATCACGGTCACAGGCCAGGTTTCTGCACGTCTGGTTGGCACTGAGAATTCAAAGCTCCCGACCGGCGCCGTGGAACTTGTCGCAATCACACTCGCTGTGCTGAACCGCTCCGAGGTCCCTCCCTTTCCGATGGATGAGCGCATCGCCAACGAGGATCTGCGCCTGACCCATCGTTTCCTCGACCTGCGCCGTCCCGCGATGGCTGCGAATCTCCGCCTCCGTCACCGTATCACCAAGTCGATCCGCGATGTCCTCGATACGGAGGGCTTCTGGGAGATCGAGACGCCGATTCTCTCCAAGAGCACCCCGGAAGGTGCCCGCGACTTTCTTGTTCCCTCCCGGCTAACGCCCGGAGCCTTCTACGCGCTACCGCAGGCTCCCCAGCAGTACAAGCAGCTCCTGATGGTGGGTGGTGTCGACAAGTACTTCCAGATCGCACGCTGCTTCCGCGACGAGGATCTCCGTGCCGATCGTCAGCCCGAGTTCACACAGGTCGATATCGAGGCTTCTTTCATCAAGGCGCAGGATCTTCAGGATCTCATCGAGAAAATGTTCCAGCGGATCTTCCGTGAGTCGCGAGGCGTGGAGATTCCCGTGCCATTCCCCCGCATGACCTATGCCGACGCGATGAACCGCTACGGCAGTGACAAGCCCGACACCCGCTTCGGCATGGAGATCGTGGATGCGGGAGACATATTCGCCCAGAGCCAGTTCAAGGTCTTCCGGGGCGCCCTTGATTCAGGCGGTGTCGTGAAGGCGATGAATGCCAAAGGATTTGCCTGCATCACCACCGGCCAGATCGAGGAGCTTACCGAGCTTGCCAAGTCAGCCGGAGCTAAGGGTCTCGCCTTCATCAAGGTCGAGAATGGCGAATGGAAGTCCCCGATCGTAAAATTCTTCAGCGAGGAGGAGAAAGCGGCCCTCTCAGCCCGCCTCGACATGCAGGAAGGGGATCTTGTTCTCTTCGGAGCCGACGCCTGGGAAGGTGCCTGCACGGTGCTTGGGCGTGTCCGCCTGCGTGTTGCCGAAGTCCAGAAGCTTACAGTCGATCCCAATCAGCTCAACTTCCTCTGGGTTGTCGACTTCCCGATGCTCGCCTTCAATGCCGAGGAGAACAAGTGGAACGCCGTCCACCATCCCTTCACTCGCCCCAAGGCCGAGGATCGCGACCTGCTCAAGGATCCGTCGAAGCTCGGAGAGATCCGTGCCGAGGCATATGATATCGTGCTCAATGGGGTTGAGATCGGCGGAGGCAGCATCCGTATCCATGAGGGGGATCTCCAAGCCGAGACCTTCTCCGTGCTCGGTATCAATGACGTGGAGCAGGAGGAGCTCTTCGGCCATCTCTTGCGTGCCTTCCGCCATGGAGCGCCCCCGCATGGTGGCATCGCGCTCGGTCTGGATCGCCTTGTGGCACTCATCGCGGGTGAAGAATCGATCCGCGAAGTCATCGCCTTCCCGAAGAACAACCGCGGCGCCGAACTCCTCACCGGATCGCCGGCTCCCGCCGAGATAAAGCAGCTCCGCGAGCTCCATATCTCTTCGACAGTGAAGCCAAAGCAAACCGTGGTACCCGGAGCTCCTGCGTCAGGAGTCGTTGCCCCCTAATCATCGATCTGCTGATGCAGCCTCAACTCCTCCCAGGTTTCGAGGCGACGATCGATCGGGTCATTCATGCTCCCGAGCTTCCGGCCCCTCCGGATCAACCGCATCCCTTTGTCTACTACATCACAATTCACAACCGAAGCGACCAAACCATCACGGTGAAGGGGCGCAAGTGGGTTGTCCGAAGCGAGGATGGTCATGTCACGGCCGTCGAGGGAGACGGTGTGGTCGGTTGTTTTCCCCGACTCGAGCCGGGCGAGTATTTTTCTTATAATAGCTATCATACCACGGCGGGTCGCGCCCTGGCCGAGGGATCCTATCTGGCAATGACCGAAGCTGGTGAGGCTGTGGTGGCAAGGATTCCTACCTTCCAGCTGATTCCCCCAGAGAGTTAAAAATGGAACTCAGGAACTCAGAAAAAAAGCAAAGTCAATTTTAGGTGGGAGTGCCGCAATAGTGGAATTTCATTCCTCTATTTTTCATTCCTGAGTTCCTGAGTTCCATATTCATCCCACTGCATTATAAGTAGAACTGATGCGCGCTGCCTTTCATCATACTCATGAGTACGGAGGATTTCGGCTGCGTTACGGCCATGCCCTTCCTTACGGGGCGAGTCATGTGCCTGGCGGGGTAAATTTTTCGATCTACTCCTCCCACGCTACCTCCTGCACTCTTGTGCTCTTCCGCCAAGGGGAGTCCGCTCCCTATGCGGAGATCCCTTTCCCTCCGGAGTGTAAGATCGGCGATGTGTACACCATGATCGTCTACGATCTGGACTACGAAGAGACAGAATACGGCTTCCGGATGGAGGGACCCTATGATCCGAAAGAGGGAAATCTTTTCGATCCAAAGCGAATTCTGCTCGATCCCTATGCTCGTGAAATCGGTGGACGCGATGTCTGGCTCTCCCAACCTCGCGAGGAAGAGGTCTATCCGCACCGGGCACGGATGCCCTATGAGGATTTCGATTGGGGGCATGACCGCCCGATCAATCTACCCGTTCAGGATCTGGTGATCTATGAGATGCATGTGCGCGGGTTCACCCGGCATCCTTCCTCTGGTGTCAGGCATCCGGGAACCTACGAAGGGATCATCGAGAAGATCCCCTACCTTCAGTCGATCGGCGTGAACTGCATCGAGTTGATGCCTGTTTTCGAATTCGACGAGTACGAGAACAAACGGATCAATCCTGAGACCGGCAACCGTCTCTGCAACTACTGGGGATACAGCACTGTCGGGTTTTATGCGCCGAAGAGCGGATATGCGGCGACCGGTCACCACGGTAACCAGGTCTCCGAGTTCAAGGGCATGATCAAGGCGCTTCATGCCGCTGGCATCTCCGTGATCCTCGACGTTGTCTTCAATCACACGGCCGAGGGAGATCTGCGCGGGCCTACGATCTCCTTCCGGGGTATCGACAATCAGACCTATTACATGCTCAACCCGGACGGTAGCTATGCGAACTACACCGGCTGCGGCAACACGCTGAACTGCAACCATCCTGTGGTCCGCTCCTTCGTGCTCGATTGCCTGCACTACTGGGTCTCCGAGTTTCATATCGACGGGTTCCGCTTCGATCTTGCCTCTGTGCTGGGCCGAGATCGTAACGGCCATCCTCTGGCCAACCCCCCCCTGCTCGAGGCCCTAGCCCTTGACCCTATCCTTGCAGGCTGCGATCTCATTGCTGAGGCATGGGATGCAGGCGGACTCTACCAGGTCGGGAACTTCCCTTCGTATGGACGATGGATGGAATGGAACGGCCATTTCCGCGACGCGGCGCGACGTTTCCTGAAAGGGGATTCCGGCGTTGCCGGCGAGATGGTGCAGTGCATCCTGGGTTCCCCCGGCCTCTATGCCCCATCCGGCAGGAAGCCCACTGCTTCCGTGAATTTCCTGACCTGCCATGACGGCTTCACCTTGCGCGATCTCTTCACATACAATGACAAGCACAACCTGGCCAACGGCGAGGAGAACCGCGACGGAGCGAATGATAACAACTCCTGGAATTGCGGCGGCGAGGGGGAAACTGACGATCCCGAGGTAAACGCCCTGCGTTTACGCCTCCAACGCAATGCCATGGCCTTGCTCTTCCTGAGTCAGGGGGTGCCGATGCTCTCCATGGGCGATGAACTCGGCCGCACCCAAAACGGTAACAATAACGCCTACTGCCACGACGATGAGTGGAACTGGCTCGACTGGACTCAGGAGCAAGAGGGAGGGGAAGCCTTGGGACTGAAGCGTTTTGTCGGCCTGATAGCCGATTTTCGTCGTCGGCATAGCCAATTACACAGGACGGAATTTTTTACAGGCATGGATGTTCAGGGATGTGGCTATCCCGACATCGGTTGGCATGGGGTGAAGCCTCGCCAGCCTGATTGGGGTTTTGAAAGCCGATCGATCGCCTTCATGATCGCCGGCAAGATGGATGAATCCTTTGGACCGGAGAGTGACTTCATCTATGCCGCCTTTAACATGTGGCACGAACCCATTTCCTTTGGGCTGCCGAAACTTCCGTCCGGAATGAGGTGGAGACTAGTGGTCGATACCGCTTGTCCTTCACCCGACGATTTTCACGAGCCAGGTTCCGAGCAACTCATCGCTGATCAGTCCACCGTTACTCTTACTGATCGCTCCGTGATCGTCCTGATCGGTAACCGATCAGGACGGTTAGGCTAAGAATGACAGTGACTCCGTCACGACTTTGCTTGAAATAATGCCCGATTAAGGCATTTTCTTCCTTTCCCACCATGACACCCTATCGTCCAGTGGCCTAGGACACTCCCCTTTCACGGGAGTAACACGGGTTCGAATCCCGTTAGGGTGGCCACTTCAAAAAGTGGCCTAATCGCCTCTGAAAGTAGATAAATAGAGGCTTCGTAGCCGATCAGCCCTCGCAATTCGTTTTTGCGGATCTTTGCAGTTGTTGCGGTTAATTTGTCCTGTTTGTCCTGCAAAT
>CAIOJL010000182.1 GCA_903858595.1 uncultured Spartobacteria bacterium | reverse complement strand
TGATTCGGGCATTGGAACGTGGTGATGGACCAGTTGATATAGCCAAGCGATTTGAGGTGAGCCGTCCCTGGGTCTACTTGGTGAAGAAGCGTTTTTGAAGAGAGCGGCAAAACCAGAAGTCTCGCGCAAGGAGGCAACCGTGTTTCCCGCATAGCCCCCGTGGAGGGACTCATTCGCGACTGGATCGCCAAACAACCTGATCTGACCTTGGCTGAGCTTTGTGAACGTCTTGCTAAGGAGTTGGGCATTGCCCTGAAAGAACCCGCGCTCTGGCACCAACTCCACAAGTGGGGCTTAAGCTTTCAAAAAAATTCCTCCATCGCATTTATCCCCTTTATCCCTGTGAAATTGCCTCCACCTTGGGTTCGACCCAGCGGGCGAGCACAATACAGAATTCGTAAAGTAGAACCATCGGTCCCCCCATCAGGAGATAGGTCACGAGATCGGGTGAGGGTGTGATGAAGGCGGCTACTGTAAAGATCGTAATAATCGAGACCGATCGGGCCTTGCGGAGCTTCTCAGCATTCAGAAGACCTAACTTGACCAGGGCCAGAACCACCATCGGCATCTCAAAGGCGACACCGAAGGCAATGAGGAACTGTGTGGTGAAGGAATAGTACTCGCGCACGGTCCAAGTCGGAGTCCAATGCATCGACTTGGCATCCTTGAAGAAGAAATCGAGCGTGCCGGGAAGGACAACGAAATACGCGAAGAGAATCCCAGTCACAAAGAGGGCCATACCGAAGGCTGCCACCGGAAGGAGGATCTTCCGTTCGGTAGGCTTGAGAGCGGGAAAGAGGAATTGGGCTAGGAAAATCAGGAGGATCGGGAAGGAGATGATAAGCCCCGCGTAGAAGGAGAGCTCCAAGGAGATGGTCATGGAATCGGGCACGCCAAGAGACTGAAGGGAGTTGGCCCTGACAGGATCGACTGCAATCAGGGGTCGCTGCACAACAGTTGCCAGCATCCCCCGAAAGAAAAACGCCCCGACCATTGCCACAACAAGGGTCAGGGCAATCCGGATGATCATCACTCGTAAATCGCCGAGATGATCCATGAACGGAAGCGCCTCGTCATCCTGCTCGCGGAAGGAGAAGACGTTCTTTAGTTCCATAAATGCACTTACCCGTTTACCCGAGTCAGGCCTAAGTGAGGATGGTTTTCCAGTGGGCCAGCCGTCTGGAAACATTCTCTGGAGAGGGGCCACCTGTTGCGGACCGGGCCTTTAGTGACCTAATCGGGTCAAACAACCACTCCCACTCCCCGATGAGTTCCGGGCAGATCTCCAGGATGAAATCTTTCGGAAGCTTGTCGAGGGGTATGCCGGTCTTGGCTGATTCTGCGGCGAGTTTTCCGACAAGATCGTGAGCCTTGCGGAAGGGGATATTCTTCCGCACCAGTTCGTCGGCCAGATCCGTGGCAAGTAGAGCCGGGTCGTTGGCAGCCTTCGTCGTGGCTTCCGTGTTGATCACCAGAGCAGTCATCATCTCGGCCGTCACGGCAAGGGCCATCTTGGCCGTGTCCACGGAATCGAAGACCGCTTCCTTGTCTTCCTGAAGGTCGCGATTGTAGGCCATCGGAAGCCCTTTGAGGACGGTCAGAAGACTGAAAAGGTTTCCGTAAAGGCGACCTGTCTTGCCGCGCGTCAGCTCGGCGATGTCCGGATTTTTCTTTTGAGGCATCAGGCTTGAGCCCGTGGAATGGCGGTCGCTGAGATTGGCGAATCCAAACTCCGTTGTGGTCCAGAGGACAACATCTTCCGAAAGCCTCGAAAGGTGCATTCCCAGAATCGCGAGGGCAGAGAGCAACTCCAGCGCGAAGTCCCGATCACTCACCCCGTCGAGACTATTCTGAGTAACGCGAGAAAAACCGAGTTCCTTGGCGATCGCCTTGCGATCAAGGAGCAGGGTTGAGGCAGCTAAGGCCCCAGAGCCGAGCGGCAGCTCATCCATCCGGATGGCCGTATCACTCAGACGGCCGAGATCGCGATCTAGCATCTCGACATAGGCCAGAAGATGATGGGCCAGAGGAATTGGCTGGGCACGCTGAAGATGGGTATAGCCCGGTATCAGCACGGTCTCATTCGCGGAGGCGAGCCCTATTAGAGCACCTTGCAATCTTCGGACTCCTTTTTGCAGGGCGGCAATCTCATCCCGGAGGTAAAGGCGCAGATCGGTGGCCACCTGATCGTTGCGACTGCGTGCCGTGTGGAGCTTGGCACCTACATCGCCGATACGGGACGTGAGTTCCTTCTCGATGTTCATGTGGATATCCTCGAGACCGACGGAGAAGTTGAACTTGCCCGCAAAGATCTCTTCCCCGATTGCTTTCAATCCCGTTTCAATGGATGCAAACTCGTCTCCGGTAAGATAACCCGCCTTCACCAGGGCCCGCGCATGGGCAATGCTTCCCAAGATATCGTGGGCATAAAGCCTCCAGTCAAAAGAGACAGATTCACCGTAATTCCTGAGGAGGTTGGACATGGATTCTTCGAAACGACCGTGGCGCATCCCCTGTTTCTAGCTGTTTTTGATGAGACCGAAAGCCCGAATGCAGCACTCGGGGTGAACGGAGAAAAAAAGTGTCAGGGAACTACGGCAAGAGAGAGCTGGCTGCCGTTGCTGCATTCCTGCCCTGGCGGGGTTCGCCGGTCTTTCATCCATAGCCCCTGACTTTTCAAAGCTACTCCGAGAAAGAAGGTAAAACAATCAAGGAAACATCTTTTTGCTACTTGAGAAATAGATCCAAACCCTTTAAAAAAAATAGTTCTTCGTCCCCCTTTATGCAAAAAATCATCCTTATTCTTGCCGCGGTTCTCTCACTTGCTGCTGCGGGACTTGGTTACCTGAATCGTAGCAACTTTCTCAAGGAACGGGGAATCAAGCAACAGACGATAACCGAACTTGATTCGACCAAGAACAATCTAAGCAAGACGTCTAACGACTTGAAGGAGTCGAATCAAAAAGTCGCACTTCTCTCCAGCGACGGGGAAAAAAAATCCGCTGAGATCCTGGAACTAAATTCGGCCAAGGCGAAACTCACTGATTCCCTCGCCGATAGTCAGAAACAACTGGCCGATAAGGACACTTCCTTGACTCAGCTGAAAACGGACATGGCTGCCAAGGATGCCCATATTACGGATCTCGAGGCAAAGTTGAACTCAGCAACAAAACCTGCAAATGACCCGACGGAGGAACTCAAGAAGCAACTCGAGGAAAAGGACATCCTAATCACGAGACTGCAGGCTAATCTCAGGGATCAGGAGAGCCAACTCAAAGCACTCAAGGAGCGCGAGGCACAGCGCCGCAGCAAATTGATGCGCGCTGGCCTTGAAGGTCGTATTCTGGCTGTTAATTCCTCATGGAATTTTGTGGTCCTGAATCTAGGGGACCGCAATGGAGTGGTAAACAATGCCGAGATGCTCATCAAACGTAAATCTCAGTTAATCGGCAAGGTGCGTATCACCACCGTGGAACCCTCTACTTCGATAGCCGACATTGTTGTCAACAGCGTCCGTGGTGGTTTGAGCGTTCAACCGGGTGACACCGTCATCTATTCCGGTCCGGGCGATGATTCCTCCGACAATAAGTCCAATCCATGAAACGATTCGGGATTTTCCTTATTCTCTTCATACTACTGCTAGCTGGATGCGCCACATCCACTAGCAATGATATCACGACGCCCGAAAGTTCGGCGGTGAGTGCGATCCCATGGAACAAGCCGGCAAGTTGGGAGGGCTCTGGTGCCTTGGGTGGCTTCATGCCTCAAGGCGGCCATTGAATTGACCCGGCTAACTCAGCAGTCACTTCCACCCTTTCCCGCCCGGCAGGGGGCTTCTTTTGATTGTTATTGAGAATATTTATGGCTGATCTCATCGAAGACTCCGAACAATGCGCATTTTAGCAATAGATCCATCGCTTCGCGGTACCGGTTTTGCCATCCTTGAGGAGGCTAATGGGAAGACCAGTTGTCGCGAATACGCAGTGATAAAAAATCATTCTTCCCTTTCACAGGAAGGATGCCTTATCGCAATTTACGAGAAACTTGGAAGCGTTATTGAGCGCCACACGCCGACCGCGCTAGCCATCGAGAAGGTCATCTTTGTCCAGAGTTATGCCACGGCGATCATTCTGGGTGCGGCTCGTGGAGTGGCCGTTCTGGCTGCCGCTCAACGAGGACTTTCGGTCCATGAATACCCTCCCAAGCGCGTGAAGCAGGCAGTGGTAGGCAAGGGAGCCGCCCGTAAAGAACAGGTGGCCTTCATGATCCGGGCGCTTCTTGGCCTTACGGAAACACCTCCCAGTGATGCTGCGGACGCAATCGCCATCGGACTGACTCACCTGCGAACAATAACCTCCCCTGTGCTTAAAGTGACAGCCACTCGCGGAAAATGAGCTTCAAACTCAAGACCCGGTGGCTCGGACGAATCGGCTATGAGAAGGGGATGGAGCTTCAGGAATCCTTGGTAAGAGAAAAAATCGCAGGGGAATCGAACGATGACCTCCTTCTTCTGGAGCATGACCCTGTCTATACGATGGGACGCTCACGCAATGAGTTGAGCCTAGGTGAGGAGAACCGTCTCCCCCATCCCATCCATCGCACAAATCGAGGCGGACAGGCGACCTACCACGGTCCCGGCCAGTTGGTTGGCTATCCTATCCTGAATCTAAACAGAAAGGGACACGATCTTCACCGATATCTTCGGTTCCTGGAGGAGGTCATCATCGACATTCTTGCAGAATATTCCGTCCAGGGTATCCGGAGGGAAGGCCTGACCGGCGTCTGGGTAAAAGAGAGTAAAATCGCTTCCATCGGCATCGGTGTGCGCCGCTGGATCTCGATGCACGGATTCGCGCTGAACGTAGCAAAAGATCTTCCGGGATTCGATGAGATCATTCCCTGCGGGATTGCTGGCGTCAGAATGACCTCACTCTCGGCGGAATGCGGAGAGGATTTGGAGACGCACGCTGTCGCCCAGATTGCCGGACGGATTTTTCTCAGGAATTTGGAAATGCTTCCTGAGGGACGGTTTTAGTTAGCCTCACAAAAGCCGCTCTCAAGGACAGGGCGGAACGCTTCCGAACCCCACTGAATTTGACATGAAGGTGTTCCATGGCCAGATAAACCACGGGAGTCGTGAAGAGGGTCAGGACTTGGGAGACGATCAAGCCACCCACGATAGCGACACCCAAGGGCTGGCGAAGCTCCGATCCGACTCCCATGCCGATGGCCAGGGGTAGCGACCCAAAGATGGCTGCAACACTTGTCATCAGGATCGGACGGAAGCGAACTAAACAAGCCTCATAGATGGCTTCTTTCGGGCCAAGTCCCCTCTCCCTCTGAGCCTCGATGGCAAAATCAACCATCATAATCGCATTCTTCTTCACGATGCCCACCAGAAGTACGATGCCTATCATCCCGACAATGCTGAGTTCCATCCCCGCAAGAATCAGCGCCAACAAGGCGCCTACCCCAGCCGTTGGAATCGTGGAGAGAATGGTGAAGGGATGGATCAGGCTTTCATAGAGAATCCCCAGCACGATGTAGACGGCTAGGATCGCGGCGATAACAAGCAGGGGAAGTGCGCTGAAGGACTCCTTGAAAAGGAGGGCATTCCCGGCAAATTCGCCCTTGATAGCGGGTGGCATATTCAGTTCTTTCTCTGCTTGCTCAATTAGAGCTTCCGCCTGCCCCAGAGAAATCCCGGGCATCAGATTGAAGGAAAAGGTGACGACGGGAAACTGCCCTTGGTGATTCAACGAAAGGGGCATGTTCGTCTGTTCGAAATGGGCAATCGAACTCAAGGGAATCATTCTGCCCGCCGAAGATTTAACAAAGATTTTGTTCAGATAACTGGGATCTTCCAAAAGTTCCGGATTACCAACAAGGATCACATGGAATTGATTGATCGTTGAATACATGTTGGAAACCATGTTCTGACCAAAGGCGTTATTGAGCACCGAATCGATCTGCGTGGGTTGAATTCCTAACCTTCCGGCCAGATTCCTGTCAACCACCACCCTGACCTGCAGTCCCTGAAACTGCTGGTCGCTGTTGATGTCGGCTAATTGCGGGTAGGCTTTGAGATAGCTCACAAGCTTGGGAGCCCATTTCGTAAGAAGGTCGAGGTTGTCCGCTCGCAATGCATACTGGTATTGGGCTCTCGAAACGCGGCCTCCCATGCGAAGATCCTGCATGGGACTCAGGAACACCCGGGCACCTCGATTGGCTGCCAGTTTCGGCCTCAAGCGGTTAATGATATCATCGACGGTTGCCCGACGCTTATCCATCGGCTTGAGGGAAATGAAGAATCGTCCGTTGTTGATAGGGCCCCCTCCGGCACTTCCGATACTTGAGATCACATAATCCACCCCCGGGTCATCAGAAATTATTTTTGCCAAGGCCTTCTGTTTTTTTTCCATGGCACTGAAGGAGATATCCTGAGCTGCCTCCGAGACACCGGTAAGAACTCCGGTGTCCTGCTGTGGGAAGAATCCCTTGGGAATGATGACGTACAGCAAGATCGTCGCTACGACCGTTGCCAGCGTAAACCAAAGAGTGAGACGCCTGTGGGCGAGAACCCAGTCCAGTCCCTCCCTGTAGAGCTCAAAACTGGCCATATAAAGAGACTCGAGCCATTTGCCTAAACGTCCCTCCCCTGCATGATTTTCACGCTGGAGGAAACGGGCGCAGAGAGTTGGTGTGAGTGTCAGTGAAATCAGGGCCGATACCACAATAGAGGCACTCAGCGTGACTGCAAACTCGTGAAAGAGGCGTCCTATCACGCCCCCCATCAGCAGGATGGGAATAAAGACCGCTATCAAAGAGATGCTCATCGAAATCACCGTGAATCCGATTTGACGGGCTCCCAGGAGGGCGGCATTTAAGGGAGCCTCTCCCTTCTCAAGAAAGCGAACAATATTCTCGATCACGATAATCGCATCGTCCACGAGAAAACCGACCGAAACGGTCAGTGCCATGAGGGAGAGATTATCGAGATTGTAATTACAAAGCCACATGAGCCCGAATGTCCCCGCAAGCGCAAGGGGAACCGTGATGCCGGCCACAAAGGTCGGGCCCAGACGACGCAGGAAGAGAAACATCACGAGAATGACGAGCGCGCTCGTGAGCATCAGCGTGAACTGAACATCATTCACCGAGGCGCGGATCGTCTGTGTGCGGTCTGAAGCAATAATGAGGTGAACCCCCGGCGGCAACCAAGAGCGGAGTTGGGGCATGATTCTCTGGATCTCTGCGGCGATCTTGATCACGTTGGCGTCGGGATCCTTGAAAACCGGCAGGATCACCGCCCGCTTTCCATTGATCCAACCACCCTGGAGGGTGTTTTCCGTCCCGTTGATAATCCGTGCCACCGAGGAGATCGGTATCGGAATGCCGTTCGTTGTCTGCGCGATGACAAGCGACTGGTAGTCATCCGCATCCATGAGTTGGTCATTAGCCCTTATATTGAAGGCTCTCCCCTTACCCTCAATCGTCCCGAGCGGAGCGTAATGATTGGCATTGACCAGAAAGCTTTGCACATCGTTCAGACTCATTCCTAGACTCGCAAGCTGCGACGGATTCACCTCAACCCTGACGGCTGTCTTCGCCCCCCCCCACAGAGCCACCTGGCTGACTCCGGGAATCTGACTCAGACGTTGGGAAATCACCCCATCGGCAAGGTTGAAGATCTTGGAAAGCGGCATCGTCTCCGACGTCATTCCCAGAATCATGACGGGAGCTCCTGCGGGATTGACCTTACGATAGGTTGCCGGGGTAGGCATGTTGGGGGGGAGGTCATGGTCCGCCGCATTGATGGCTGCCTGCACGTCGTGCGCTGCCCCATCGACACTGCGACTCAGGTCAAACTGAACCGTGATGGAAGTACCACCCAAGGTGCTGGATGAAGTCATCTCGATCACACCGGGAATCTGTCCTAGACGTTTTTCCAGCGGGGCTGCCAGTGATGTCGCCGCAGTCTGGGGATCGACTCCCGGCAAGGAGGCGCTGACTAGGATTGTCGGAAAGTCGACGTTCGGCAGCGGGGCGATCGGCAGACTGAAATAGGCGATGATCCCGAGAAGCAGCAGTCCCATGGCGAGGAGCGAGGTCCCCCTTGGCCTCATGATGAAGGGGGACGAGATGCTCATCGGACCGAAGAGGCGATGCCCACGTCACAGGAATCCTGCAAATCATCATTCTTGAGACGCGCACCGATCCAAGACTCCAGGCGGTCCAGATAGAGATAAATAACCGGCGTTGTGTATAGAGTGATGAACTGGGAAAGCATGAGCCCACCCACGATAGCGATCCCGAGGGGCTGCCGTAGCTCGGAGCCCGTCCCTGACTGGAGAGCAAGGGGCACAGCCCCCAGAAGAGCGGCGGCCGTTGTCATCATGATGGGACGGAATCGGAGAAGACAGGCCTGATAGATTGCCTCCCTGGCGGTCACATGCTTTTCCTTCCGGGCATCGAGAGCAAAGTCGATCATCATAATCGCGTTCTTTTTTACGATACCTATCAGCAAGATAACTCCTATCAGTGCGACAAGGGAGAATTCCATGTGACATGCCTGCAATGCCAGGAGAGCCCCGACCCCTGCACTCGGAAGCGTGGAAAGAATCGTGATTGGATGGATGTAGCTCTCGTAGAGAACACCCAGGACAATGTAGATGACAATGAGTGCGGCAAGGATTAGGAAGGGCTCAGTGGCAAGCGATGAGCGGAACTCGGCAACACTTCCGAGAAACTGGGTCTGGATGCTTTCGGGCATGCCTATGGAGTGTTCGGCTGTCTGAGTGGCCTTCACCGCCTCGCCTAGGGAGTGACCGCTCCTCAAATTGAACGAGATTGTGGTGGATGGAAACTGCCCTTGGTGCGTGATTAGAAGGGGGGCTGTCTTGGTCTTCACCGTCATCAGGGCGTTCAGAGGAACTAGCTTGCCTGTGGTCGAGCTGACATAGATTTTGTCCAGTGCCTCGGGCTTGTTGCTGTACTTCCCCGCATTCTCCATGACAATGCGGTACTGATTGAGCTGGGTGTAAATAACAGAAATCTGCCGCTGTCCGAAGGCATCGTAAAGAGTGTCGTCGATGGCTTGGACGGGAACATTCAGACGCGATGCAGCGACCCTGTCGATATTGATGTCGAGTTGTAGCCCAAGATCCTGCTGATCGCTGGCCACGTCCTCGAGGGCGGGCATGGCACGAAGTTTTTCCAGCAATTTGGGAACCCACTGCCTGAGCGTGGCCGGATCGACATCCTCCAGCAGGTACTGGAACTGCGTGCGGCTGATCCTGGTGTCGATCTGCAGATCCTGGGTCGGTTGCAGGTAAAGGTTGATGCCCTGGATTCCCTGGGCGGCCTGCGAGAGGCGCGTCATGATTTCCCGGATGGGGGCTCGGCGCTCACGCGGTTTCAGGACGATATAAAAACGCCCCGAGTTCTGCGTCGGATTAACCGTGCCGGTCCCGATGAAAGCCGCGACTCGAAGTACATCAGGATCGCGGGCAATGACCTCCGAGAGTTCTTTCTGACGTTCGAGCATCTGCTTGAACGAGATATCCTGGGAGGCATCAGTGACCCCGATAATTAGGCCCGTATCCTGTAAGGGCAACAATCCCTTGGGGATCATGACGAACAGCACGGCCGTGGCAACAAGAGTCAGAATAGCCACCAGAAGAACGCTCCTTTGATGACGGAGAACCCAGAGCAAAGACCTGTCATAATACCAAAGAAGGCGTTCAAAAGCATTCTCTAGAAAACCGGAAATACCCGTCTCCTTGTGCTGCTCGTGCTCATGTTCCCTTCGCAGCATCCTTGAGCACATCATCGGAGTCAGGGTCAGCGAGACAATCGCTGAAACGACAACGGAGCAGCTCAGGGTAATGGCAAATTCACGGAAGAGGCGTCCGACGATTCCCGACATGAAGAGAAGGGGAATAAAGACAGCAATCAACGAGATACTGAGGGAAATAACAGTGAAGCCGATCTGGCGCGCCCCTTTCAGTGCGGCCTGCATGGGAGAGTCTCCCATTTCGATGTAGCGGACGATGTTCTCGATCATCACGATGGCGTCATCGACAACAAAGCCCGTCGAGATCGTGAGCGCCATGAGGGAAAGATTGTCGAGACTGAACCCAGCCAGGTACATGAAGGCAAAGGTTCCAAGCACCGAGAGAGGAAGCGCCACGCTTGGAATGATCGTGGCCGCGATCTTTCTCAGGAAAAAGAAGAGCACCAGGATGACAAGAAAGACCGTCAGGATCAGAGTGAACTGAACATCCTTGACCGAGGCTCTGATCGTTTCCGTCCTGTCCGAAAAAATGGTGATGTGCATTCCGGGAGGTAGCGACGCTGTGAGCTTCGGCAGAAGCGCCTTCACACGATCGACTGTGTCGATGATGTTTGCCCCGGGTTGACGCTGGATATCGAGCAGGACGGCCTGGCGGAAGGGGATCTTGGCAGTGGAGACCCAGGCCTGGATTAGGGAATTCTCAACGTCATCCCTGATGGTGGCCACATCCTTGAGACGGACAGGTGCGTTGTTATTCGTGTTGTAAGCAAGGATAAGAGTGGAGAGATCCTCGGCATTCAGAATCTGATCGTTGGCACCGATCGTGAACGATTGGTGCTCACCGTTGAAACTCCCCTTCGGGGCATTGGCATTGGCCTGGTTGATCGTATTGCGGAGCGTCTCAAGGCTGATTCCCTGAGCATCGAGTGCAGCGGGGTTGAGTTTTACTCTCACGGCAGGCTTCTGATTCCCTTGAATCGTGACAAGACCGACCCCTTGAACCTCACTCAACTTCTGAGCCAGAACGGAATCGGCAAAGTCATTGACCTTGACGATCGGCAGCGTGTCCGAGGTTATGGAAAGAGTTAGGATGGGGGCATCGGCCGGGTTGACCTTATTATAGACCGGCGGATTGGGCATATTCGGGGGAAGAACCCCACCCGCCGCATTGATTGCCGCCTGAACATCCTGCGAGGCCTGGTCGATATTCTTGCCTAGGACAAACTGGAGCGTGACGACCGATGTGCCTAGCGAGCTGATGGAGTTCATCGAGGCCAGTCCACTGATCTGGCCAAACTGCTTTTCCAGGGGAGCGGTCACTAGGGAAGCCATCACCTCGGGATCAGCCCCCGGATACTGCGAGGTGACCTGGATAGTGGGGAAGTCGACGGTCGGCAGCGCCGCTACTGGCAGCGAGCGGTAGCCAAGAATACCGACTAGCACCAGAGCCACCATGAGAAGCGATGTCGCGATCGGCCTCTTGATGAAGTGTTCGGAAATATTCATGAAATTCGATTTTCCTGAAGGCTTCTCTCCCGGCAGTCGGTCGTTGGGATGTAGAGCCTTCGGAGAGCCTCTTGAATCAACAGAGAGTTAGGAACTCACAGCGAACCGTTCGGCTGAAGAGTATTTGGCCGTTTTCCTGCGTTGCTTGCTTGGGCAAGACCTCAAGGGTATTGCCACTGCGCTGCACGCCTTGGTAAACAATCAAATACTCTTCAGCGGCCATCATGGGATTTAATCAATGTTTCCTTAGGATGGGGCTGGCCTCCAGCACCAGATTTCGGAGGAGCCGTTGTGACGATGGAATCAGGCTGAAGCCTGTACTGGCCATCCGTCACCACCTTTTCGCCCGATTTCAATCCCGATTTGATAAGCGTCATTCCGGACTCGGCGGGGCCAGTCGTGACAGGACGCATCTCCGCCTTGCTGTCGGAACCCACCACATAAACATACGAGCCATCCGGCCCGAGTTGTACTGCCTCGGAAGGTACCACGACAGCATCAGGGAGATCAGTTACCAGTAGCCGCACATTCACAAACTGTCCTGGCCAGAGTTTGAAATCCTCGTTGCTGAAAACCGCCTTAAGCTTCACCGTTGCCGTTGTCGTGTCGATCTGGTTATCGACCACACTGAGTTTTCCTTTGCTGAGAACGGTTTGATTATTCCTATCAAGAGCTATCACTTCGAGAGTCTTGTGAGCGAGAAGCGGCTGCCTGATCTGGTCAAGATCCTGCTGGGGCAGGGTGAAGGAGACAAAAATCGGCTGGATCTGGTTAATGGTGACAATCGAGGAGGCACCGTTGGCACTATTGGCTCCCACGGTGACCTGATTGCCGACATCAACCTGCTTCACTCCCGTGCGGCCGGAAATAGGAGCGGTGACCTGCGTCCAGTCCAACTGCGACTTCTGCATCTCTGCATTGGCCTGGTCGGCCTGCACCGTTGCCTGCAGCTGAGCCACTAAATACCTCTGGGTATCGTAAGTCTGATGATCCAGAACATTCTTTTTCAGCAGATCCTGATCCCTGGCAAGCAGGACTTTGGCACTCTCCATCTGCGCGGCATCCTGAGCTGTTTTTGAAACTGCCTGATCATACTGGGCCTGAAAAGTACGCGGATCAATCAGGGCAATGACATCACCCTTCTTCACATCCTGACCCTCTTGGAAGCGGATCTCTTGGATGAGGCCAGAAACGCGAGCATTCACAAGTGCTGAATTGTAGGCCTGAACAGTACCCAGGCCATCCAGATAGATAGGGAAATCCTCGACCGTGACAGATTTCATCGTCACCGGAATGGGGAAAGATCCAGCCCCTCCAGAGTGGGAACTGTGGCTGTCACCAGAGGGGGCAAGATGAGTGAACCGCCAGATGATTCCCCCTAGAATAACGAGCACCAGCAAGCAGAAAATGACTTGTCCGACACCGCCTCTGCCTTTCTTAACAGAAGGGAGGACATCGGCCGATTGGGAGGAAGATGCACCTTCCCCAGAATGATGAGTTGCTTGGGTCATGCGTGTGATGATTAAAGGCGATCCCTACTGGAAAGTTGCAGGTTTTTTTGTTTTTCAGCGACTTGCCTATTGCGACCTGCGCATTGATCAGTCCTACAGCCGCAAAAAATTAGCCAACAGCTCCTTGCCATGAGTAGTAAGGATCGACTCCGGATGGACCTGGACCCCCCAGAGCGGTAGCTCCTTGTGGCGAAGTCCCATGATTTCTCCCTCCGCGGTCTCTGCCGTGATCTCGAGGCAGTCTGGAAAACTCTCCCTACGTATGAGCAAGCTGTGATAACGAGTTGCCTCGAAGGGATTTGGTAGCCCGGCAAACAAATCCTTCGAGTTGTGATGAATCGGAGAGGTCTTACCATGCATCAGGCGCCCGGCCCTCACCACTTCACCTCCATAGACATCACCCATGCACTGGTGGCCTAGGCACACTCCGAGAATGGGATATCGTCCCGCGAGAGTCCGTATCACCTCGGAACTAATGCCGGCTTCCTTCGGCGTACAGGGACCGGGCGAGATGCAGATCCGGTCAGGGCCGAGTGCCTCAATTTCGGAAATCGTGATTTGGTCGTTGCGGCGAACCACGGGCTCCGCGCCGAGTTCCCCAAAGTATTGGACAAGATTGTAGGTGAAGGAGTCGTAGTTATCGATGACAAGGATCATGACTATGAAGGGTTGGAAAGAGTCGATGATGCCAGTTCGACAGCGCGGATGACTCCCATCGCCTTGTTGACGGTTTCCTCAAACTCAGCCGCAGCGGTAGAGTCTGCCACAATACCGGCACCGGCCTGGACATAGGCAATGCCTTCTTTCAGCAAAACTGTCCTCAGGGCGATGCAGGAATCGAGCTCCCCATTGAATCCAAGGTATCCCACTGCCCCTGCATAACTACCGCGCGCGGTAGGCTCCATCGTCGCAATGATCTCCATGGCGCGCACCTTCGGAGATCCGCTGACTGTACCGGCAGGGAAAGTAGCCCTCAGCACATCTAGCGGGGAATGAGTTTCAGAGAGCTTACCGACCACATTGGAGACGATATGCATCACATGACTATAACGCTCGACCGTCATGAAGTCGGTTAGCGACACGCTGCCAAATTCTGAGATGCGTCCGACATCATTTCGGGCAAGATCGACAAGCATGAGATGCTCGGCCCGCTCCTTGGGGTCCTCAAGTAGCTCGAGGCAGAGTGCTTCGTCGGATTCCGGCGTGGCACCGCGCTTGCATGTCCCGGCAATCGGTCGGATCTGGACGTTTCCGTCCGTGACCTTGACATGAACTTCCGGAGAACTTCCCACGAGCGAAAATCCGCCGGGTAGTCGCAGGCAAAACATGTAAGGCGAGGGATTGATGAATCGGAGTGCCCGGTAGAGATGCAGAGGGTCTCCTTCGTAAGCGATCGCAAAGCGCTGAGAGAGGACGATCTGAAAGATATCCCCAGCACGTATAAACTCCTTAGCATTCTCGACTACGTTTTCAAAAGCCTCCCTAGTCACATTACTCAAAACGGGTAGACGTTCTGCATACACACGGGCGGGAAAGGGATGCATCGCAAGCGGCAGGGCAAGTCTTGCAAGGAGTGCGGAGATCCGCTCCAGGGCTTCACGTCGAGATTCTTCAACCCCGAGTTCACCCGGAAAGGCACACGCCACCACCTTGATCCTCCTTCTTTTGTGGTCAAAGGCCACCACGGTGTCGGCAATCATGAAAAGCATCTCGGGAACCCCCAGATCATCCCGCCGAGCAGCAGGAACGGAGGGTTCGAAACTCCGTACGGCCTCGTATCCCAGATAGCCGACCGCTCCGCCGGTGAATCCCGGAAGCTGCGGGTTAACTGCACACCTGTATGCTGACATCAGGGTATCGAGTTCCTTGAGAGGATCAGGAGCTTTCCACGACCGCGTCCCCTTGCGATCGGTCAGGGTGATCGTCTCGCCACGGGAGGAGATCACTGCACGAGAACCGGAACCGACAAAGGAATAACGCCCGACCAGATCGCTCTGCTCGGCAGATTCCAAAAGAAAGGATGATTCCTCGGAGCCAAGCTTCGAGAGAACGGAAAGTGGGGTCTCACTGTCGGCAACCAGTTCGATCCACACAGGCACAACGGAATGAGTCGCAGCCTCTGCGGCAAACTCCTCAGCGGATGGAAGCACTCCCTTCAGGGTTGGAATATCATTCTTCCGGTCTGTCTTCATTTGAAAAAAAGGGTGCTGTCGACGGAGTGGGCGTGCAATGAGGAAATGCTACTATTTACCCCGCTTGAAGTGCGCGACCTCACGGTCTGTCTCCCGCTGCTCGGCTTTCTTTTTGAGATCCTGGCGCTGATCAGCGGCATGCTTTCCCTTAGCCAGACCGATTTCGACCTTCACCCGCCCCTTCTTCCAGTAGAGGCGCAGTACCGGCAGGGCCAGTCCCTTGCGGGCTGTCTGCTCCAGCATCCTGAGGATTTCGACCTTGTTGAGCAAAAGCTGCCTGGGGCGCTTGGGATCATGGGTTGAGTGGCTGGCCTTCTCGTAGACTTGGATCGTTGCCTCATAAAGGAACACCCCACCCTTCTCAACCTTTGCATAGCATCCCAAGAGATCAGCCTTGCCTGCACGCAGCGACTTGACTTCGGTTCCGACAAGAGAGATGCCTGCTTCGAACTTCTCAAGGATCTGGTAATCCCTGAGAGCTTTGCGGTTGGTGACGATGTCAGAACCCATGCGTGAAGTGGGCAAACATCTTTTTCACAGCCCAGCATGTGGCATTCGATAACACCGAATGCCAGTGCTTGATTATTTAGGCTGCCTGCAAAGATTCCGTATCCGAAGTAAACTCTGTGGAGAGCTTACCAGCTGCAATTTCAGCCAGGGCGATGTCTGCAAGTCCCATCTGAAGGTCCACCTCGATCATGGGGCGGCTTCCGGCGGAGAGCTCGCGCAGACGCTTGCTTACCATGTTAACGAGCTGCTGCTTATTTGTAATGACCTTGGAGGCCTCTTCGATGTAGTGGGTGTTCATGGAAAGTGTGTAAAAATGGCTCCAGCGGTAGGATTTGAACCTACGACCAATCGGTTAACAGCCGACCGCTCTACCACTGAGCTACGCTGGATCAATGGAACAAAAAATCAAACACCGACACATCCCCCGCTGCAATCAAAAAAACATTCCAAAGAGAGCAAAACGGGCGCCACTCATGGAGCCGAAAGAATTTTCTCAAGGCTTATCATGATCTCAGTAGTCGAATGGGCGTCATGCCATTGCAGATTGCTTGAGGATTTCTTGGGAAGAACCCAATGCTGACGATCGCTTCTGGTCCAAGGAGCGAACATACCCTGATGAAGGCCTGAAAACAGAATCAAGGTTCGGCAATCAAGCGCTGTAGCGCCATGGGCTGCGGCGGTATCGACGGTTAAAATACAGGCAGCACCGGCCAAGAGATCGATGAATCCCTGCAGATCATCGGCTATCAGGACAGTGGTCTTGATCCTCGTCTCTGGAAGGGCCTTTCGGATCATGGCTCCAAAGGCTTCCAAGGATTGGCGTTGATCTGGGGAGCCTGTCAGCACGAGGTTCTGAAGTCTGGGCACTCTTCCTTGAGCATCGAGCAGTATAAAGAGCTCGAGCCAGCGATCTTCGGGAAAGTTTTTCCAGATGTCGCTGGAGTAGGGTGCACAGACGAAGTAGGGCGAATAAAGAGAGTCGATCGGGGAAGGATTCACCGCTTTCAATTCGGGCCAGATCTCACTGGGATCAACGTTTCGGCTAAGAGCTGCCGAGACAAGCAGACGGTGTGCTTCTAACTCGCTCGGAATCCCAGGGCTTGCCTCGGGATAATCCGCGATCTCCGTTGAAAAAATGGCAGTCATTGAGCTCTCCGTCCAACGCCGGACCCTGCGACCATTTCCCAAAAGAAGGTTCGAGGCCATGAACCTCCTCCCAGCCCGCATACTGTAGAAAAGAAAGCTCTGCAGATAGTCCCGCATATGACGCAGTGAGATCGCAGTATCCACTCGTGTCCCTAGGAGTTTGATCCACGAGGGGAAACAGCGAAGGCAATTGGCAACAAAAACATTCAGAATGACCCGTTGCTTCCGGATCGGCAGAATCACAATCTCTGCCTTGGGAAACTGACCTATCACAACCGACTCCAGGACAGGGAGGACTGCAATGCTCAGATTCTCCTCACCAAATTCCCGCGCCATGAGACGCACTACTCCCGAGGCCAGAAAGAAGTCTCCGATCCCGTCAGGCTTGAAAATAAAGCAGCGAGGCACCTTCAGTGAAAAGGCTATTACTCGTTATTGTCTTCAGTCGCGTTGCGTTGGCGCTGCAACCAGACCTTGGAGACGCTTTTAATGCGCGTAAGCAGATAATAAACGGTCTGACTTCTCAGACGGACAAGTTCAGCGCCGACGATCTTAGGAACAAAATCTGCAGGAATTTCCAGAATGTCCGCCGGGGAAACTCCCTCAAGGCCCTTGCAGAGGATTGAACTCATGGCCCGTGTCAGTGTCTGGACCTGGGGACCGAGAGATATCCTGAAGTGGGCCCCTCCCTGCTCGTCCAGCCGGAGATAGATTGCAACGGTGTCGGTGCACTCCTCGTCCTTGCGCACATCCTCAAGATCAAACGTCTCTCCATCCCTCGGTTCCTGGGACTTTGCCTGATCGGCATAGGCGATCAAGGTTTCGCGTTTCTCCGCATCGGGAAGACCCGAGAAAAGCTCAATGATCGCGGACAGCTTCGCAGGATAGGACATCGCGAGGATCTCTAGAGGGATTTTTCGATTGGCGCACCGACACGGTTCCCCCACTCCGTCCAGGAGCCGTCATAGTTGCGCACCTTATCAAATCCCAAGAGATAGTTCAGCACGAACCACGTATGACTGGATCGTTCGCCAATCCTGCAATACGCGATGATCTGGTCGTCGGGCTTGAGACCCAGATCGGTCTGGTAGATCTTGCGGAGATCCTCGGCACTCTTGAAGGTTGCGTCGTTATTCACGGACTGCTTCCAGGGGATGCCATGTGCTCCAGGAATATGACCGCCTCGCAGCACCCCCTCCTGGGGATATTCCGGCATGTGGGTCACCAGTCCCTTGAATTCGCCAGGGGAGCGGACATCGATCAGGGGAAGATTGCCACGACTCTGGGCAAGGGCGTCGTCATAAAAGGCGCGGATTTCGGCATCACGACGCTTCGAGGGCGCTGGATAGGCCGACATCTCATAATGGGGAACCTCCCGGGTCAGCGGTCTGCCCTCTTCGATCCACTTGTCGCGTCCTCCATCCATGATCTTGACCTTCTCATGACCGAAAAGGCGGAAGACCCAGAGAGCGTAGCAGGACCACCAGTTGGATTTGTCTCCGTAGAAAATGCAGGTTGTTTCCGGAGTGATCCCATTCCTCGAGCAGAGAGCCGCAAAGGCCTCGGGCTGGATGTAATCACGGATCGTGTGATCCTGTAGATCGCGCTGCCAATCTATATGCACGGATCCCGGAACATGCCCTACATCATAAAGGAGGATATCCTCGTTGCTCTCGATGATTCGGATGCCGGGATCCTTAAGATGGTCAGCCATCCATGACGTTGTGACGAGGGCATCGGGATGCGCGTAATTGTTGTCTATGCTCATCTTATCTTTTTAAACACTTACGGGAATGGGGTCAAACCCCCTCCTCCATCGATAAAAACAAAAACGGGCGCCGAATTTCTTCGGCGCCCGTATCTTCGGGGAGGAAATTTTGGAAACGCTTATTTCTTCTTCTTCAGGAGAGGAAGACCGGTACGCTCGTTCTCGGAGATTTCATAACCTGCGGGAAGCGCATCGATAGCACCTTCCTTAGCTTCACCACCGAAGTAGTAAAGAGTCACTTTCTGACCACCACGAAGCTCCTGGAGGCGTTGATGAAGGAAATAGGTTTTGCCGCTTTTCTTGCTGACTGCGCTGAATGACATGGTATTGGGTCCTTTCGTTAGTTGGGGGTTGTTTGATGGTGAATGGTTAGATGAGCCCAGCTTTCGAAAGAGTGGCGTGAGCACCATTCTTCGAAATGGTTTTCAGGGCACGGGCCGTGACCTTGACCGACACAAATTTCTTGAGTTCGGGAACCCAGATCCGCTTGTTGCGAAGGTTCGGTGTGAAATAACGGGCCGTCACAGCAGTGACATGCATACCGATACCACCTTTTTTCTTGGCGAGACCTCTGCGGTGAATTTTAGAGCCGCGCACGGGACGCGAACCGGTAATGGAGCACTTTCTGGACATAATGAAATTAGTTGAGATGTTGATATGGTCAGTTGTCATCCTCGGGGTCAAGGATTTTTGAGACGATTTTCGCTTTAGGAAAGCGTCGCCGCGAGAATTTCTTCCTGCCGGACGACCAACTCGGAGATCCCTCGGCGTCCATAATCCAGCATGGTGGCCAACTGGGCATCACCGAAGACATTCTCCTCACCCGAGGCCTGCAACTCAATAAACTCCAGATCTCCTGTCATCACGAGATTCAGATCGACTTCGGCATCCCTATCCTCGGGATAATCCAGATCCAGAAGAACCTCGGAACCGACAACGCCAACACTCACGGCAGCGATCTGTCGCGACACGGGGCTCTTGGCGAGTTTTCCCTCCCTGACCAATTTGTTGCAGGCAAGAGCAATGGCGACGCTAGCACCGGTGATGGATGCCGTACGTGTCCCTCCATCGGCTTGAAGGACATCGCAATCGACCCAGAGAGTTCTGGAACCCAGGCCCTCAAGGTCTATTCCAGCGCGAAGGGATCTGCCAATGAGTCTCTGGATCTCCGTGGACCTTCCGTCGATCTTACCGCGGGAGCTATCGCGCTGCTTTCTAGGTGCGGTGGAATAAGGAAGCATCGAGTACTCAGCGGTTAGCCAACCGCCTGTGACACCCTGATCTTTCATCCAACGAGGCACGCCCTCCTCAATGCTGGCGGCGCACAGAACCTGAGTGCGCCCGAAGGAAATCAGCACGGAGCCGGAAGCTTGGGGCGCGATGTCGGTCTGAAAGGTGACTTCCCTGAGTTTGTCGGAAGCCCTATTGTTGGAGCGTGAGCGTGCAGTCATGGTCGCGGAGAGTTAACCCTGCAGGCTCGGAGATCAAGAAGATCCTGTTCCGATTACCTCGGTGCAGGATTATCCCTGATCGGCTGATGAGCACCTAGTGCAGGAAGCACTCTTGTCTGAATCATCTGTGCCATCGAGTTATCACCGGAATGCTCATAGGCGGATGCCGCCATTGTGGCAACCCGGGAGGCTTCATCAAAAGTTCCGCATTCGGCTAAGGCCGCGGCATACGTGAGAAGGAAGAGTGGAACCTGCGCGTTCGTTGCTTCCACGATCTGTTTGGAAAGGGCCACAGCTTCCTGGCCGTTGCGGACCGTGCCATCGGGGTGCGTTGCAAGCAACCAGGCCAGCGAGCGCTGGTCCTGCAGGTCACCCGGGTCGATCTGCATCGCAAGTCGGTAAACTTGAGCTGCCTTTGCCGGTTCGCCGTTCATCAGCAGGGCTGCCGCAAGATTCCGCGAGGCCCCAGTTGTCGCCCTCACCTGGAGGGACTGCTGGAACTCCTGGATTGCTTCCTGACGGCGTCCCATCTTCAAGAGGGTGAGGGCCACATCGTTGTAGGCCTCGGCATTCGAGGGACGCAGATGGATCGCCTCCACGAATTCCTTCAGAGCCTCGGGAAGTTTCCCCTGGGCATCTAGTGTGCAGGCATAGTTATGGCGGGACTTCCAGCTGGTGGGATTGCGGGCCAACGTCGCAGGAAAGAAAAACTCGCCGGCCTCCCATTGCGGTATCTGAAGCAGCGTCAAGACTGTCCAAAAGGAAAGAAAAACAGCCGCCAGAAGAATGGCAATCCGAAGACGCGCATCGCTGATCAGCATGGCAAAGGCCAGTGCCGGCCCCAGCAGGCCCAGATAGAGATATCGGTCGCTAACCGTTGATACAACCTGGAAGTTAAAAGGGATAAGACCCAGCGTCGGAAGCGTTCCGATGACCATAAGCGTGGCCGGGAGCATATAAGGACGGAGTTTTTTGAAGAATGCCAGCAGGCAAGCGAGGAGGATTGGAATCAGCCAACTCCAGTACAGAATACCAGCCGACAAAAGAGAGTTTGGGGAACGCCCATAATCAGCACAGAGTCCCCAGGGATCCGCAGGCCAGAGAAGTTTCCAGATGTAAAAGGAGATCGCGTCACCGGCCACCAGAGGCCTCGCCCAGAGAGGCACCAGTGAACGAGCAAGTTCCGCAGCCGGCTGTGCCTTGGACGTCATCATTACCTCCAGAACAGCTACGATGAACCAAGGAATCAGCCAGAGAAGGGGCTTGAGCAAACGTCCCCTGACCCGTAAAAGCCAGAAGCCGCAAAGAAGGGCCAGAGCTGGCGTAACGACGCTCCCCGGCTTGGACCCGAAGGCCAAGAGTAGAAGAAGGGTGGCGGCAATGTATCGGAAGAGCTGTCGGGGATTCCTTCCGGAGTGATCGAGCCATGAAAGGAAAAGAGCAAGGGCTGCAAGAGAAAATGCACCGCCCAGAAGGTCTCGCAATCCCGAGACCCAGGCGACCGCCTCGACCTGGACCGGGTGAAGACCGAAAGCCAGGGCCCCAGATGTGGATGCCAGCAGAACGCGTTGCGAAGTAATCGAATCAGTAGAACAGCGCGCACCCAGCATTCTACGAACAATGAGAAAAACCATACCTACGGAAAGGAGGTGAATAATAAGATTCGTTCCGTGAAAAAGCGCGGCATTGATCGGCCCGAAACTGATGCTTGTCCCGGCCATGATACGTGAGAGGGCGACAAGACCCGCCCAAACGGAATATGTCACGGGGATATAGAGTTGCTGGAAGGGAGCCTTCCAAAAGGTAGCCACGCTTCCCCACGAAAGCGGCGCATAGAGGGGATTCCGATGGATATTGGTGTCGTCGTCCCAGAACGGCAGGAAATGGAAGCTCAGGACCTGAGCATAGGTGACAGCCACCGTAAGAAGCACAAGTCCGAGGAGAAGACTTGAAAACCAAGACCTGGAAGATATCCAAACAAGAAACGATCGCAGTGCACTCATGATCGACCCGAGATCCATACAGCCGGAGGAGTCCGGTTGGCGAGCACCCGTTCCGTGACTCCTTTTAACCCGGCATTCGGTGCCGGATCGGGAATAGCAATGAAATCCGCAAGAGCTCCCGAGGAAAGCTCCCCCAGCATTCCAGCGCGACCGATCGCGGCAGCGGGGGATGTCGTCACCATGCGAAGAATTTCGCCAGGATCAAGCATAGGAAAAGATTCGGACAGAGCCCTCATTTCGGCAAACATGTTGAGATCCTGATTACTAGCAAGACTGTCAGTTCCCAAGAGAAGAGGAATCCCGCTTTCTCGGAAGAAATTCAGATCAAAGGGAGGTCGTTCGAAAAATGCATGGGTTCTGGGGCAATGTACTACAGGATAGTGTCCTGCCGTACGTTTCAGCAACTCCCGGTCGTTACTATCGAGCTGATTCATGTGAACAAGGATCGATCCCTCAGGAACAAGCTCTCTCCCCAATACTGCTTGAATAGGGGTTATGCCCTCACAATCCTCCATCGGACGCCCAATGGAGCATAAAAATTCGTAGAGAAGCCCCTCACCCTTCGCAAACATGCTCATTTCTTCCTCGGACTCGGCCAGGTGTGTGCAGAGTGGAAGCTGATATTTGAGAGCATAGGTCGATGAGAGTTTGTAGAGCTCGCGGGAGACGGTATAGGGGGCGTGGGGGGAGATTCCGAACACTCCTAACCCCTCACCCGCCTTCTCAAGAAAATAGATTGCCCCTGCCAAGGCCTCTGCTGATTGGAGACGACTCCTCACATCCATCACTTCGAGGAACCACCAAACCCTGATCGGGGATTCGGTAAGAAAGGGCAGCAACTCCGGAAAGGACTCGATATTCAGGACCGTAGTACATCCCCACAGGTGGAGCTCATTCAATCCCGCTGCTATTGCATCCAAGTAATCCCTCTGGTCCAGCGAGCGACGCATAGCATTGAGACGCTGGATCCACTCGGCAAACGAGCCGCCTCCAAAAAGGGCGCTCCGCATCATCGAGTAGTCGAGATGGCAATGGGCGTTGATCAGCCCGGGCATTAGGATTGCCTCCCCGAGATCTTCCTGCGAGGCGCCGGGATACTCCTGAACCAGCTCCTTCCAGGTACCCACACCAAGGATCTTATCACCCCTCACAGCAAGCCCTCCATCGGAGATATAAGGCGAACTTATCGGAAGCACGCTTGTTGCCCTGTAGAGCCTTATTGCTTCTGAGGCAGGCATGGCGTGTTAGAGACTAATCCTTTCGTTCTTGGTTTCTTTGTCCTTAAACCTCTCTCCTCAGTCCTTCTTGGGAAGGTTACCCTTGGCAATCGGACGTGCGGCCGCGACCACCAGATTACAGAGTTCGCGGCAGATCAGCGGAATTCGGTTAGTGGGAAGTATGTCGAGGGAGAGCTTCTCGGCAGGAAAGCCTGAGAGCGGTTCACTGGGAGCCAGATCCCACAGAATGGTACGTAGGCATCCTCCGTCGGAGGTGCAGCACTTCGCCACAAGCTCCTGGGCTTGATCGGGCTTCAATAATTGCGTGATCCGGTACATTCCCGTCTGGCGGTCCAAGGTCTGACGAAGGCTCGTAGGCTGAAGGGACCCGTTGAGGAAAGAAAGCCAGAGCCCAAGAGCTGCAGGATAAAAATATTCGATCGCACGTTCCATCTCCTCGAGTGAGCCAAGCTTGAGGAGCCAGCCACGCCTCAGGTTCGGTGCCGTTTTCAGGGGGCGGAACTCTTCTTGGGCATCATAACGAGCAATAAGCCTGGCATCAGTGGCTGAGTTAAAGAAATCAAGGTCTTCACCATCAGCGTCCTCGACGTGACGCAATGTGTAGTCGGAGCGCAGAAGAATCTGGCCGATCAGAAACCGATCCGATTCCAGACACTGGGCCAGCAACTCACAGCAAGATGAGGGGGCAACTGGCATCTGCCCTTAACAAGAAATAAGGATAAGGGATAAGGATCCCTTACCGATGAGAACGACGTTTGACGTGAAGTTGTGCGAAGGACCTAAGCAGGGAGGCCTGCACTGTGGCAAGTTCCTCACCGGAGAGAACCTTGTCACGCATTTCCTGTTCGGCACGGGCTACCGCTTCTTCGGCGGCCTTCTCGTCGATCTCCGCCTCGACGATCGCCATGTCTGTTAGAATGGAGACACGATCCGGCAGGACCTCCAGGAAGCCACCGCCCACAGCGAAGGAGAGTTCGCCATCTTCTGTGGTCACAATGACCTCCCCAGGAATAATTTCCGTCATGAGAGGCATATGGTCTGGCAGGACGCCGAGACCGCCTTCCACCCCGGGAGCAATCACCATCTGCGCACTTCCCGTGAAAACGCGAGCCTCCGGAGTGACGATCTCGAGTTGGAGTGAGCTCATTTAGGAATTCTTGGACGCTGCAATAACCTGGTCGATTCCGCCCTTCATGTAGAAATCACCCTCGGGAATCTCATCCATTTTTCCTTCAAGGATCTCCTTGAATCCACGGATCGTGTCGGCGATCGCCACGTACTGTCCTTTGGATCCAGTGAAGATTTCAGCAACGTGGAAAGGCTGGCTAAGGAAGCGCTGGATCTTTCGGGCGCGGTAGACTGTCAGCTTATCCTCGGGGGAAAGCTCGTCCATGCCGAGAATGGCGATGATGTCTTGGAGATCCTTGTAGCGCTGGAGCACCTTCTGAACGCCGCGGGCAACACCATAATGCTCCTCACCGACGATCTCTGGGGCAAGAGCCTTGGAGGTCGAAGCGAGAGGATCAACGGCAGGATAGATGCCGAGTTCTGCGATGGAACGCTCGAGAACGATTGTCGAATCCAGGTGGGCAAATGTATTGGCGGGGGCGGGATCGGTAAGATCGTCCGCAGGGACATAAACAGCCTGGAAGGAGGTAATAGACCCATCCTTGGTCGAGGTGATGCGCTCCTGGAGAATGCCCATTTCTGAGGCCAGCGTCGGCTGATAACCGACAGCACTTGGCGTGCGTCCAAGCAGCGCGGAGACCTCGGATCCGGCCTGCGAAAAGCGGAAAACATTATCAACGAAGAGCAACACATCCTGGTGTTTCTCATCACGGAAGTATTCGGCCATCGCCAGGGCCGTGAGGGCGACTCGAAGACGCGCTCCAGGAGGCTCGCTCATCTGACCGTAGACAAGGCCCACTTTGGAACCCTCTTCTAGGAAGATGAAGTTGCCATCGGCATCCTTGACCGGGTGACCCTTTTCATCTTTCTGGACCGCAATGACTCCGGACTCGATCATTTCACCGTAGAGATCGTTTCCCTCACGGGTACGCTCACCGACACCAGCGAAGATAGAATAACCACCGTGGCCCTTGGCGATGTTGTTGATGAGCTCCATGATGACGACAGTCTTTCCGACACCGGCGCCGCCAAAGGCACCGACCTTGCCACCCTTGGTGAAGGGACAGATCAGATCGATGACCTTGATGCCAGTTTCCAAAACCTGTGCCTTGGTATCCTGATCGACAAGAGGAGGAGCACTGCGGTGGATGGGAAGATACTTGTCCGCCTTGACGGGGCCTCGCTCGTCACAGGGCTCTCCAAGGACATTGAAGATGCGGCCGAGAACACCTTCACCGACAGGGACCGAAATTGGCTTACCCAGGGATCGGACAGGCATTCCGCGCTTGAGTCCCTCGGTCGAGGACATGGCGATGGCGCGTACCCAGTTCTCTCCAAGGTGCTGCTGGACCTCCAGGGTCACTTTGGCCGGCTTGCCGTCGACCGTGTAGTCCACCTCAATGGCGTCATAAATCTTGGGCAGTTTGCCCTCCTTGGTGTTGAACTCGGCATCGATGACCGGGCCGATGATTTGAACGATGGTGCCTGTGTTGCTCATGAGCTTTTTTGTTGGGGTTATTGAATTTGGAAAGGTTTGTTTCGGACTCTCGAGGGCTTAAGTTTTTAGCTTTTACGCAAGAGCCATCTGGGCGGTTGTGATTTCGAGAAGTTCGGTGGTGATGCTGGCCTGACGGGCCTTGTTGTACTCAAGAGTGAGATCCTTCACGAGGCTCTTCGCATTGTCGGTCGCGCTCTTCATCGCAACCATGCGGGCGCTCTGTTCCGAAGCTCGTGCATCGAGGATCATCTGGAACACCTCGAAGTGGAAGTAATAGGGAAGAACGGAATTGAGGACTTCATCCGCACCCGGCTCGAACAGGAACTGGGCTCCGGTTGTTGCCGTTGCCTCTATAGCCACCTGTTCACTAACCGATTGGGAAACTCCTGCGGCTTTATCATCCGTGATGGGAAGTAGAGTAACCAGGAGAGGCTTCTGAACCAGCGTGTTAACGAACTTCGGGTAGAGCACCTCAACGCGGTCGACTTCACCGGAGAGGAACTTCTCCAAGCAATATTTGGAAATCGCTTTGGTCTGAAGGAAGGTTGGATTGTCGGGCAGTGCGAAATCAGCAATCATGTTGCGCCCTGTTCTTGCCAGAAAAGAAGCTCCCTTTTTTCCGGAGGCAACGAAGAGAGTCTTCTCCTGATCAAGCAGCATCGCCTCCCGAAGCACGTTGGTATTAAGAGCACCGCAGAGCCCTTTGTCCGAGGTGACAAGGAGGACCAGAGTCTTCTTCACAGGCCGAACCTCCAGCAGTGGATGGAAGTCCGCGCTCACCATGTCCCGCAGGGAAACAAGGACCCTGTTGAGAACCAGGGAGTAGGGATGTCCGGCCATGGCAGCCTGCTGAGCCTTGCGCATTTTGGATGCGGCGACCATCTGCATTGCCTTCGTAATCTGGGCAGTGTTCTTGACCGACTTAATGCGTCGGCGGATGTCGCGGGTATTAGCCATAAGCTACCAGTATGCGTTATATGGTTATTTTAGCGGAAAATGACTTTGAACTCTTCCAATGCCGCAGTCAGTTCTTTCTCGATCTCGGCATCAACGGCACCTTTCTTGAGGATGAGTGAGAGGAGGGCCTCCTTGCGGGAGTTTAGGAACTGGGAAAGCTGATCCTGGAAGTCCTTGACCCGCTCGACCGCGACCGCATCAAAGTACCCCTTCTGCATGGTCCAGAGGATGGCAACCTGAAGCTCCACGGCAAGCGGGTGATATTGGTGCTGTTTGAAGAGTTCCACGATGCGCCCTCCGCGATCGAGTTGAGATTTGGTGCGGGCATCCAGATCACTGCCGAACTGGGAAAAGGCGGCTAGCTCGCGGAACTGGGCAAGATCGCCCTTCAGCTTACCGGCAACCTGCTTCATCGCCTTAATCTGCGCTGCGGAACCGACGCGTGAGACTGAAAGACCGACCGAAATAGCTGGTCGGATACCCTGATAGAAGAGATCGGTCTCCAAGTAGATCTGGCCATCCGTAATCGAGATGACGTTTGTCGGGATGTAGGCCGACACGTCACCAGCCTGAGTCTCGATGATTGGAAGGGCTGTGAGGGATCCGTTTCCGGCCTTCTCACTCAGACGGGCGGAACGCTCGAGCAAACGGCTGTGAAGGTAGAAGACATCACCGGGATAGGCCTCACGTCCCGAAGGACGCTTGAGAAGAAGAGAAATCTGACGATAAGCCACGGCATGCTTCGAGAGATCGTCAAAAACAATCAGGGCATCCATGCCATTATCCATGAACCACTCTCCCATCGCCGCGCCGGCAAAGGGGGCAAGGTACTGGTTTGAAGCACTGTCCGATGCGGGAGCAGAGACGATGATCGTGTACTGGAGGGCATTGTGGGAGGAGAGCGTGTCGACGACACGGGCAATGTTCGCATTCTTCTGACCAACGCCAACATAGATACTGTAGATAGGACGGAAGGAAGGATCTCCGGAGGCCTCACCCGAGCGGTTGATGTTTGCCTGGTTGATGATCGTGTCTATGGCGATTGTCGTCTTGCCAGTGGCTCGATCACCGATGATAAGCTCACGCTGACCGCGACCGATAGGAATCATCGCGTCGATGGACATGATGCCGGTGCAGAGAGGCTGACTGACGCTCTGACGCTTGATGATACCGGGAGCTGTCTTCTCGACGGGGTAGAAGGTCTTCGACTGGATAGGTCCCTTCCCATCGATCGGCTGTCCGAGTGAGTCAACAACGCGACCGAGAAGCTCCTTGCCGACCGGCACCTCAAGCAGGCGCCCGGTGGTCTTCACCTCGTCCCCCTCGGAGATCGACGTGTAATCTCCGAGAATAATGGCTCCAACCTCGGTCTCCTCGAGGTTCAGCGCGATGCCGTAGATCCCACCAGGGAACTCGAGCATCTCGTTGAGCATGACGCCGCCGAGTCCCTCGATGCGGGCGACACCGTCTCCGATCTCGCGGACGGTTCCGACATTGGATTTGGCAGCGGTTGCGTTGGAAAGACCGCTGATCTTTGCTTCAAGTTCTTGCAGGAGGTTGCTCATGGTTTGTGGGTGTTGAAAGGTGAGTTTTAGGAAGAGGAAGGGTTAACAGGCAATGGTGATAATTAGGAATTCAGGGCTAAGAGACGGGACAGCACCGAGGCATCCCAGACTTCACTTCCGAGACGGATGCGAGCGCCGCCGATAAGTACTGGATCGACTTTCACTTCGACCGTGACGGCTCCCCCATCCCGTTCTTGCAGGGACTTGAGAATCGAGTCGCGGGTTCCTTCGTCTAGAAGGGCGGCGCTTTCGATCACGGCGTGATGCTTGGCTGTCTCGAGTCGGATCAGGCGCGCAAACTCCCTGAGGATCTGAACGGAGTGACGCGGGGCGGCATTCACAACGAGGTCAGCGATGGAGAGTGCCTTGGCACTGTCAGGGCGTCCAGAGTCATCGAGTGAGGACTCGAAGAGTTCCCTGGCCTTAATTTTGGCATCCTTGGGGATCTGCATCGTGGTTGGTACGTTGGGAGTTTCCTGAAAAGCGGATCAAGATTGCCCTAGGAAGCGAGTTCCTTGGAGGCTTCCTCACTGAGGCGCTTCTGATCTTCGGGTGAGAGAACCTTGCCTGCGACCTGGGCCGTGGTCTTGACGACAAGAGAAACCATCTCTCGCTTTACTTCGTCGACCATGCGGTTGCGCTCGGAAGTAATTTCGTGGCGAGCCCGTTCCACAATAGCGGCTGATTCCTTGACAGCCTTTTCCATCTCCCGTTGGGAAAATGCCTCATTGCTCTTGCGTAACTCCTCAATCATCACCTGAGCATCATCATTGGCTTTCCGGAGAATCTCCTGATAACGGAGTTCCGCTTCGGCAAGCTGCTTCTTGATCTTCTCAGCATTGAGCTGTCCTTCCTCAATGCGCTTGCGACGTTCTTCCAGAACCTTCAGCAAGGGAGCGAAGGCAAAGCGGTTCAGGACAAAGTAAACGATGAGGAAAAGAACCAACTGGGCAATGAAGTGCGGCCAATCAACTCCGAATTGTTTTAAAATTTCCATCTTCCGTTAGATTCTCCCGATAATGTTTTTTGGTTTATTAAAAAGGTTGAGTGGCGCCCCGGTGACGGGGCGCCGCCCAAGAAGGATTACTTGCCCTGGAATGCGAAGATCAGACCGAAAATTGCGATGGCCTCGGCCAGAGCGATGGTCAGAATGCCGATCATGAGCACCTTAGGAAGAGTGGCGGGATTACGGCCGATCGCCTCGACCATGCGAGCTCCGATTAGACCGATGCCGATGGCGGATCCTGCTCCGGCAACGCCGAGAGTGAAACTGCCAGTGATCGTGTTGGCCGAAGTCAGGGCTTCGGCAAGAATGTTGATGAGCATGTGATGTGTTGGTTTGTTGTTGTTTTGTTTCCGGCAGTCGTCCACGTCTCGCATGGTCCCGGCTGCCAAAAGTCTTTAAAAGATAAGTTTAGTGTTCCTCGTGCGCTGTTGAGAGTTGGAGGTACACAAGAATCAGGAGAGTGAAGACCATTGCCTGGAGGAATCCGATAAGCAATTCCAGGAAATAGAAGGGAATGGGAACAATGCAACTCAGGACCGAGGAGAGCCAAGGGGGGAAATGAAAGATTTGACCTATATTGATCATCGTCGCGAGCATGTTCTCACCGGCAAAGATATTTCCATAGAGTCGGAGAGAGAGAGACGGGGCGAACTACGATGGAAACAACCTCCAGCACGCCCACAAAGAGGAAGAGAGGCACCAGGAGAAAGAGAATAGGGCCAGACATGCCACCTTTCACGCCGAAGAGTTCTTTGATGAAGGCAACCGGTCCCGTGACCTGCATCGTCCAGTAAAACCAGAGAACCATCGACACTGCAGCCATGGCAATGGTCATGTTCATGTCCGCGGTCCCCGGACGAAGGAGAGGAATGAATTTGTCCCCCTCATGCCAACCGATCGAACCAACGCCTGGCAGCAAGCCGAACCAGTTCGAGATCAGGATAAAAATGAAAAGTGTTCCGAGAAGACCAAAAGACTTCCTTGTCATCTTGTCGCCAAGAATCCCCTCCACGGCGCCGTAAAAACCCTCGACGACCGCCTCGAGGAAATTCTGACCTGCCCCCGGGATGACTTCGATCTTGCGGGTGCAGGAGCGGACGATCCACATGATCACCCCGAGCACGATCGCCGTGACGAGGATCGAATTGGTGAACCAGGCAAGAAAGGAGTGAGTCAGAAACTCAGGCGTCTCCGCGGAAAGTTCCGCGCTGGCTATCGGGAGGATTGAAAAAACCATGTATCGAAGTTCGGGAAAGTCAAAAAATGAGTTCTGGATAACAATCAAGCAAGCCCCGTCTGGCAAGTGCTTTTTGAGTGTTTGTGAAATTTTTCACAAACACCTCTTGTCATCCGCCCTCGTGTGGAGTTTTGTATTTTTTTCAGATTTGATGGAGTTACTAGCCGGTCGTAGTCTCTCAGTGGCATCGTTCTTTGTCCATTACTGCAAGGGCAAGCAGCTCCATGGTAGCAATATTCACACAACCAACAAAACACACACCTCTCATCATGAGCAAAATCCCAAAAGTTTTCGTCGCAGATCCGGTTTCCCATCGTGGAATTGAAGCCCTTGCCGAGGGAGGGGTCATCGATGTTGTGGTGAAGACAGGCCTCAAAGAGGAGGAACTGATTAAGATCATCCCCGAGTTCCAAGGATTGGTGGTCCGTAGCCAGACCAAGGTTACGCCCGCCGTTTTCGCAGCCGCCAAAAATCTCAAGGTTGTCGGACGCGCCGGTGTCGGCATTGACAACGTGGACGTGGAGGCCGCAACCAAGCACGGCGTTATTGTCATGAACGCTCCCGGCGGCAACACGATATCCACGGCTGAGCACGCCTTCTCACTCATGCTGGCGACCGCCCGCTTTATTCCCCAGGCTGATGCCAGCATGAAGGCCGGCAAGTGGGACCGCAAAAAATTCGAGGGTGTCGAACTTCACGGCAAGACCCTCGCCATCCTCGGCATGGGCCGTATCGGCACCGAAGTGGCCCGCCGCGCGATTGCCTTCGGCATGAGAGTGCTCGCCTACGATCCTTACATCTCAGCCAGCAAGTCGAAGTCACTGCAGGTCGAAGTTGTCGATAAGGTGGACGACATCCTTCCACAAGCAGACTTCATCACTGTCCACATGCCTCTGACCGAAGAGACCAAGCACATGATCGGTCGCAAGCAGCTTCCCCTGCTCAAGAAAGGCGTCCGCATTATCAATTGCGCCCGCGGCGGACTGATTGACGAGGATGTCCTCGCCGAGGGACTCACGAGCGGCCAGATCGGCGGAGCGGCCCTAGATGTCTTCGAGGTCGAGCCCGTTCCTGCGGAATGGCCCCACCGAGATGTTCCGAACCTCGTGCTCACCCCTCACCTCGGCGCCTCCACAGCAGAGGCTCAGGAACTCGTAGGCATCGAGATTGCCGAGGCTGTTCGAGCTACCCTGCTCCAAGGTGAGATCCGCAATTCCGTCAACATGCCCAACATCGACGCCAAGACCATTTCCATCCTCGGTCCCTGGATTGAACTGGGTGGCAAGCTTGGACTCTTTCTTGCGCAGATCGCGCCCAAGCGCGCCGAGAAGCTTTCCATACGCTTCAGCGGTCGCTTCGTGGAGCAAGATTTGACAGCCGTCACCCGTGAGCTCATCACCGGATTCCTTCGTTATACTCATGGCAACGATGTCAATCCCGTCAATGCTCCCGCCATCCTCGCTAACCTGGGACTTGAAGTCATTGAAACACGCCAGAGCGAAGCGGGGGAATTCACCGACCTCATCGAGGCCTCCATCACCCAGGATGGCGTCACGGCATCAGTCGGCGGAACGCTTTATGGTTCCAAGCCGCGCATCGTCACGATTAACGGCCGCTTTGTCGAGGGAGTGCCCTCAGGCATCATCCTCCTTCTCGAGAACCGTGATCGTCCGGGTATCGTCGGCCATCTTGGCACAATCCTCGGTCAGAACAACGTCAATATCGCAAGCATGTCGCTGAGCCGCAATGAAGTCGGGGGACAGGCACTGACCCTGCTCAATCTCGACTCTGCACCAGACGAGGCTCTGCTTGCCAAGGTGACATCAGACGCCGACATCTCGACCGCCAAGGTCATCCGTCTGTAAGCAGAATTCCTCGGCGCCATGCCTGAATCACCCGCCTTGATTCTAGCCGGAGATCTCGGCGGGACCAATTTCCGTGTGGCCGTCTTTCGCGACGATGCGGAGATGACCCGCCTGCATTTCGCTAAGTTCCGAAGCGCCGACTATTCCTCTATCGAGGAAATGGTCGACCTTTTCCTAAAGGATCTTACCCTCTCAACCCCACTCAGAACTGCCTGTTTCGGCGTTCCGGGGCCGAATATAGCAGGTGTCGTCACGGCAAGTAATCTGGGCTGGAAGATTGATATCAATGCCCTTCCAAAACTCATAGGCATCGCGCGTGTCGCTGTACTCAACGACCTCGAATCGACAGCCTATGGGCTGGTGGCACTGCATCAAACCGATCTTGCTCCACTTCAGGCGGGTTCCGGTTCTCATGCCGGGAACCAATGCGTTATCGCGCCCGGAACGGGACTGGGTGAAGCAGGCCTCTTTTGGGATGGCACACGCCATACACCCTGGGCCAGCGAAGGGGGCCATGCGGACTTTGCCCCAACTGACGAACTTCAGCTCGATCTGCTCAACTTCCTTCGGCACGAATACGCGAGTGTGAGCTTCGAGCGGGTGGTTTCAGGCATGGGCATCGCCAACATCTACCGTTTTCTCCGTAACACGGGGCGACGAGTCGAAAAACCCGCTGTCGCCCTCGAGATGATGGAGCAGGATGCCGCTGCAGTCATCGATAAGTATGCTGCGGACGGATCTTGTCCACTCTGCACCTTAACGATGGATCTCTTTGTTCGGACGCTCGGCTCCGAGGCTTCCAATCTGGCACTCAAAACCATGGCCATAGGTGGAGTCTTCCTAGGAGGCGGCATTCCTCCCAAGCTTTTGCGACTTCTTCGCCGTCCGATCTTTCTGGAAAGCTTCCTGAACAAAGGGCGACTGAGGCCACTTCTGGAAACGATGCCGATTAATGTTGTTCTGAATGACGAAACCGCGCTACTTGGCGCCGCAAGGAACGCTTTACGGATGCTGGAATGCTAGATTTTTCAGACGACTCTCACGGTCTTTGAAGCAACGGCAAGAGGGATTCTGTAGCTATCTGAATCAAGCTGGAAACGGGAAGTTCGGGATGCGATAGCATTAACGGAACCCCGCTGTCAGATGCTACCCTCAGTTCGGGGTCCAGGGGAAGCGAACCGAGAAATGGAACCCCTAGCCTGGTTGCCTCTCCAATACCGCCGCCGCTGCCGAAAATCTCGTGACGTGTCGTGTCACCCGGCACCACGAAATAGGCCATGTTTTCAAGAATACCCAGGATCGGGACATTTGTTTTCTGAAACATGGAGACCGCCTTGCGCGCATCAATAACCGCGACCTCCTGAGGCGTTGTGACGATCACGGCACCGCTCAAGGGGATCGTCTGGACGATGGTCAACTGAATATCACCCGTTCCCGGGGGCAAATCGAGGATGAGCACATCGAGTTCTCCCCAAACGACATTCCTTAGGAATTGCTGCGTGTAACGCGTCACCATGGGACCTCGCAGGATTGCTGGAGAATCCTGTTCTAGCAGAAGCCCCATCGACATGATTTTCATTCCATGATGTTTAGGAGGAATGATCATTCCCTGCTCATCGGCAGACGGACGCTCCCGGGCACCGCACATGAGTGCGATACTCGGGCCATAGAGATCGCAGTCACAGAGCCCAACCTTGAGCCCTTTTAAGGCTAAGGCTGCAGCGAGATTCACGGAGATCGTCGATTTGCCGACCCCACCTTTTCCACTGGCTACCGCAATCACATGGCGGATTCCTGGAATAGGAACTGGCCCCTGCCCCGAGGATTGGATCGGCGTCTGAACATCGAGCAGAACCTTGACGGGAATCCCTGGAAACGAAGCGCCGAGCGCTTGAGTCGCGCGGTTCCTTAACTCCGAAGCCACACCGGTGTCATTCGTGGAGAGAACCATCTGGATGGTAATCTCATTCCCCATCGTGATTCCTCTCACCACACCGAAGGAAACGATATCGCGGGTAAAGCCTGGATAGGAAATAGTGGAAAGGATTTCCCTGACCGACTGTTCGGAGATGGCGGATTGCGTCATATCTTCCAGAGTTATCAGTTTTTCCTCAAATGGCTCGGTAAAATCCCAAGTTGCTCCCGGTACTTGGCAATTGTTCTGCGGGCGATCTTCAGACCCCTCTCTTGCAATTCCTCAACAATTTCCTGATCGCTCAGCGTGGCGCTGGGGGATTCCTTGTCCACCATTTCGCGTATTACCCCTTTTACCATTTCATTACTGACCGCGGTTCCGTCGGAGTTCTGAAATCCCGGGGTGAAGAAATATCTCATCTCGAGCAGTCCCTGGGGTGTATCCATGTATTTTCCAGAGACAGCACGACTGACCGTGGTGACATGCAGACCAACGGCATCGGCGATCTGAGCCATGATGAGGGGCTTGAGGGCCGAGGCCCCCTTGCGGAAAAACTCTTCCTGCCGCAAAACGATCTGGTTCCCGATTACAAGCAGGGTTTGCTGACGCTGCTGGAGACTACGTAGAAAAAACCGTGCGCCCTTGATCTTCTCGCGAAGGTACAGCATCAGTTCCTCGTTCTGCCCTCGTTCTACCAGCAACTCCTTGTAATCGTTGCTGATCTTAAGACGGGGAAATTCATCTTCGTTAAGACGAACCGAGAACCCCTCTTCGTCACCCCCAGCATTCTTGGGAATGACGATCAGATCAGGAATGACACCCTGCTCATCAGTTAATGCAAAGGGACGCCCAGGTTTTGGCTCCAGCGTTGCGATGTGTTGCGCGGCGGCCGTGACATCAGCTAGGGGAACACGAAGATCACGAGCGATCTCGTCATAGCGATGACGGGCCAACTGGGGGAGATGATGGCTGAGCATCCTAGCGGCAAGGCCATTTTTCTCACCTTTTCTTGAGAGCTGCAGGAGAAGACAATCTGCGAGATCGGCGGCAGCCACTCCCGGAGGCTCAAATTCACGGACTTTTCTCAATACAGCTTCCATTGGTGCCTCGGAAACTCCGGTTGCTAAAGCCAGATCAGCAACGGATATTCTTAAATAGCCATCCTCATCCAGGCTTCCGGCAATGAGTTCGACAAGGGGCAGTTCTTCGGAGGGAAAACCAGCCGCCTGATCAATCACTAGGTTCCTGAGCGTCGGCCTTGAGACTTGCGATTCAAAAAGAAACCTCCGGCGCTCCTCATCCTCTGTGGAATAGGCAGGTCGCGCTGAAGCCTGAGGCAGGTAATCGCGCCACTCATCCTGTAGTGAAAATTCATTATTGGTCCCACTGCCGTCCCTCTTCTCATTTTCTAGGAAATCCTCATCGAAATCAGCTGCCCCCCCTCGAAGGTCCTCCTCCTCGAGTACGGGATTGTTGGCCAACTCAGCGGCAATCATCTGACGGAGCTCTGCTACAGGAGTCTGCAGCAGTTGGAGACTCTGCTGCATTTGCGGGGAAAGCACTTGCTGTTGGGCAACCCCCGCGACGAGTTCCATGCCTAGCATTTACTAATTAAAAAGTAACACACGGAATTAGGGAAGCAACTTTCGGGCCATCTTGAGAATTATATCAATAAGTCTATTATCTTTCGGGAAATCTTAGTTCCGCCCGGGCACTTTTCCACGCATCAACCCGCGTTCCTTCCTGAGCACGAAGCGGGAAAGAGGCGATGAGTGCTAGTAGACAAAGGGTTCTGATGGAGCGGGACATTCCTCGACCTTAGTTGCTTCAAGCACAGCCATGCGGTGACCACCCTCCATAGGGAAGGTAGGCTTGCCTGTGATTTTCACCCAACCCATCTCTGAGACCTTGAGAGGCTTCGGGTACTGAACGGTGACTCCGACCGGCTTGGCATCTGCGGCGCAGCAGGTGATAAACATCCGGATGGCCTGGAAGCGGTCCCCCTTCGGATTGCCTGTCGTCAATGGTATATATTGACCGATCAGTTCCACCTCCTTGCCCTCGAACTCCCCACGGTAGGAGGGCATCTGGACAGCATAGAGCATGTCGATGACCTGAAGCGGCATCGGGCCACAGGAAGCAGCCGGTGAAGAAGAATGCGATGAAGGGGATGATTGAGGTGCAGAGGTCGTAGCATCATTCGTCGCAACAGTTATGGCGAAGGGGGTGAAAGATGTCGTGGATTTCGCGGAAGAGGCAGCCGATGCCGCCGCTGCTGCTCCAGCTTTTGCCGAGGGTAGCTTGTTGATATTATCAACGACTCCCCTAATCTGAATCGTGGTGATCGAGTAGGCAGTCGCCTTGCCAGAAACAATGATGGCTAGCGGGAGAAGTAGCAGGATGGTCTTGAAGAGCATGGCTCCCATCTCATCAACCGTTCCGTGGTGCTGATGTTCCTTGGCTTGCTCAGCATGATCATGACCCTGATGATTACCACAGCGTTCGTGGTGCCCGTGGTGTTCATGATGCTCGTGCAGCAACGGATGCGTGAAGAGTGAACGGAATCCAAAGAAAGCGAGCACTAGGAAGACCACGCCCGCTGCCGTGGTGTAGTTCTGGAGGGAAGGATGCAGGTAGGTGGCAAGTTGCCCTGCAAAGGAAAGCCAGAGAACGAACCCTCCCCAGAGGAGGAGCATCAGGGAGTCACGAAGACCTTGAAGGAAAGAGGAGTTCTTCATGATTCGGTCACCATGCGAGATTCAGAGCAGAGAGCCTCCAGCAGAGAAGTCCGATCACCACGAAAAGACCGAGTGCCAGCGAGAGAATAAAGCGCTTGGAGAAGGCCGCCCCGTAAAGGAAGAGCAACTTGAAATCGAGCATCGGACCGAAGACGAGGAATGCGAGCTTCGCGGCCATCGGGAAAGTGGTGAGCGTCGACGCGATGAAGGCATCTGTCGTGCTGCAGACCGAGAGGATGGAGGCCAGTCCCATGAGGGAGACGATGGCCAGCGGGGGATTCGCCGCGAGGGGTAGGATGATCTCCTGATTCACTGCGGTACTGAAGAGCGAGGCGGCGGCGGCACCGATCACGAAGTAGACGGCGACATCGAGGAAATCACGTGTGGCCACGGAAGCGGCATTCCGCAGGCGGTCGACCATTCCGCCAGATCCGCTGTGATTGTGCTTATGGTCATTCTCTGGAGCAAGCAGACCGGGTCGCAAGATCGAGAAGGGGGCAACGTAACTCACGATCCATCCCGCCACGATGGCCACCGTAAGCCCCAGGCCAAAACGAAGGATGGTCATCTCCCATGCCCCCTGTCCGCGAAATGCGGCAAGAGTACTCAGAATGACCAGAGGATTCACGATCGGGGCGGCAAGCATGTAGGTGATGCCGCAGGAGACAGGAAGCCCTTTCTTCAACAGACGCCTCACAACCGGAACGATGCCGCATTCACAGACCGGAAAGATCACCCCGAGCAGTCCGCTGACAATGATGGCTGTACGAGGGTTCTTCGGCAGAAGGCGGGTCATGAACGACTGGGGCAGAAACTCCTCCAAGAGACCCGAGAGAATCGCCCCTCCCAAGAGGAAGGGAAGCCCCTCCAAAAGGATGCTGAGGAAGGCATACTGGAAATCCGAAAAACTAAAGTGGAACCAAGCCGTGAAAAGGGTCACGGAAAAACTATACCGACGAAACGAAGAAAGTCACCCTGTTGAAAAGCAAAAAGCCCCAACGGATCACTCCGGTGGGGCTATCTGAAAGAAGTTCCTTAGAGAGACTGGGCAGTCTTGACTACGTTCTCCGCGGTCATTCCGAGTTCCTTGAGGACGGTGCCACCGGGGGCGCTGAGACCGAAACGGTCGATTGCCACAGTCTTCCCATCCAAACCGACATAGCAGAACCAAGGATCGGAGATGCCGGCCTCGATTGAGACACGCTTGCGGCACGAGGTAGGGAGGACCTCCTCGCGGTAAGCCGCATCCTGACGCTCGAAACGCTCCATGCACGGCATGGAGACAACACGGGCACCGGCACCGAGAGTCTTGGCGGCATCCATGGCGACATTCAGTTCACTGCCTGAGGCAAGAATGATGACCTCCAGGGCCGAGGTCTCCTTGCGGGCAATGTACCCCCCCTTGAAGACACCCTGGCGACGGACATCGACAGGAATCTCACTCAGGTTTGGCAGATTTTGACGGCAGAGCGCTAGAAGCGTCGGACCATCCGTGTGCTCCATGGCGGCGGCGAAGGCACCGGCGGTCTCCTCAGGATCGGCGGGACGGATGACATCCAAACCTAGTATCGCGCGGAGTGCGGCGACGGTCTCAACGGGCTCGTGAGTCGGACCATCCTCGCCGACGGCGACGGAGTCGTGGGTAAAGATGTAGGTTGTGGGCAGCTTGGAAAGCGCGGCCACACGAATGGATGGACGACCGTAGTCGCTGAAGACCAGGAAGGTAGCCCCTGCGATACGGAAAATGCCATCGTATGCATAGCCGTTCATGATTGCGCACATGGCGTGCTCGCGGATACCGAAATGGATATTGCGTCCCTCGCGGTTCTGATCGGTGAAGTCACCCCCTCCCTCGATATAGTTGAGCGTGGAACCGAAGAGATCGGCACTACCGCTGACCAGCAGAGGCATGGCCTTGGCGATCGGCTGGAGAACGATGCTTCCGGCCTTGCGAGTGGCGATCATCTCATCGGCCTTGAAGGAAGGAATGAGAGAGAGAATGTCAGGAATCTTCTGCTCAATGCCGGCATCCAGAAGGGCGGCTAGTTCGGTATTGGCGGTGCGCCAGGCTGCGAACTCTGTCTGCCATACGGCATGCGCCTCGGCACGCTTCGACTTGAGATCTGCGAAGTAAGCGCTGACCTCGGGAGCGATGAAGAACTTCTCATCAGGAAGACCGAGTCCCTTGCGGGCCTCGTCCGAGAACTTCACACCTGCCTCGCCGTGGGCCTTGTTGGTGCCTTCGACCTCGGGGATTCCCTTTCCGATGATCGTCTTGCAGATGATCATGTGCGGCTTTCCCTTGGTGGACTTGGCCTTGTTGAAGGCTGCCAGGATCTCGTCCAAGTTATGGCCGTCGATTATCTGGACATGCCAGCCGTAGGCGGCATAGCGGGTGCCGACATCCTCGCTCTGGCTGACATACAGCATGGCGTCGAGAGTGACGTTGTTGGAATCGAAGAAAACGATGAGATTGTCGAGTCCCAGGTGGCCGGCAAGCGATGAGGCCTCGGCCGAAACCCCTTCCTGAAGACAGCCATCGCCGCAGAGAACGACGACATGGTTGTTGAAGATGGTGTGCTGGGGAGTGTTGAAGCGGGCAGCGGCCATCTTCTGGGACATCGCGAAGCCCACGCCATTGGCCACACCCTGGCCGAGAGGACCAGTGGTCGCCTCGACTCCGGGAGTCACATGGAACTCAGGGTGTCCAGGAGTGATGCTGTGAAGCTGGCGGAATTTCTTCACCTGATCGAGAGGAAGATCGAACCCGGAAAGGTGCAACCATGCGTAGAGGAACATGCTGCCGTGACCAGCGGAGAGGATGAACCGGTCACGGTTGATCCAGCGAGGAGACGAGGGGTCGATCTGGAGTGCCTCACCGAAGAGAACGGCACCGATGTCAGCCGAACCGAGGGGAAGGCCGAGATGTCCGGACTTGCAGGCGGTGACGGCGTCGATGGCGAGTCCGCGGGCATCGCGGGCGGCTAGTTGGAGGATTGCGTTATTCATAAGTAAGTCTGATAGGACAAACATCCCAACAGGCTTTTGCAAGCATCCATCCGATACATTTTCGCCAAAAAGGGATTTCTAAGGCCTATGCGGGCTGCTGTTGAGTGAGGCAGTGGAACGCCCCCAGTCCCCAAATCAACTCACAGCAATCGATTGGCCGGATCATGCGAGTAGGAAAAAGCTCCGCGAGGATCTCCACTGCCTCCACATCGGAATCAGCACCGAATGAGGGCATCAGCACGGATTCGTTAGCGATGTAGAAGTTGGCATGACTAGCCGGCAAGCGGATCCCCTCGCGGTCGATTCGGGGGGGCATCGGCATCTCGATAACTTTCAGCGGAGTTCCATCGGACAGCTTCATGCCGCGAAGACGTTCGAGGTTTTCCTTCAAGGGGAGGTGGTTGGGATCAGCCTGATTTGGCTCAACGACGGTGATAACAGTGTCACGAGAGACAAAGCGGGTGATGTCGTCAACATGTCCGTCGGTATCATCCCCCTCAATACCGTCACCGAGCCAGAGGATTTGCTCCACTCCGAGATAATCCCTCAATCCCTGCTCGATCTGATCCCGGGACATCGAGGGATTACGGTTGGGGTTCAGAAGGCACGACTCCGTGGTGAGTAAGGCACCCGCTCCATTGGGCTCTACGGATCCCCCCTCGAGGATGAATGGCGGTTCGAACAGAGGGTAACCAAAATGGCGTGCGATCCGGGTAGGGACAATATCATCAGCATCAAAGGGAGGATACTTGTTACCCCACGCATTATACCCGAAGTCGTTGATTGCAAGCTGGGGTGCCAGAGCACGTTTCACAAAGATCGGACCATGGTCCCGGCACCAAGGTTCATGGGTCGGATTGTTGTGAAACTCGATGCGCTCCATGGGAGCGAATGCCGAGAGAAGTCGCCTCAGCACACTCTCCTGTTCGGAGTTAGAGATATTGATTCTGAGGATTTCAGCCTCGGCAAGAACCGAGGCCATCTTGACAAGCGTTGGTACAACCCGGTCATAACTCTCGGGAAAGCTCTGACCATCCGCATGCGGCCAGGAAATCCAGGTGGCCTCATGTCTCTCCCACTCCGCAGGCATCGAGTAACCCAAGGAACAAGGCGTTGCGGCGGAGTCCGTCACTCGAACCGATAGTGAGATAAAAGGGGAAGCTGGAGCTTCTGCCAATTAGGCTTAGGCAATTGGGCAATTAGGCAACCTGGAGCTTCTCCAGAAGAGCAGCCTTGGAAGAAAGACCCGTCATACGCTCTGCGAGGACTCCATTGCGAAAAATCATCAGCGTCGGGATAGCGGTGATCTGATGGGTCTGCGCCACACCAGGCGCCTCGTCCACATTGACCTTGGACACGGTCACCTTGCCGGCAAGCTCCTTGCCGAGTTCCTCGATGACTGGGGTAATCATACGACAGGGTCCGCACCAAGGAGCCCAAAAGTCGACAAGTAGGACGGGCGAGGAAGCAACGGTCTGATCGAAGGTTGCATCATTGAGTTCAAGGACGTGTTCGGAAGCCATGATAAGTAGATGTTGGTGAGTAAAAAAGTGTCTAAGCCAGGAAGGTCCAGAGCTGAATACCAAATGCCACAAGGGCAAGAACAGCAACTGCAATCACCAAGGGAAGCGACAACCCGGACGAAGAAGCGGTCTCTTCTTCAATCTCATCAGTAGACTTACTGAGGTTCAGATTTTTAGGAACGTCATCTACGGCTTTACCCGAAATCTTGGCAGGTGTTGTAGATGTCGTAGCCGGCTCAGATGTAGCCGAAGGGGCTGCACCGGGCTTGCGGGCGGCTGCGGCAGGGGCGGGCTGTAGCTTGATC